>NZ_ML660182.1:366129-666129 GCF_007004735.1 Salinigranum halophilum
ATCGAACCGGGCCGCGTCGAACGAGTCGTCTCGACGGCGTCGGGCTTCCGGGTCTCGACCGCCGCGGGCGACTCGTTCGACGCCCGGTACGTCGTCGCCGCTTCGTGGAGCGATGCCTCGTATCTCCCCGAGGACGTCGCGGCGCGTGCACGAGGCTCGAAGACGTTCGTTGACGAGGACGGCGTCGGCCGAACCTCGGTCGCGGGCCTCTACGCCACGGGTCGCCTCGCCGACACGTACCATCAGGCGGTCGTCGCCGCGGGTCACGGGGCGGCCGTGGGCATCACGCTCGTCCACGACTCGAACACGCCCTTCTACAACGACTGGGTCACGCCCGAGGGGTACTTCACCGACCGGGGAAGAGACGTTCCTCCCGGATGTGAGGAAATCGACGCCGAAGAACAGGCGCGGCGGCAGGCCGAATCGAGAGCGGTTATGCGCGAACAGTTCGCCGAACCACACGAGCAGCGACAACGGACTCACCCCTCGCTCGTCGACGACGACCGGGGGCGCGTCGACCCGTCGTGGGACGTGACGGTCGACTGATAGCTCTTCGTACGCGAGGGCGCAGGCGCGACCGTCGGGGGGTCCCCCTCGACCGACCCGACGGTTTTTATCGGGGACCGACCCACTTCGTGGTAGATGCTCGAAGGAGTCAACGTCGCGCTCGGCGTCTCGGGCTCGATTGCGGCCGTGAAGTGCGTCGAACTCGCGCACGAACTCCGCCGCCACGGTGCCTCGGTTCGAGGCGTGATGACGCCCGCAGCCCGTGGCATCATCCACCCCTGGGCGCTGGAGTTCGCCACCGAGCGCGACGTCGTCACCGAGATTACGGGACGCGTCGAGCACGTCGAGTTGTGCGGCAGAGAGGGCTGGGCCGACGTCCTCCTCCTCGCGCCGGCCACCGCCAACACGGTCGGGAAGGTCGCCGGTGCGGTCGACGACACGCCGGTGACCACCTGTGCGACGACGGCTCTCGGGGCCGGCGTGCCGGTCGTCTGCGCGCCGGCGATGCACGAACCGATGTACGACCACCCGGGCGTGATGGACGCGCTGGGCCAGTTAGACGAGTGGGGCGTCGAGTTCGTCGACCCTCGTCTCGAAGAGGGGAAGGCGAAGATCGCGACCGAGGACGCCATCGTCACGGGCGTCGCCCGCGCGGTTTCGGAGCGACCCCTCGCTGGCCGGCACGTCGTCGTCACGGCGGGAGCCACTGCCGAGTCGGTCGACCCGGTCCGCCTCTTGACGAACCGTTCCTCGGGGAAGATGGGCCGGGCGCTCGCCCGAGCGTGCCACGCTCGGGGTGCGACCGTCACCCTCGTCCACGGCACGGGGAGCACGAAACCCGACGTCGATACTCACTACGCCGACGTCGAGTGGGTCGAGTCGAGCGAGGAGATGCTCGACGCGACGCTCGACGCCTGTGCGGGCGCGGACGTGCTGGCGTCGGCGGCGGCGATTTCGGACTTCACGGTCGAGATGGCGGACGAGAAGATTCGCTCGGGCGAAGCCCGCACGCTCGACCTCCACCCCGCGCCGAAGCTCATCGACACGGTCCGAGAGCGGTATCCTGACCTCGCCATCGTCGGCTTCAAAACCGAGACGTCGGGGGACGACGAGGCGATGGTCGAGGAAGCCCGGCGCATCATGGACCGGTCGGCCCTCGCGTTCGTCGTCGCCAACGACGCGAGCGTGATGGGGAGTGAGGAGACCCGGGCGCTCTTCGTCTCGCGCGACTCCTCGGACGCGTTCGTGGGGTCGAAGCTGGCGCTCGGTGTCGAGATTACCGACGAACTGGTCCGCGTGCTGGCGGACGGGACGCCGTGACCGGCGACCACCCGTGAGGCCACGTGCGACTCAGGACTCGACCGTCGCGTCTTCTTCGGCCGGGGGGTCGCCGGCGTCCGCCCCGGCTGACTCGCTCTCGCCGTCGGCTTCGCCCTCTTCGCTCTCGCCGTCGGCTTCGTCTTCACGCGGCCACCGGTAGAGGCCGTAGAGGGACAGGATGCCGCCGGCGACGAGCAGCCGGCCGCCGGTCGTCCAGTCGTTGCGGAAGTAGATCAGCATCGCGCCGAGGCTCACGAGCAAGACGACGGCGTTCCAGACGAACACGTGCAGGACGAACAGTCGAGCGATCTCCGAGCGCTGGAAGACGTCACCCGTCGCGGACGGGACGTCGACGGACGGGGTCTTGACCCTCGGTCCGTCCATCCCCTCCGGATACAGGCTCTCGGAATCGTCGAACCAGTCATCGTCCATCATCGAGGGATGTGAGGCGGAGCTAATCAGGGTTCGGGTTCACTCGTCGGGTCAGGGGCCGTGTCGGCGACCGTCGGTCCCGAGTGTCGTGAACGGTGCATTCGAATCAGATGAGTAACACGGCGACGGTCACCGCGAGGACGAGCGTCACGAGCACGATACTCGTCCCGATGTCGGCAGTCAGTCGGGTCGGCTCCCCGTCGCCGAGCCGTGCGAGCACCGACCGGGGGTCGGTGACCACGGTGTGTGCGAGGCGCGTCGTCGCCACGGCCGCCCGGTCGACCGCCGCGTACAGCTCCGTCGTCCCGACGACGAGGGCGCGGCTCCCGTACAACACGGCCGGGTTGTAGAGGTCGTCGACGTCGGGCACCCGTTTCACTCGGGACAGCGGTTTCTTGACGAGGACGAAGCCCACGAGTCCAGCCACCGCGAGGGCCAGTCCCTCCACGATGTGGTCGACCGTGTACGTCGTGTACGCGTGCGAGACGACCGCCTCGGAGGTCACGTCGTACGGCAAGAGCCCGAACAGCGCCGAGTCGACGACGCCGAAGAAGACACAGAGGACGGCCACGGTGACCATCGCGACCGACTGACCGATGTTGGCGTCGGCGACGCTGCCCTCGTACTCGCCGTGGAAGAAGGCGTAGTAGCCGAACTTGATGAACGACATGAACGTCCCGACGCCCCCGACGAGGAGAAGCCACTCGAGGGTGGTCCGCCCGCCCACGTAGAGCGGTCCCTTGGCGAAGTCGTAGTGGCTGGCCGCGATGACGATTCCCTTGCTGACGAAGCCGTTGAACAGGGGAAAGCCCGCGATGGAGAGCGCGGCGACGACGAACGCGACGGCGGTCAGCGGCATCTCGCGACCCAGCCCGCCGAGTTTCTTGAGGCTCTCGGTCCCGGTCCGGTAGACGACGACGCCGGCGGTCATGAACAACAGCCCCTTGTAGAGGATGTGGTTGAACACGTGCGCCATCGCACCCGCCTGTGCCAGCGTCGTCCCGATGCCGACGCCGGCGATCATGTAGCCGACCTGTGACTGGATGTGGTACGAGAGGAGCCGCCGCATGTCGTTCTGGAACAGCGCCATCGTCGCGCCGAAGACGGCCATGATGCCGCCCATGTACGCGATGGCGAGCTGTCCCTCGGGGAACGCCCGGTACATCCCGTAGACGCCGGTCTTGGTGGTGAACACACAGAGGAAGACGCTCGCGGCGATGTGCGGCCGCGGGTAGGTGTCGGGCAACCAGGCGTGCAGACCGACGAACCCGACGTTGACGCCGATGCCGACGGCCGCGAGAATCGGCGCGACGGGGCCCGCGATGCCGCCGTCGGTCGCGGTGAAGAGGAACGAGCCGACCTCGACGTAGTGCCAGATGACGGCTCCCAAGAGGAGCGTCCCGCCGATGCCGTGCAGTATCGCGTATCGGTAGCCCGCTCGCACCGCCCGGCCGCCGTAGTGCCAGACGAGCAGCGTGCTCGTGACCGCCATGAGCTCCCAGAAGAAGACGAGCGACAGCCAGTCGCCACCGAAGACGGCCCCGAGGCTCGTCCCGACGTACGAGAGCGCGAAGGCCGTCTGGAGCGAGTCGGCCTCCGAGTACCACGAGTAGAGCACGGCGACCGCGCCGATGAGGCCGAAGACGAGCCCCATCAGCGTCGAGAACGCGTCGACGTTGTACAGCACCGCGTCGAACCCGAACAGCGCGACGGGGAGGTGCTGTCCCGCCGGCGACAGCCAGACGTACGGGACGACGACGCCCGTCGCGACGATTCCGAGGACGTGGCCGGCTCGCCGACCGAGGAACGGGATGACGAGCGCCGCCAGCAGGACCGGCACGAACGGCGGGAGGAACGGTTCGACCGAGACCATCAGACGCTCACCCCCGTCGCGCCGGCGACGACGAGCCTGACGATTCGCAGGAAGACCGCGGTGTCGGGGACGATGCCGAGCACGAGCGAGCCGGTCGCCGCGAAGAGGATGGGGCCGAGCATGAACCAGGTCGACTCCGCCCCGTTCCACGCGCGGTGTTCCCACGCGAGGCCCGAGTCGTGACCGTGGTCGCGCTCGATCTGTGCTGCGGCCTCCGCGTCGTCGACAACCCCCTGGCCCTCGTGGTCTGCGGCGTAGCCGTGGTCGTCACGGACACCGTCGTCGTCCGGTGTCGAGCCACCGTCGGGTGCCGTCTCCGGTGCGCCGTACCGGCCGCCCAGCACGTTCTCGACGACGGGCTTCGGGTCGGCCTCGCCGGGTGACTCGAAGAACGCCGTGTACACGACCGGCCAGAAGTACGCGATGTTGAGGACGCCCGAGACGAGGAGTGCAACGGTGAACACGATGCCGCCGGACGACACCGTGCCGATGAGGAGGAAGTACTTGCTGACGAAGCCTGCGACCAGCGGGATGCCGGCCATCCCTAGCGCCGCCACGCCGAACGCGGCCATCGTCAACGGCATCCGCCGCCCGATGCCCGCCATGTTACTGATGTCGTCGGTGTGGGTCTCGACGTGGAGCGCGCCGGCACAGAAGAACAGCGTGAGCTTCATGAACGCGTGAGCGGGGATGTGGAGGAGTCCCCCGACGAGCGACAGGGGGTTGAGCACCGCGAGGCCGAGCACGATGTACGACAGCTGACTCACCGTCGAGAACGCCAGCCGGCGCTTGAGGTTGTCCTGTCGGAGCGCGATGACGCTCGAGACGACGAGCGTGAACGCCGCCACGGCCGCCAGGATGACGCCGACGCCGAGGTCGGCGACGAGGTCGGGGCCGAACACGTCGAGCACCACGCGCGCGATGCCGAACACGCCGGACTTGACGACGGCCACCGCGTGTAGCAGTCCGGAGACGGGCGTCGGCGCGACCATCGCGTCCGGCAGCCACGAGTGCATGGGCATGAGCGCGGCCTTCACGCCGAAGCCGACGACCAGCAGCGCGAACGCGGCGCGGGCGAACACCGGGTCGGCAGCGGCCAACGCGGCGATGCCACCGGCGGAGAACGCCGTCGTCCCCGGCACGCCGGGCGCTCCCGTGAGCCAGAAGACGAGGATCGCGCCGGAGAGGACCGCGACGCCGCCGCCGAACGTGTACGCGAGGTACTTCCGGCCGGCCGCCCGCGCCTCGTCGGTCTCGTCGTGGGTGACGAGCGGGTAGGTCGCGACGGTGAGGAGTTCGTAGAAGACGAACAGCACGAGCAGGTTCGAGGCGAAGGCGATTCCGATTGCGGCCGAGAGGCTGCCGGCGAACGCCGCGAAGTACCGCGTCTGTGCGTGCTCGTCGAGGCCGCGCATGTAGCCGATGCTGTAGAAGCTCGTCACGAGCCACAGCATGCTCGCGAGCAGGCCGAAGAGGATGCCGAGCGGGTCGGCTCGGAGCGCGAACTCCACCCCGGGGACGAACGTCCCGAGGTTCGTCACGTACACGTCGCCGGCGAGGACGCCGGGGACCATGCTGGCGACGAGGCCGAACTTCGTCACGGCCGCGAGGACGGTCCAGGCCTCCCGCAGGTTCGGCCGTCCGCGCGACGCGAGAATCGGGACGATGATCACTGCTGAGACGAGCACCGCGGCGAGTGGTCTGAGAGACGTGAGTTCAGTCATGCGAGAAGCCGTTCGATGGTTGGTTCGAGGAGCTGTCCGTATTCGAACGCGGCGACGCCGAGGACGACGGCCAGAACGGCCGCCGCCAGCACCGTCGCCCGCATCCCGGTCGACACCCGCGCGGCCCGGGTGACGGTCTCAGTGCCGACCCCGTCGGTGACGACGGTCCGGGGCTGCCCGGTGTCGGTGTCCACGTCGGCGCTGGCCCCGTCGACTGTCGCCGACGCCGCGTCGCGGAAGTATATCCGTTCGAGGACCCGCGCGAAGTACGCGAGCGTCAACAGCGTGCTCGCGAGGATGACGACCGCGAGCGGCCACGCGCGCCCCTCGACCGCGCCGAGCGCGATGTACCACTTGCCGACGAAGCCGACCGCGGGCGGGACGCCGACCATCCCGAGCGCGAGGACGCCGAACGCGGCCGCACCTATCGGCGTCCGCTCCGCGAGCCCCTCGTAGGCGTCGATGGTTCGCGCGTCGGTCTCGTCGGCGATGAGTCCGCTCGTCAGGAACAGCCCGCCCTTCATGATGGCGTGGCCGACCAGGTGGATCATCGCGCCCGTCAGCGCGGTCCCGTTGGCCACCGCGATCGCGCCGACGACGAGGCCGAACTGCGAGACCGACGAGTACGCCAGCATCCGTTTGATCTCGCGCTGGGTGACCGCGAGGACGCTCCCGACGACGATGCTCACCACGGCCCCGGCCACGAGCACGGTCTGGGCGAACTCGTTCGCGGCGAGGAAGTCGACGGTGAACACGGTGAAGACGATGCGGATGAGGGCGTACGCCGCGACGGTCGAGACGAGCGCCGAGATGAGCCCGCTCACCGAGTCGGGCGACCCGGCGTACGCGGCCGGCTGCCAGGTGTGGACGGGGAAGACGGCGATTTTGACGAACAGACCGACGACCAGCAGGCCGAACGACGCCCGGACGAGCGGCGAGGTGTAGCCCACCGCCGCGAGTTGCGCCGAGAGGTCGGCCATGTTGAGCGTCCCCGTTGCCACGTACGCGTAGCCGATGCCGAGGAGGAACAGCGACGCACCCACGGTCCCGACGAGGAGGTACTTCAGCGCCGCGCGGGCGGAGCGTCCCCCATCGCCGCTCGCGACGAGTGCGTAGGCGGCGAGCCCCGTGATTTCGAGGAAGACGTACATGTTGAACACGTCGCCGGTGATGCTCATTCCCGTCAGCCCGGCGACCAAGAGCAGATACGTCGCGTAGAAGGCGTTCGACCGCGGGCCGGCGCGCCGGGCGTATCCGAGCACGCCGAGGGCGACCACGGCGACGAGGACGGCCATCGTCGCGGAGAGTCCGTCGACGACGAGTTCGATGCCGAACGGCGCGGTGAAGCCGCCGACGACGTACGCGACCGGTTGGGAACCGAACGCGTCGACGGCGAGGGCGACCGCCGCGGCGGTCTGGACCGCCGACGCGACGACCGCGATGGGCCAGCCCGTCTCCGAGCGGACGAGCCCGCCGAGTAGCACCGCGATGGAGCCCAGAATCGGGAACGCGACGAGGAGGGCGGGGAGGTCACTCATCGGCGATCACCTTCCGGATGCCTTCCTCGGTCAGCGTGCCGTACTCCTGGTAGATCCGGACGATTAGGCCGAGGGCGACGGCGGTGAGGCTCACGCCGACGACGATGGCGGTGAGGATCAGCACGTGCGGGAGCGGGCTGACGTACGGCTCGGGCGCGGTCAACAGCGGGGGACTGCCGCCGTCGACGAACGCGGTCACGATGAAGAACAGGAAGATACCCGTCTGGAAGACGTTCATGCCGATGACCTTCTTGACGAGGTTCTGGCTGCCGATCATGGTGTACGTCCCGACGCCCAGGAGGAGGAAGGCGACGAGGTAGTAGAGGCGGTCGGCGAGGAGGTCGATCACGCCGCATCACCTCCGTTCTCGTCGCTCCGCGGCCCGGCGGCGATGACGAACAGGAGGCCGCTGACGACCCCCGCGACGATGAGCCCGATGGCGAGTTCGACGAGTTCGATGCCGTACTTCGAGGCGTCTTTGATGCCGTAGGTGGTGTACTGCAGGAAGTCCCCGCCGAGGAAGACGGACCCGAGGCCGATGAGTAAGAACGCGAGAACACCGAACCCGATGAACGCGACGGGGAGCGTCGGGCCGATCCACCGCCGAGTCGTCTCGATGCCGAACGCCAGTCCGAGCATGAGGACGACCGTCCCGACGATGACACCGCCCTGGAAGCCACCGCCGGAGGAGTCCGCGCCGTGGAACATCACGAACAGCCCGAAGGTGAAGACGAACGGCGTGATGACGCGGACGGTCGTCATGATGATGGGGCTCTCGACGTACGGACTGCCCGCTACGTTCCCGGGGAGGTCGCCGGCGGACCGGTCGGCGTCGCTCATCCGAACACCTCCCTGTCGAGGACGAGCAGCAGGCCGACACCGGCCGCGTAGACGACGACCGCCTCCCCGAGCGTGTCGAACCCGCGGTACGCCGCGAGGACGGCAGTGACGGCGTTCTCGACGCCGGCCTCGGTGTAGGCGTTGGCGAGGTAGTAGTTCGTCACCTCGTCGGTCGCGACCGCCGAGTCGGCGGAGCCGACAGCCGGGAGCGCGAAGAGGGTCGTCGAGAGGACGGCGACGAGGGCGATGGCCACCCCCGCCGCGCGGAGGTCGACCCGTTCGAAGGTCCGCTCGCCGGCAGGGCGGACGGTCTTCGCGATGGTCAACAAGAAGAGAATCGTCATCACGCCGGCTCCGACGGCCGCTTCCGTGAGCCCCACGTCGGGCGCTCGCAGGAACACCCAGATAATGGCGATGCCGAGGCTGTACGCGCTGAACGCGATGATCGAGCCGAGGACGTCACGGAGGAGCGCGGCCGCGACCGCACAGCCGAGGACGAACACGAACAGCCCTGCTTCGAGTGCCGTGATCACGACTCGTCCACCTCCGTCGAGGGGGATGTCTCGGCGTCGGGCTCCGTCCCCGTCTCGGACTCGGACTTCGACTCCGACTCGGCGTCGGTCGTGACGGTCCACGGTTCGATACCCTGCTCGGCCGCGGCTCTGGTAATCGCGTGTGCGGCAGTCGGATTCGTGAGGAACATGAACAACAGTAACAGTCCGGCTTTCAGCGTCGACAACCCCGCGTCGACGACCAGCGCGACCGCCGCGAGCGTCAACACTGCGCCGAGCGTCTCGCTCTTCGAGGTCGCGTGGGCGCGGGTGTAGAGGTCAGGTAGTCGGACGAGGCCGACGGCCGCGACGGCGGCGAAGAAGACGCCGCCGGCGGCGAGCACCACGACGGCGATTTCGGTCGGCGTCATCGCTCAGAGCACCCCCCCGCGCTCGACGGAGAACTTCGAGATGGCGATGCTCAACACGAAGTTCAACAGCGCGTAGACGAGCGCGATGTCGAGTGCGCCCGGTTCGCCGATGGCGGCCGCGAGCAGCGCGATGACGATGACGGTGTTCGAGCCGATGACGTTGACGGCGATGACTCGGTCGGGCATCGTGGGGCCGCGGACGATCCGGTAGACGCCGACCAGCGAGGTGAGGACGAACGCCGCCGCGGCGACGAGGAGGACGTCTTCGACGAGCGTCATGCGTCCTCCCGTTCCTCACGGCGTTCGAGCGGGCTCGGGATGCGGGCGACGTCACGGCCGTAAAACACGAACCGGACGGCACGCTCTAACGAGCCGGAGAAGAGGTCCTCGCGCGAACTGCGGGTGAGCGTGTGGACGGTGAAGTGGCTCCGCGTGACGTCGACGGTCAGCGTTCCCGGCGTGAGCGTGATGCTGTTCGCGAGCGTCGTCACCGGCAGCGCCGACCAGACGGCGGCGTCGAACTCGACGACCTCCGGGTCGATCGGCAACGACGGGTGGAGGACGACGTAGGCGATAGCGAGGTTCGCCTTGGCGATCTCCCACAGGAGGTAGGGGATGTAGAGGGTGACCCGAGCGAGCCGCTTCACCGCCTGCGTCGGCCGGATGGGCGTGGTGAGCGAGACGCCCCAGAGCGCGACGGCGACGACGGTGGCGCTGATCGCTCCCGTCACCAGCTCGAACGGTACGACCGACCCGGCCAAGAACAGATAGAAGAGAAACGAGACCGAGAAGAGCCCGAGGAACTGTGTGACGTTCCCGGAGCGGACGAGCAGCGGGTTCTGCCGTTCGCGGGTGGCCGGTGCCTCCCGTACCTCGAGACCGGCCCGCCGTACCTCGTTCTCGAGCGGCGGGAGCAGCGGCGTCGTGCCGAGCGGGGCGAACCCCGGGTCGAACACGGCGAGGTGGAGGTCGTTGTTCCGGGCGTATCGCGCGAGCACGTCGGCGTAGTCGCCGGGGCTGAAGAGGTACTCTCGCCCCCCGACCAGCGCGGTCTCTAACTCGACCGCGTCGGCGTTGTCACCGAGGTCCTCGCTGGCCCAGACCATGACCCGGTCGAGGAGGGACTGGGCCGTCTCGAACTCGGTCGTCTCCGTCTCTGACGGGAGCCGTTCGGAGGCCGGATAGACGAAGTGAACCGACGGCGTCTCGCCGGTCTCCTCGGCGCGGTCGAGCGCGTGTTGGACGACGTACCCCACGGTGTTCCGGAGCGTGTTCGACTCGGAGACGGGAACGAGCAGTCGGGTGTCAGTCAGTGGGACCACCTCTGTCGTGAAGGGCGACAGTCCGAACGTGAACGCTTGACATCGATACCTAGCCTAGGCGTTCAGCCACACCGATTAAAGGGTTTCTTTTCCCCGTGTTTCGGGGGTTCCGTCACGAACGTCACCGACAATCGAGCGGGACCGAGCGCGCCTCCACGACCGACTCGCCGTCGCGGTTTCGTGGGGGAGCCCGGCACCGTCGCACCGCTCCGGTCTCCGACGTTCCGGTCGGTTCAGGCGCTCGGCGCGTCGAGGCCCAGCTCGTCGAGGAGCGTCAGCGCCGCTTCGTGCGAAGAGGGCGGGCCGCGTGCGGTCACCAGGTCGCCGTCGACGGTGACGGAGGTGTCCGCGTCGAGTTCGGCGTCCCAGTTCACGCCGACCGCCTTCACCTCGTCTTCGACCCAGTAGGGGAGTTTCCGCCCGTCGGGCATCCGGTCGAGGTCGTCGACGATGCCCTCCTCCCAGGCGTTCGGGAACCCGGTCACGTTCCGGCCGGTGGCGAGGAAGTCGCCCTCGGAGTCGCGGGTGAACGCGAGAATGCCGACGGCGTGGCAGACGACGAGCGCCTTGCCGTCACCCTCGACGGCCTCCCGCAGCGCGGCGCGGGCGTGGCGGTCCTGATTGATGTCCCACTCGGTGCCGTGGCCACCGGGGAAAACGACGGCGTCGTACTCGCTCGCGTCGACGGACGCGAGCGGCTCGGGGTCGTTCAGTCGTTCGTCGTTCGCGTCGCACTCGGTGACGCGAGTGGCGAGCTCCTCGCCGACCTCGCCGGGGTCGACGGAGCGCTCGTCGACCACCGGCGGGTTGCCGGTCGGCGTCGCGACCGTACACTCGACGCCCGCGTCGGTGAGCGTCTGCAGCGGCTCGATGCACTCTTCTCCCCAGTAGCCTTCCTCCGTCACGACGAACAGTGCGCGTGTCATCGGTCTAACTCGGGCGGCGACGCGCAAAAGCGGCCGGTCCCCGGAAAGCCCAGCCTCCTCTCTGTCACCTACTCGTCCGCGCCCGGCGCGGTCTCTTGTGTCCTCTCCCCGTCGACCGGGGCGCTCTCGTATCCGCGGTGGAGGTGACAGGCCGCCTCGTGGCCCGTGTCGGTCGGTTCGAGCGCCGGCCGGTCGCCCGCACAGACTGTCGGGAACGCCTCGGCGAGACGGTCGCGTGCCGCATCGTCGTCACCCGAGACGACGTCGTCGAGTGCGTCTCGGAGGACGCGCTCGGCGCTCGGGTCCGACAGAGTCTCGGGTAACTCGAACTCCGCGCGTACCGCCGCCGCGACCTCGTCGTCCAGACGCTCCCCCGACGCCTCACCCGTGACGAACTCGCGGACGGCGTCAACGTCGATTCCCTCCCGTTCGAGCCGGATGCGGAGGTTCATCACCGCGCGCCACTCCGCCCGCGTGAACTCGTACCCCTCGGGCGGGACGAGCTCCGGACAGCGGGTGTGGAACCGACAGCCAGCCGGGGGGTTCGCGGGGCTCGGCACGTCGCCGGTGAGGACCGTCCCGAGGCCACGCGACCACGGGTCGGGCTCCGGAATCGACGAGAGGAGGGCTCGCGTGTAGGGGTGTTGCGGGGAGTCGAAGACGTCGGCTGTCGGCCCGAGTTCGACGATTTCCCCGAGGTACATCACGGCGACGCGGTCGCACACCTCGCGAACGACGCCCATGTCGTGGCTGATGAAGACGATAGCAAGTCCGAACTCCGCCTGGACTCGTTCGATGAGCGTGAGAATCTCGGCCTGCACGGAGACGTCGAGCGCGCTCGTCGGCTCGTCGGCGACGACGAGGTCGGGGTTGACGACGAGTGCCCGCGCGAGCGCGATGCGCTGGCGCTGTCCGCCCGAGAACTCGTGGGGGTAGCGGTCGATGTCCTCCGCGGAGAGCCCGACGCGTTCGAGGAGGTCCGCCACGATACGACGACGGCGCTCGCGTCCTCCGACCCCGTGGATGACGAGCGGCTCCGCGACCGCCTCGCCGACGGCCATCCGCGGGTCGAAACTCGACGTCGGGTCCTGGAAGATCATCTGCGCCCGTCGCCGGAACCGCTTCAGCTCCGCCGGGGTGTACGAGGTGATGTCCTCGCCGTCGAACAGCACCTGCCCACCGGTCGGCTCCTCCAGTCTGAGGAGCGAGGTCGCCGCCGTCGACTTCCCACAGCCGGACTCGCCGACGATGCCGAGGGTCTCGCCGCGCTCGACGGTGAACGAGACTCCGTCGACCGCGCGGACTCGACCGACCTCGGTCTTCAACAGCCCCTCCGTGACGGGGTAGTGTTTCTCGAGAGCACGCACCTCCAAGAGTGGCATCAGTCGTCACCTCCCGTTCCCGTCGCTGGGCCGTCCGACCCGGTCGTCTCCGCTCGCTCGCCGAGGACGACGCTCGGGTCCCCGCCGGGACCGAAGTGGACGCAGGAGACCTCGTGTGCGACGGCGTGCTCGTCACCCGTGCTCACCGCGTACTGCGGCGGCTGTTCCCCGTCGGTACAGGCGTCGACGGCGTGTGGGCACCGCGCGGCGAACCGACAGCCCGGCGGCGGGTCCGTCGGGTCCGGCAGCGTCCCGCCGATAGAGCGCATCCGCCCGCCGCGGCCGGGGAGACAGTCGAGGAGCGCCCGCGTGTACGGGTGCGACGGCCGGTCGAAGAGGTCGTAGACGCCCGCCGTCTCCATCACCTTCCCCGCGTACA
Organism: Salinigranum halophilum; assembly: GCF_007004735.1. Taxonomy (NCBI): domain Archaea; kingdom Methanobacteriati; phylum Methanobacteriota; class Halobacteria; order Halobacteriales; family Haloferacaceae; genus Salinigranum; species Salinigranum halophilum. The sequence goes on from NZ_ML660182.1 coordinate 379,295, forward strand.
GCACGACCACCCGGTCGGCCACCTCGGCGACCACCCCCAGGTCGTGGGTGATGAGGAGGATGCTCATGTCGAACTCCTCTTGTAGCTCCACGAGGAGCCGGAGGATCTGTGCCTGGATGGTCACGTCGAGCGCCGTCGTCGGCTCGTCGGCGATGAGGAGTTTGGGGTTCGACGCCAGCGCCATCGCGATGACGACCCGCTGTTTCATCCCGCCCGAGAACTCGTGAGGGTAGTCGTCGAACCGGGTGGTCGCGTCGGGGATGCCCACCCGGTCGAGGAGTTCGAGCGCCCGGTCTCTCGCCTCCCGTCTGGTGACCTCGTCGTGGAGACGGACCGCCTCGACCAGTTGCCAGCCGACGGTGTAGACCGGGTTGAGCGCCCCCTGTGGGTTCTGGAAGACGTGGGCGATATCGCCGCCTCTGATCTCGGTGAGCTCCGCGTCGGAGAGTGTCGCGAGGTCGCGACCCTCGAACCGGACGGTCCCTCGAATCTCGCCCGGCGGCGTCCGAATCAGGCGGGTGATGGACTCGGAGGCGACCGTCTTGCCGGACCCCGACTCCCCGACGAGACAGACGGTCTCGCCCCGCCCGACGGAGAAGGAAACCCCGTCGACCGCGCGGACGACACCCTCGTCCGTCTTGAACCGCGTGCGGAGTTCCTCGACGTCGAGCAGTGGGTCCCGTCGCGTTCCGCTCATCTGTCTGCCCTCGGGTCGAGCGCGTCTCGAAGCGCGTCGCCCATGAAGTTGAACGCGAGGATGGTGAAAAAGAGGAAGAAGCCGGGGAACGTCGAAATCCACCACGCGCTGTCGAGGTCGGAGCGCCCGGCGGCGATGACCTGCCCCCACGAGGGGATGGTCGGGTCGCCGAGCTGGAGGAACGACAGCGCCGCCTCCGCGAGGATGTACCCCGGAATGGCGAGGGTGGCGGCGGTGATGACCGTCGAAGAGACGTTCGGGACGAGGTGTCGCCGGATGACGTAGGCGGCGTTCGCCCCGGCGCTCTTCGCCGCGAGGACGTACTCCTCTTCTCTGAGCTGGAGCGCCTCCGAACGGACGAGGCGGGCGATACCCCCCCACGACGTGAGGCCGAAGAGGACGATGAACATGAACAGCGAGCCGCCGAAGAGGAACACCAAGAGCAGATAGAGCAGGAAGGTCGGGAAGGTGAGCTGGATATCGACGTAGCGCATCAGCGCCTCGTCGACCATCCCACCCGAGTAGGCCGCGACGGTGCCGACGGCCGTCCCGATGGAGATGACGAGCAGCGTCGTGATGAGTCCGAGCTTCATGCTCACCTGCATCCCGTAGATGACGAGGACGAGGATGTCCTTGCCGTCGGACGTGGTCCCGAGCGGATGTGCGAGCGAGCCGTGACAGACGTCCCCCGTCACCTCGCCGACGCACTGGAGCGGCACGGACGAATCGACGGTCGTGAACAGCGGGGGCTGGTACTGCCGGGTGAGTTCGAGTTCGGGCGCGGGGATGAACACCGGCCCGACGATTCCGACGAGGAAGACGACGACGAGGTAGCCGAGGCTCACCACCGCGAGTCGGTTCTTCCGGAACTGTCGCCAGTAGTACGCCGTCAGCCGGCGGTTGTCGGACAGGGGGACCACGACGTAGAACACCATGACGACGAGCGTGAGGAGGAACAGCCAGTCCAGTTGGGTGACGTCCCAGAGGAACGTGTCGCCGAACAGCGGCACCGACGGCGGGAGCGCGAACTCGACCGTCGGTGTGTTCGGCAAGACGACGGCGTAGTCGTAGGCGAAGACGGCCGCGAGAACGGCGACGACCGCCCCGACGCCGAGGTCCCGGCGCGAGAGGACCGTCCGCCCGCCCTCGTCGTCCCAGTCGATGTCCTCGAACGTCTCGTGCTGTGTTCCGTCACCGCCGTACCCCTGTCGGGAGTCGGTCTCCGTCGCCATCAGCGGTCACCGTATTCGATGCGCGGGTCGAGAATGGTGTACGCGAGGTCCTGGAACAGGTTCCCCACGACGGCGATGAACACGCCGATGAGCACGGTTCCGAGGACCAGGGCCGTGTCCTGTGCGACGATGGCGCGGAACGACAACTGGCCGAGACCGGGAATCCCGAAGACGACCTCCACGAGGTACGAGGCGGCGATGAAGATGCCCAGGAGGTCCGAGATGAGGATGGTCACCAGAGGGGGTGAGGCGGGACGAAGGATGTGGTGTGTGAGGATGCGCCGCTCGCTGGCCCCCTTCGCCCGTGCGGTCTTGACGAAGTCCGCCTGGACGAACTCGAGGGTTCGTGCCCGTGAGTAGCGCATCAGGCCGGCGATGGTCCCGGTCGTGAGCACCACGACGGGTAACACGAGTTGGCGGGCCATCTGCAGCGAGAAGAAGGGCACGTCGGGGTCGAAGACGACCGGGAACCACCCTAACTGGACGCCGAACACGAGCAGGAGGATGATGGCGAACCAGAAGTTCGGAATCGCGAAGCCGAAGAAGGCGAAGAACGTCGCCGCGTAGTCGGCCTTCGTGTACTGGTGGGTCGCCGAGTACAGCCCGATAGAGAGGCCGAGCAGGATGGAGAGGACGGTGGTTGGTACAGAGTAGATGGCCGTGTACGGCAGAGCGGCCCAGATGGCCTCAGTCACTGGCTGTGAGCGGCTGTCCGACCAGCCCCAGTTGAGCGTCACCATGTTCTGCATGTACGTGGTGTACCGCTCCCAGAGCGGTCGGTCGAGTCCCCTCGCCCGGCGGAACGCTTCGCCCGCGGTCTCAGCGCTTCCCCCGCTCTGGGCGACCTGAAACTGGAGTTCGGCGGCCTGCTGGTTCGGGGTGGCCGCGAGCAGGCCCCACGTCACCGAGAGGATGATGAACGTCGCCACGACGGTCCACAGGAGCCGTCGGACGACGTACCAGCGCATGCTCATCGGTGGTCCTCCGGCGCTGGCGTGAGAGCGGTCACTCGAAGTACCACGTCTGGCTGTCCCACCCGCTGGCGAAGTCCTCGATGGGGCCGACGACCTCGGACCGGTAGCCGCTGATGGCGGAGGTCATGGTGACGAAGCCGAACGGCTGCTCCTCGTTGATGTAGCCGAACGCCTGCCCGAGCAACCGTCTCCGTTCCTCCTCGTCGACCGTCCGGGAGGCCTCCTCGTACAGGCCGACGATGTCGCGCTCGGGGACGTAGCCGTAGTAGTTGATCCCGCCACGCTCCTGGAAGAACGCGCTCGAGGAGGTCGGTGTGTACGGGTAGGTGTTGAACCCGAGGTTCACCGACATGTCCCACGGCTCGGGGCTCGTCGAGACGTCGCGGGGGCCACCGTTGAACTGACCGGCGGTCCACTCGGCTTCGGTCCCCTCGGGTGGGGAGTTGGTCGCGAACTTCTCGATGAACGACGAGGTGGGCCGTATCTCGACGCGGATGCCTGCGTTCTTCTGAAACTCCTGGGCGATGAACTCCGCCGTCGTCCGCTCGGTGTCCTGCCCCTGATCGAAGTACAGAGAGAGCGTCACCTGCTCGCCCGCCCCGTTCTTCAGCACGTCGCCGTCGTAGCTGTACTCGGTGCCCGAGAGCGCCTCCGCGAGCAGTCGCCGCGTCACCTCGGGGCCGTAGTTCTCGCCGACGCCGTAGTTCGTGATCTGGTCGTCGACGTACCACTTCGTCCACTTCGGTTGCATGGTCTGAGCGACCTGTGCGTAGCCGCGATAGATGCTCTCGGCGATGGCCTGCTTGTCGACGGCGTGCCCCAGCGCCTGTCGAACCGCCTTGCGGCGGAACGGTCGCCACCCGTTGGCGCGCTGGTTGTACGCCAGCACGGAGACGAACGGCTGGGGTGTGACGTTGAGGTAGACGTCTTCGAGGTCCTGAAACTGGTTCGCCTTGTTCGGCGGGACGCCCGCCGTCGTCACGTCGCCGTTGCGGAGGGCTCCGAGGCGGGCGCTCTCCTCTTTGATGACGCGCACGATTCGGCGGTCGAAGGTGGGTGCCTCGGTCCACGCCTCGGCGAAGCTCTGGTCGACGCCGTCGATGCCAGCGAAGTCCAGGTCGCCGTTCTGTGCGAGTTCGCGCATGTAGTACTCGTCGTTCCGGGTGACGACGAACTGCGACTCGCGGTCCCACCGCTCGTAGGAGTACGGGCCGAGGTTGCCCGTGTACGCGAGGGTGTTCACCTCCTCGTCCTGCCGCAACCCCTCGACGTCCCCCGAGGGGGCGTACTTCTCGAGGATGCCCTGCGGCATGCAGTTCTGTCCCCACAGCACCGGTTTGAACGGGAACGACGGGTCGACCTCCGGGAGCGAGAGCGTGAACGAGCGGTCACCGGTCTTCTCGACCGGGATGGGTTCGCCGTTGCGGACCCAGTCGTCGGCGTTCGGGTAGCCGGACCAGTTGTCGGGGTCCTGGAACACCTCCTGAATCATGTACACCCAGTCGTCGGCGGTCATCTGGCCGTAGCCGGCACCCCATCGGAGGTTCTCCCGCAACTGGACCTCGTAGACGCGGCCGTCCTCGGTGGAGATGTCCGCCCAGAGTGGGAATATCTCCTGTTCGGGGGTGATGACCCAGGTGGCGTCCATCGTGAGGCCGATAAAGCCGCCCGACGTCGCATCGGCGATAGAGATCCAGTTGAGCGAACTGGCGTCGACGGACGAAGCACTGACGTAGTCGGTCGTCGACCCCCCGGAACGCGCTGTCGTCGTCGCCGACGCCCCCGCCTCCTCGCTCTGGTTCCCGCTGCTCGAACAGCCCGCGAGGCCCGCGGCCGCCCCCACGCCCAGTAACTTCAGAAGGTCTCTGCGACCCGGCCGGTAGAGCGCGTCCGGGTCGCCGTCGCCTCCGTAACCGGATGGCATGGTGTGTGAAAACAGCCTCCAAAGTAAATATCCATCGGTGGGGGGCGTAATCAGTGCGCCATCGTTCGATTTACCTCCGGTCGAGGGGTGCGAGACGAGCGCGTCCCGAGAGCACACAACGTCGGCCGACCGCAGGTCCCGTCAGCCGTCGCCGAACTCGTCGACGATGACGACCTCGCCGTCCTCGACGGTGACGTTGATGAGGGTCTTGACCGAGTAGTCGGTGTCGTCGAGCTGGTTCGGCCCCGCCTTCTTGATGACGGCGACGACGTCGACGACGTCGGCACCGATGTGGCTCAGCGCGTCGAGGATGGCCGTGATGGTGCCGCCGGTGGAGAGCACGTCGTCGAGGACGAGCACCTTGTCGCCCTCGTACACGTCGTTGATGTACATCTCCGAGTCGGAGTAGCCCGTCGTCTGGTGGAGCGACACCTCGCCTGCGAGGCCGTACTGGCGCTTTCGGATGACGACGAGGGGGATGTCGGTCATGAGCGAGACCGCGGTGGAGATGTGGATGCCCATCGCCGCGGGCGTCACGATCTTGTCGACGTCTTCGATCTCGGCCTTTCGGATGATGCGGATGACGATCTCGCGGAGGAGTTCCGGCTTCAGCATCGGGACGCCGTCGCTGATCGGGTGGACGAAGTACTCGTAATCGCCTTTCTCGATGATCGGTGCGTCGAGGAGCGACTGCCGCAACTGGTCCATGGCGTCGGTTCTGCCGGTGAGGGATAAAACGTGGCGGTTCACCGGCTGCATGCGAGTGGGTGTCTGTAACGGGGAGACGCGCCCACACTCCTGACGCGCACTTAGCGGCTCCGTCCGCCAGGATGGGTGTGCGAGGGTGAGGCAGCCCACTGCACCCGTGTGTCGTGTGACTACCGACTGGTCGACCGCTCCCGACCAGCACCCCGCCAGCGACGACTGTCGCCCCCTGCACTTTTTCCAGCGAGAGACGAGTGAGGTGTATGAACCTCTCCGATCTCAGCCTCACTGTCGGCAGTCGGTTCTCTCGGTCTGACCTCGAAGCCGCGTTCGACCGTGGCATGACCGGGCGTGGGATCGAAATCTGCTACGACGAGGACGACCAGCGCTATCTTCGGCTGTTCTCGAAAGAGACTGGACCGTACGCTGACGACGTCACCGCCGGGCAGTTCACGTACATCGGCGAAGGACGGACGGGTGACCAGACACTGACAGCAGGCAACCGTCTCCTCGCGAGTGCGAAAGACAGCCCTCTCCCGATTTTCTTCTTCTACCAATCCCCTGGGGACGATACGTGGGAGTATCAGGGACTCGTCGATGTCGTCGACTATCGGCAGGTACACTACGACCCCGAAGACCGACTCATATTCGAGTTTACACTACAGCGGCGGAGCGAAGCGCACGAACGAGTCGACGCCGAAGAGCACGCTCGGGACCTCGCCCAGCCCAGTCGCGTCGAAACCACACGAAGTCGCGTCGTCCGGAACACGACCACGAGTCGACAGTTGAAGCAACTGTACGGACACCAGTGTCAACTGTGCGGTGACGTTCGACAGCGGACGCCCGAAGCGGCGTATGCCGAGGCTCACCATCTCCAACCGCTCGGCCGTCCGCACGATGGCCCGGACGTCACGGCGAACCTGCTTGTTCTCTGCCCGAACCACCACGCAGATTTCGACTACGGGATGGTCTCAGTCGACCCTGTGCACCTGACCGTCGCTCACGCGTACGACCACTCACTGTCCGGGACGAAACTCAGTGTTGCCGCAGCGCATCCACTCGAAGACGAGTTTCTCGACTACCACAATCGAGAGATCGCCGACTTCTGACTGGCGCTACACCGCCTCGATCTTGAACACGGCCTCCTCGATTCCCTCGCTCCGACAGTCGGGGCATCTGGAGGGGTAGTTGACGGGGTCGTCGAACGCGCTGAACCCGCAGTTGCGACACTCCGGCGGGGCGACGAGGAACTGCTCGTCGCCGTCGAGCGAGCGAGCGACGTGCTGGAGGTGGTCGTACACCGTCGAGGCGGGGACGCCGACGCGGGTCGAGAGGTCGCTCGCCGTCTGGGGGTCCGCCCGAAGTTCGTCGGCGATTCGCTGGCGCGTCGTGTGCTCGGTCATAACAGGGGTAGCGACTCGACGATAATGCGTCTTGTTCTCCGCACCGTCGACGCCCGCGCTCGACCGGCCGGGCACCTCGACGCTGGTGAAGTATCAACGTAACATAGCAAAGACGAAATGACCCTGTGCTGAAATGGGGGATGGACTATGAAAGCAGTTGTTCTGGCAGGCGGGTACGCGACACGACTCTGGCCCATCACGAGACACCGTCCGAAGATGTTCCTCCCCATCGGCGACGGGACGGTCATCGACACCATCTTCGAGGAACTCGAGGCGGACGACCGCGTCGACGAGGTGTTCGTCAGCACGAACGAGTACTTCGCCGACGAGTTCGAGGCGTTCATCGAAGAGAGCGACTACGAGAAGCCGACCCTCTCCGTCGAGGAGACGGTCGAGGAGGACGAGAAGTTCGGCGTCGTCGGCGCGATGGCGCAGCTCATCGACCGCGAGAACGTCGACGACGACCTGCTCATCGTCGCCGGTGACAACCTCATCAGCTTCGGGCTGTCCAACTTCATCGACTACTTCGAGGAGAAGCAGTCGCCCTCGCTCGTCGCTTACGACGTCGGCTCGCGCGAGAAGGCCAAGTCGTACGGCCTCGTCGAACTCGACGGTGACAAGGTCGTCAACTTCCAGGAGAAGCCCGAAGACCCCAACAGTACGCTCGTCTCCATCGCGTGTTACGTCTACCCGCAGGACACGCTCCCGCTGTTCGACGAGTACCTCTCGAACGACAACAACCCCGACGAGCCCGGCTGGTTCGTCCAGTGGCTCCAAGAGCGCGAGGACGTGTTCGCGTTCACCTTCGACACCGCCTGGTACGACATCGGGACGGCCGCGTCGTACCTCGACGCCGTCGAGGGCTACCTCGAGGGAGACAACTACGTCAACGACGACGCCGTCGTCGAGAACTCCGAACTCGGAGAGAACGTCCACGTGATGGCCGGCGCGCACATCGAGAACTCGACGGTCGACCGCTCGGTCGTGTTCCCGAACGCGACCATCGTCGACTCCGACATCCGCGCGTCCATCGTCGACGAGGAGGCACAGGTCGAACACCTCGACCTGACCGAATCGCTCGTCGGTGCGTACTCGAAGCTGAAGCCCGAGTAGCCACCCCGACGGCCACTCCCGTCGCGGCCTCCGTGCTCACCCCTGCTTCGCTTCTGCACCGTCGCGCGCGGCGGTCGGCCCCGAACGGCGTGTGACAGTGGGTCACACAAAGAGCGTGTTGAGTCTTGAACAGGTTTTGATGCCCGGCCCGTGAAGAGGGGGACACGCATGTACGAGTACGACAGTCTCGCTTCCCCGGTGGTCGAACAGTCACTGGGTCGGAGCATCGCCCTCCTGCGGTGGGTCGGGTTCTGGAGCGCCATCTGCCTCCCACTGGCTCACGTCCCGCTCCTCATGGCGCGCGGGCTCACCCCGTCGTCGACGCCGGTCCTCCTCGCGCTGTGGCTCGCGAACGTCCTCGCGCTGGTCCTCGGGCGGGAGCACTCGCCACGAGCGACCGTCGACACCAGAGGTGGTCGACCGTGAGCGCGGGGTCGGCGTCCCGGCGGAAGCGCGACCGACTCGAACGGTACCTCCGCCGTCGCGCCGAGGGCGGCGAGTTCTACTTCAAGAGCAAGTACATCGCCGACGCGGTCGGCCTCTCGACGAAGGAAATCGGCGCGTTGCTCCCGGGACTCTGTCAGTCGGCGACCGGCTTCGACCTCGAAGAGTGGGGCTACGCGAACGCCACGACGTGGCGGGTCGTCCCGACGACAGAGTGAGACGAGTGCGGCGCGTGCGCGATGGCTATTTGTCACGTGAGCCAGACGAGAACGTATGGACGGCACCGACGTGGCGACTCACGGCGAGCACGACGCGGGCGGAGGACAGCACCAACACCGGAGTCGCTGGCCCATCGTCGCCGCTGTCGGTGCCGCTGCGCTGTACGGTGGCGTCGGACTCCTGCTCGGTGGGGGGTCGCTCGTCCCTCGACTCCCGCTCGGTGCGCTCGCCGCCGTCGGCGGCGTGGTGCTGGCCGTCGGACTCGTCGGGTGGGCGTACGAGGCGTTCGTAGCCGACTACTGGGCGACGCAGGTCGACCGGTCCGACCTCTACGTCGGTGGGATGGTCCTCTTTCTCATCTCCGACGTGGCGACGTTCGCAGCGGGCTTCGTCTACTACGCTTTCGTCCGCGTCGGACCGTGGCCCCCGAGCGAACTCCCGCCGCTCGTCGGCTCACTCGTCCTCGTCAACACCCTCATCCTCGTCGTGAGCAGCGCCACGATTCACCGCAGCCACGGCGCGCTCGAGGCGGGCGACCGGACGACGTTCATCCGCTGGCTCGCTGTGACCGTCGGCCTCGGTGTGGTCTTCGTCGGGGGACAGGTGTACGAGTATTACGAGTTCGTCACCCACGAGGCGTTCACGCTCTCGGGCGGCGTCTTCGCCTCGGCGTTCTACGGCCTCACGGGTCTGCACGGCCTGCACGTCTCGCTCGGCGTCGTCTTACTCGGGTCTGTGCTCGTCCGGGCGCTCCGCGGTCAGTACACCGACGGGCGCGACGCGGGCGTCCGCACCGTCGCCCTCTACTGGCACTTCGTCGACGTCGTCTGGCTCTTCTTGGTCGTCGTGCTCTACGTCGGCGCTGTCGTCGGCTGAGGCGTGGACGCGGCGGACGCGCCGGAGAGCGCGACTTCACTCGCGCCGCCGACTGGCCCGCTCGTCTAACTCGACCAGTTTGCGGTACACCGGCGGGATGAGCACGGCGACGGTTCCGAGGCCGATGGCGAACACCCCGAGCGGGAAGCCGAGCGCCGGTGCCCGGAAGCACGTGTTCTCGGCGACGATGGTCGAGTAGTATCGTTCGCCCTGGTAGGTGACGATGACACCCGATTCGAAGGCGGCTCGATTCGCGAAGGAGCCGTGGATGTGCGCCTCGCGTCGTGGCGCGTCGAGCGCCTCGACGAACGCCTCCTGCTCGGCGTCGGTCAGGTCCGCGAAGGCGAGCCGCTGGAGCTGTGGCCCGTCGTTCTCGACGAGTTCCGTCGCGCGCTCGGGCGGTTCGACCACGATGGTCGGCGAGTCGCAGTCGCGGAGTTCGTCCTGGATGAGCGCGTACCCACCCGGCACGGCCCCGCCGATACCGATGGCGATGAGCAAGACACCGACGAACGGCGTCACGTAGGTGAACAACAGTGAGGTGTCCTCGCCGTCGTCGGCCATCGTCAGCCCCCTCCCCAGAAGCGCTCACGGCGCTTCGCCTGGAGGAACTGGAACGTCACGGCCAGACCGATGCCGTACGCCCAGTGGGCGACGAGGACGAACCCGACGTAGCCGACGAGCGCCAGCCCCGACTGTCCCGAGTAGAAGGCGATGAGGAAGCCCGACGAGATGATGGTCGCGAACACCAGCCCGGTCTCGAACAGCAGCCGCCCGGGGAGGTAGTCGGAGAACGCGAGGAACAGGAGCGGCCACGTGACGGTCCCGCCGGCCAAGAAGAGCGCCGCCCCGACCGCGGGGGTCTGTGGGAGGCCGACGAGTTCGCCGAGTTCGGCGAGCGCGGCGAGGTCGAAGACGCCGACGAGCGCCGCGGTGCCGAGTCCGCCGGCCATGAGGAGGGTCCCGACGAAGCCGCCGATGGCCGCGAAGGACGCGTTCGACGCCACGACCTGCCACGTCGAGCCCACGGCCCCGGCGGTGAGCGAACTGGTCGCCTCCGCCTCGGGGGCGTACGAAGGCCGGGTCGTCTCCGGTTCGTGCGGCGTCACGTCGTACTTATCGACCATCCGTGACTCGAACCACTGCCACTCGTTGGTGAACTGGTTCGTCCGCTTGAGGTCCCAGGGGTCCGTCGTCTCCACCTGGTCGCCGGTCCAGTACGACGCGAGCATGTTGTAGAGCCACAGGAGAGCGCTGATGCCGACGACGTACGAGCCCACCGTCGCGATCTGCTGGGCGAGTTGGTACTCGGCCGGGTAGATCGCCTGCCGGCGCGGGAGGCCGAGGCCGCCGATGACGAGGAGCGTCATGAACGCGACGGTCCCGCCGAACACGAGGAGGATGGCCTGAAAACGCGCGAGGCGACGGTCGTACCATCGTCCGGTGATGAGCGGATACCAGTAGTAGCTCGCGGCGATCATCATGAACGGGATGATGCCGACGACGATGAGGTGGAAGTGGCCGACGACGTAGTAGGTGCCGTGGTACAGGATGTCGATGGGGATGACGGCCAGGAAGACGCCGGTGACGCCGCCGATGATGAACGTGCCGATGCCGCCCGCACAGAGGATGAGCGGCGCGGTCATCCGGATATCGCCGTCCCACATCGTCGTGAGCCAGTTGAACACCTTGATGGCACTGGGCACGGCGATGGCGATGGAGACGGCCATGAACGACGCGCGGATTCGCGGGTCGACGCCGGTGGTGAACATGTGGTGCGCCCAGACGCCGAACGAGAGGACGCTCAGCCCGAGCGTCGAGTAGACGACAGCGCGGAACCCGAACAGCTTCCGCCCGACGAACTTGGGGAGGATGAGGCTCATCAGCCCCGTCGCCGGTAAGAAGAGGATGTACACCTCGGGGTGGCCCCAGAACCAGAAGAGGTGTTGCCAGAGGATGGCACCCCCGCCGTCGGCGGTGAAGAACGTCGTCCCGAAGTTCCGGTCGAGCAGCAGCATGATGATGGCGCTGCCGAGCAGCGGGAACGCGAACAGGGCGATGCCGCTCGTCACGAGCATGTTCCACGAGAAGATGTCGAGTTCGGCCCAGGTGACGCCCTCGCCCCGCTCGTAGAAGACGGTCGCGATGAAGTTGATGGCACCGACGGTGGTGGCGATGCCGCTCAGGTGCAGGCCCAAGAGCAACAGGTCGAGCTGGGGGTTCGGCGACTGAATCGAGAGGGGCGCGTACAGCGTCCACCCGACACCGACCTCCCGGACGGTGAGGAGAAAGCGGATGGCGTCGGCCTCGACGAACGTGTTCAGCACCTGCCCTCCGACCTGGATGAACAGGCCCGCGCGGGCGAACAGCAACGCCGGCGGGAGGAGCCAGAAGCCGATGGCGTTGACCCGGGGGAAGGCCATGTCGTCGGCCCCGAGCAGCAGGGGAAGAAAGTAGTTCCCGATGCCGAAGAAGACGGGGGCGACGAAGAAGATGAGCATCGTCAACCCGTGGGTCGTAAAGAGCGCGTTGTACGTCTCCGGCGTCCAGATGTCCGCCGCGGGGGTCAGAAGCTCCGTCCGCATCATCATGGCGTCGACGCCGCCCCACAGGCCTGCGACGGTACCGAACGCGATGTACAGCAGTCCGACGTCCTTGTGGTCCGTCGTGGTGAGCCACCGGACCGCCTCGTTTTGGAGCCGACTGAACTCGGAGATGACCGCGTCGCGCTGGACGGTGCCGCCGTCGCTCAGCACGCCCCGTCCGCGTGCGCGCCACCAGACGGCTGCCACGCCGGCGAAGAGCACACAGAGCGCGACCAGTTCGACGACGACTGGGTTCATGCGTGTCCGCGCTCCGGGTAGATGGCTCGCGCCGCACTGTCTCCTTGCATTGACACGACGTGACAAGCCGAGGCGTATAAAACCATACGTCGGAGCAGCCCCCTGTCGCTCGGTTCTCACGCTCCCGGCGCGCACTCATGCTAACTTATAACACAAGCGGGGCCGAACCGGCTGTCGATGGGTCGCGTTCGTGTCACGCGGGTTGCACAGTTCGTCGTCGTCGCGCTCGGCATCGCGCTGATTGCGGGACTCCTCGCGAGCCCGGCCGCCGCGCAGTCGGTCAACCGGAACGCGATCGACGACCTCAACGAGCAGTTGCTCTACGTCGCGCTCCCCCTGGTGCTGTTCGTCGAGGTCACGCTCGTCTACGCCCTCTACCGGTTCCGGAACAACGAGAACCCGAAACCGACGGCGAAGGACTCCGCGCTCGAGATCACGTGGACGGCCGCGACGGGCGTCATCTTGTTGTTCGTCGGCATCTCGGCGTTCTTCGTGCTCGCGAACCCCTACATCTCCCCGGCCGCCGCCAGCCAACCGGCCGCCGAGACGGCCGGGGACCCGGTCGAGATCGAGGTCGTCGCCTACCAGTGGGGCTGGGAGTTCCGCTATCAGGGTGAGAACGTCACCACGCAGAAACAGCTGGTGCTCCCGGTGGACCGCGACGTGCGCGTCTCACTCACGACGCGCGACGTCATCCACTCGTTCTACGTCCCTCAGTTGGGGCTGAAACAGGACGTCATCCCCGGCCAGACGACGGAACTGCGGACGCGAGCGACGGAGACTGGCGAGTACACGCTGTACTGTGCGGAGCTCTGTGGAGTCGGCCACACGCGGATGCACGGGACCGTCGTCGTGCTGTCGCAGGACGACTATTCGGCGTGGCTCGACGACCAGCGGACCGACACCTGAGTCGCCGCTTCCCTCTTCACCGGCCCTCGCGGACGACGTCCCCCACTCAGCCGAGATGCGCGTCGGTCACGCGGATCCGCCCGCGCGTCCCGCTCCACTCCGTCTCGTACGTCAACTCGATGGGCCGAGACATGTGTGGGCCGTCGGTGACGAGCGTCTCGAACTCGCCGCCCTCGCCGAGGACGTGGACGCCGTACTCCTCGTTGAGCGCGCGGAGTTCGTCGACGGCCTCGGCGTCGAGCGTCCGCCCGAGCCACGATTCGTCGAGGCCGTGGGCGGCGACCTGCACGATGAGTATCTCGAACCTGGCGTCGAGCATCTCCTGCGCCAACTCCTCGGGGTCGCGCTGCCAGAGGGGGGCGAACAGGTCGACGCCGAGGCGGTCACACATCGCTCGGATGCGCGACGTCTGGAACTCACTCTCGATGGCCCCGGCGGTGACGCCGACGAGGTCGACCTCCTCCCGAAGCTCTCGGAGGGCGGTTTCGAGGGGTTCGACCTCTCTGTCGCCCTGGGCGGCCGAGTCGGTCGCGTCCGTCGCTTCGAAGTTCCCGGGGTCGACCTCGACGAGGTCGATTCCGATGCTCTCGGCCGCCAGGCTCGCCAGCTTCGTCTCGGGCACGTGGTACATGTACGACCCCGAGTCCTCACCCGGGTGGACCGTGAGGAGTCGCGTGACGTTCAACCCCGCTTCGAGCGCTCGGTACAGCGCCCACGAGGAGTCCTTACCGCCGGAGAAGAGACTGACCCAGTCGTCCGTCATCGGCGGAGATAGATGCGAGGCGGGTAAACGCTCGTCGGTTCTTACTCCCGTTCCCTGCCGCCGTCCGCTCGGGGGTCGGCCTCGTACAGTTCGGCGTACACGGACGCCCACGCGTTGGCGCGACAGCGACGCGGGACACGACGGAGGCGCAGACGCGACAGGAGGGACGCGATTCGAGACATCTTTAGGCCCGCCTAAAACGTCGGGGGACAAAACGGTGTCGGTCAGTCACACGGCCGGCGAGCGCCGGTGGTCGGGCGCGGACGTGTGTGACGTCGACGTCACATGTAGCCCAGGTCGCGGAGGCGCTCCATGAGGTTCTCCTTGTCCTGGGCGCGGCCGGCGCGTTCGGTGGTGTGCTCGAGGTCCTGCACCCACGCGGGGCGGTCGTCGGACCGCTCCGAGCCGGTCTCGGTGCCGAGCGACCGGAAGCCCTCGAAGTACTTCTCGGGCACTGGGATGTCGTCGAGGGCGACCCCGTCCGGGAGGTCCGTCCGCGACTGTGGGGCGTGGCCGGCGGGGAACTCGTCAACCGAATCGGGGACGACGAAGTGCCAGAACGCCTCCCAGAGGTCGGCCTCCGTGAACTGGAGGATGGGGTTGACGCGGTCGTGTGGCGGGTACTTCTCGGCGTCGTGCCGGGGGGAGAAGAACGTCTCTTTCGCGCGGGAGGCCTGCTCGTCCCAGCGGACGCCCGAGAACACGCCGTCGAAGTCGTACTCGACGATGGCGTTGTTGAGCGCGATGGTCTTCAGCAGGTGGTTACCCTCGAACGAGTCGGGATCGACGACCATCGTCTCTCCCTCAAACTCGATGCGGTCGAGTTCGCGGCGGTTCTGCTCGTTCAGTTCGTCGACTCGAACCTCGTCGCCGAACGCCCAGCCGTGCTCGAAGAAGTCCTCGTTGCGGGCGACGACGAGGTCGAGGTCCCACTCGTCGACCCAGTGGTCGACGAAGTCCCGGACGTCGTCGAGACCCTCGAAGTGCTCGATGTAGACGACCGGCGGCACCGGAACACCGAGGTCGGCGGCCACCTCGCGGACGACGTAGAGCACGAGCGTCGAGTCCTTCCCACCGGTCCACATGACCGCGGGGCGTTCGTACTGTTCGAGCGCCGTGCGAGTGACGTCGGCGGCGACCTCGAGTTTCTCCTCGAGGGTCGGATAGTCCGCAGCCGTCTGGCCAGCACCGAACTCGTAATCCACGGCGACGTGGTCTAAGGAGGTCATCGACTGACGGTGGCGGTGAGGGGGCATAGCTATAGGTGGGCTATCCCTCCCGGTAGGTCCGTCCTACGCCCGCTCGACGCAGGTCTCGGCACGGTAGGAACGCCATACCGCAGCACGGGTAGTCGATTCCGTGCGAACTGCTGTAACCGTGATACTGGATGTGTCTCTGCCCGCGACTCGACAGTGGATGTTTCGAAACCACACGGCGAAAGAGGAAACGTCGGTTGCAGTCAGGCCGAGGTGTCCGCGTCCGTCAGCTCCGTCGCAGCGTGTGACCCGTCGTCACATGTAGCCCAGGTCGCGGAGGCGCTCCATGAGGTCCTCCTTGTCCTGGGCGCGACCGGCGCGCTCGGTGGTGTTCTCCATGTCCTGCAGCCACGCCGGTTCCTCGGCGGACTTGTCGGTGGAGACCTCGCTGCCGAGCGAGCGGAAGCCGGCGAAGTACTTCGGCGAGACCGGGATGTCCGCCATCTCCAGCCCCTCGGGGAGGTCCTCGTCGCTCTGGGGGACGTGCCCGGCGGGGTACCCCTCGACCGTCTCGGGCACGACGAAGTTCCAGAAGGCGTCCCAGACGTCGGGCTCGGCGAACTGGAGGATGGGTTGGACGCGGTCGTGCGGCGGGTAGATGTCCGGGTCGTGCCGCGGCGAGAAGAACGTCTCGTCGGCGCGGGCTTCCTGTTCGTCCCAGCGAACCCCGGAGATGACGCCGTCGACGTCGTACTCCTCGAGCGCGTCGTTCAGCGCCACCGTCTTCAGCAGGTGGTTGCCGACGTAGGTGTCGAGCAGGAAGGGGAAGGTGTCCTCCTCGTACTCCAGCAGGTTGCGGATGTGGTGCTGATTGTGCTCGGAGAGCCCACTGACCTCGATGTCGTCGCCGGGGCTGAGGCCGTGTTCGTCGACGTAGTCGCCGACGTCCTCGTTACGCGCCCAGATGACGTCGAGGTCCCACTCGTCGGCCCAGTGCTTGCAGAAGTCGATGAGTTCGTCGAAGTGCTGGTAGTGGTCGATGAACACGACAGGCGGCACGTCGAGGTCGAAGCGGTCGGCGACCTCTTTGACGAAGTACAGCGTCAGCGTCGAGTCCTTCCCACCGGTCCACATGACCGCGGGGTTCTCGTACTGCTCGAGACCCACCTTCGTGACTTCGATGGCCTTCTCGATCTTGTGCTCGATACTCGGGTAATCCTCGGGACTCTCGCCCTCGCCGTCGGCGTAGTCGACGTCGATGTAGTCGGGGAACGCTGACATCGTATAATGAGATGTAATTACGATGCTTCAAAGGCTTTGTGACTGACCAGTGGTGTGGGTATCGATACCACACGACGCTTCCGACCCGTCCGAGCCCGCGAGACTGGGCGAGCCTGAGACTCACCGCCGGCCCGGATGCCCCAGGGGGCCACGGTAGGACGTTGGCCGTCGGGTGCAGTTATATAAATACAATAACATTTATGAGCTGACATCGATACCGAGGAGTCGGGTGGTCGAGAGCGCGCATGATACGGGATTCACTGACGTATCTGACCCGGAGCGACGACGCGCTCAAGGTCGTCCTCATCGGCGCGTTACTCAGCTACTTCGGCGCACTCGTCGTCCCGGTCGTTCTCGTCGCCGGCTACAACCTGCTGGTGCTTCGCCGGACGGTGACGGCGGTTCGGTCGGACGCGGACGCGGAGCACCCGGCTGAGAGGGCCGAGACGCCCCCGACGTTCGAGAACTGGACGAACTTGGCCGTCCTCGGGGTGAAAGCCGGCGTCGTCAAGCTCGTCTTCACGACGATTCCCGTCGTCGTCCTCTACCTGCTCGGCCAGGGTGCGCTCGACCCGGGGGAGGCGACGGGGCAGTTGCTCGGGTTTCTCGTCACCGGCGGCCTCGCGTCGGAGTATCTCGCGTATCTGAGTCGCCTCTCCGGGGTGTCGGAGGTCGCGTCGGTCTACGCGAGCTTCGAACCGCTCGTCCTGTTCGCCATCGTCTCCTACGTGTTCCCCGCCGCACTCACGTCGCTCGCCGAAGAGAACGAACTCCGGGCGGCGTTCGACCCCGACCAGTGGCGACAGAAGCTCACGACCCCTGGGTACGCGGTGGGGTGGGCGCTGTACCTCGTCTACGTCTCGGCCGGGTGGCTCTTCGTCGCCGAACTCGTTCCGCGTGGGTACGACCTCCTCGTCGCGTTCTCACACGTTCGCCTCGTCGACCAGTTCCGCCCTTTCCTCGGAATGGCCCTCCAAATCGGGGGCTACGCGGTCAACTTCGCCCTCCTCGTCGCGGGATACCGCGCCATCGGGGTGGCGTCGGTGCGCGGCGTTCCGGCGTTCGGCGTCGACTTCGACAGGCAGTCGCTCCTGTTCGGGACGATACTGCTCGCCGCGTGGGTCCTCGTCGTCCCCGCCGTCCTCGTGGTCGGGTATTTCGTTCGGTCGATCCGGACCGCACACGACGGACAGGCCGCCCCGCCCCCCTTCGAGCACCTGCGTCGGCTGTTCGTCACCGGGCTCAAGGGGTCGGCTCTCTGGCTCGGGTACGCCCTGGTCCCGTACGCCGTCTTCCACCTGTTCGACGTGGGGGCGACCCTGAACAGGCCGGGGGGCTTCGCGGGCGGGTCGAGCGAGGCAGTGGGTAACTTCCTGTGGCTGTCGCTCGGGGCCACGGTCGGTCCACCACTCATGCTCTGGGTTCGCTACGCGCTGACCGGTGTCGTCGACAGCGTGCTGTTTCTCGTCTTCACCGGCCTCGTCCCGGCGTCCGGCGCGCGGGTGCTCTTCGAACGCTGGGACGTGTTCGCGGTGGTCTATCTGCTCTTACTCGCCGCGGTCACGTACCTCGTCCCGATTGCTCTCGCCTCGCTCGCGAAGACCGACAGCCTCCGCGCGGCGCTCGTCCTCGCCGACACCCGTCACCTCCTCCGGGAGCGGACGTGGTTCGTGAAGACGCTCCCCTACTGGGCCGCGAGTGCCGCAGTCACGGTTACCCAGTTGACGATCACGACCCGATATCTGCCTGCCGAGACGGAGCCCACCCTCATCCCTGGCCCACCGTTCGGCGTCGTTGAGAACGTCCCGTTGAACGTCGTGTCGGCCAGCCAGCCGCTCTACGCGGCGCTGCAGATCGTTCCGTCCCTGCTCGTGTTCTACCTACTGACGAGAGCGTATCTGGTCGTCGGCAGGCACGCGCGGGACGAGGTGGAGTGAACGGGATTACGAGATGAACTTGTTGTCGCGCCAGTTCACCGTGTTGCCGCCGCCGTTGTTCTGCTGGGGGTTCTCGACGACTTCCACCGACGCGGCCCGTTCGTCGCCCTCGACGATACGGGTCGCGTGCAGGTCGCCGTCTTCCTCCGTGACGGCCGTCAGCGTCCCCTTCTCGGCGAGTCGAGCGAGGTCGCGCAGGACGAGGAACATCGGGTACTGCAGCGCCGTGTTCTGCAGGACGGTCTCGCGGTCGCCCTTGAAGCAGGCGAACTCGACGAGTTCGGAGGGAATCTCCTCTTCTTCCTCGCCCCAGCGGGGCGCGCCGGCGCGGGGGGGCTCTTCCTCGTAGACGCGGTTCTCGGTGACGCTCGCTTTCAACTGGGCCGTCGGCGTGTACTTGCTGAGCGATTCGTCGGTGGCGACGGCTTTGATGATGAGCGTGTTGTTCCGGCGGGTGATGTCGATGTCTGCGATTTCGGGCGGGAGTTCGGGGTCTCCCTCGAAGTAGTCAGTGACTGTTTCGAGCGGCAGTTCCAGTGTCGAGTGAAGTCGGAATACGCGGCCTGACATTGTTTGACGATGAGGGGTGACAGCGGGCGGGGCGCACTGCAGTCGTACTCGTGTTGCTCTAGGGTACGTGGGTTTATATGGACTGTCCTTTGCGCGTCGACAGGTCACGGAGATCACGCGGGTCCCGTCCCGAGTCTCGTCTCGGGCCGGGGGAGGACGCTCAGGCGGTGAGCGTCGCCTCGAGCTCGCCGCGCTCGTCGAGTTCAGCGAGGATGTCCGACCCGCCGATGAACTCGCCGTCGACGTACGTCTGGGGGGTGGTCTCCCAGCCCGAGTGTGATTCGAGCGCCGCACGGAACTCCGGAAGCGCGGGGAGAACGTCGACCGTCTCGAACTCGTCGACGTACTTCCCCACGAGTTCGACCGCGCGCTTCGAGTAACCGCACTGCGGCATCAGACGGTTCCCCTTCATGAACACGACGATGTCGTTGTTCTCGATGGCCTCGTCGACGCGTGTCTGGACCTCTTCCGCGGAGAGTTCCGACTCGGGACTGAACGTCATACGCGAAACTAAAGCGAGCCGCGTTCAAAGGCGTTGCGCCCCGGGCTGCTGGACGGCCGGACGGGCGGTCGTCCGCCGTCGGTGTCCGACGTGGTTCAGGCGTCCTCGCCGACGCGGACGACGTTGATGAGCGAGTAGACGGGGACGTCGACCATCTCCTCGACACCCTGCTTGTCGACGAGGACGACGCAGCCGACTGGGTTGCCGCCCTCGGCGCGGACGGCCTCGATCGTCTCTTGCATCGTCGTCCCGGAGGTGATGGTGTCGTCGACGATGTAGCAGTCACGCCCGCGGATGGTCGCGAAGTTGCGCGAGAACGACCCTCCGAGTTCCTCGATGTCGCCCTCGTCCCACTGGTGTTTCGCGGGCGCGTACGCGCCGAGGTCGGTGTCGAGTTCGCGCGAGACGACCGTCGCGAGGGGGACGCCGGCCTTCTCGATGCCGATGGTCAGGTCGACCTCCTCGCCCTCCTTCGAGAGGAGGTCGGCCATCGCCTGCCCCGCGTACGTCAGGCGCGCGCTGTCGCGCCCGAACGCGCTCCAGTCGACGTGGATGTCGTGTGGACCGCCGTTGTCTCGCGGCTCGGCCGCCGTGCCCGCGCCGCTCTCGCTCTTGGCCCCGCTCTTTTCGACCAGCCAGGAGGCCGTCTCCCGCGAGACGTTGAGTTCGTCGGCGATTTCGCCCTTCGAGAGGCCGCGCTTCGCCAGTTCCTCGGCGCTCTCGATGAGGTCGTTAACGTTCTTCATACGCGCTGAATTCGACGGCCGTTTTTATAACGGTGTTGTCGTCTACGAACGCTTTCCGGAAGTCG
Source organism: Salinigranum halophilum (assembly GCF_007004735.1). Classification (NCBI taxonomy): domain Archaea; kingdom Methanobacteriati; phylum Methanobacteriota; class Halobacteria; order Halobacteriales; family Haloferacaceae; genus Salinigranum; species Salinigranum halophilum. The sequence goes on from NZ_ML660182.1 coordinate 399,694, forward strand.
TCGACGCCGTAGATACCGGTGACGAGGTCGTCGAGCAGCCAGTCGGGAAGCGCGTCGAGGCTGTCGGTCGCCGCCTCGAAGTGCCGCACGTTGGAGTTGACGCTGCCGACCATCGCCTTGTTGTGCAGGACGAGTTCGCCGTGCATCGCGCCGACGTCGAACTCGTACTCCTGTGAGCCGGGCACGCCGAGGAGCGCGACGACGCCGTTCGGCGCGAGCGCGTGGACCGACTGGACGGCGTGGGGCGCGTAGCCCGTCGCCTCGAAGACGAAGTCCATCGGTTCGAACGCCTCACCGACCTCGTCGACCGGTGTCTGCCGGGAGTCGACGTAGGTCGCGCCGAGTTCGTCCATGATGTCGATGGTCGGATCGGGCCGGTCACGGCGGCCGAGACAGTAGACGCGGTCGTACACCTGGTCGAGCATCCCCAGCGTGAGCAGGCCCAGGGAGCCGTTGCCGAGGACGAGCGCCGAGTCGGGCGTCCACTCGAACGACGAGCGCGAGGCGTACGCGAGTTCGAGCGCCTTCTCGGTGATGGAGATGGGTTCGATGAGGAAGCCAAGCGGGGCCTGGTGGTCGGGGATAGGGACGAGGTCCTCGGCGGGCGAGGTGAAGTACTCGGCCATGTAGCCGTGCGCGCCGACGATGCCGCGCTCGTGGTACTCCCCCTCCGGGGCCATGTCGGCCTCGCCCCGCTCGAAGTACGGGTTCGTCCCGTTCGGCGGCCGCCGCACCGTCGGGACGACCACGTCGCCCGCCTCGAACTCGGTTCCGTTGGGCTCTTCGACGACGCCGACGGCCTCGTGACCGAGCACGAGGTGGTCTTCTCCCTCGGGGAAGCCGCCGTGACCGCCCGAGATGACCTCGTGGTCCGTCCCGTCCACGCCCACGCGGAGCGTCCGAACGAGGGCCTCACCGGGGTCGGGGGCCGGCCGTGGCTTCTCGATGACGACGGGTTCGTCGCTCCCCCGTCGAACTGCGATTGCTTTCATACTCTCACCGTTCGATCCGGAGCACCAAAACATTTATTCTATGTCGAGTAAACACTATCAGTAGGTGAGCAGCCGGCCGCGTCATCCAGCCCAGACGCGCCACACCAGTGGATTCCAGCCCAACGCAGTCCAACCCAGCCATGCCAGTCGGCGCTCACCGTTCTCTCTCTCTCTCTCTCTCTTCGGAGCGATAGTTCACTGACGCGACTGTCGCCACCAGCCACACACGAGCCGACGCCGAACGGCCCCGCGCTCTACTCGACGTCGTCGGCGAGCGCTGCGGCCACGCCCGTGTACCCTGTCGGAGTGAGGGCGATGAGCTCGTCGCGAACCGCCTCACTCACGTCGAGGTCCGCGAAGAGGTCGTGGAGGTCCGAGAGGGTCACGCGCTGTCCTCGCGTGAGCGCTTTCACCCGCTCGTACGCGTCGGTGTCGCCTTCGCGGCGAAGGATGGTCTGGACGGCTTCGCCGAGGATTTCCGGCGTCGACTCCAGTTCCTCGCGCATCACCTGCTCGTTCGGGACGACCTTCGACAGCCCCGTGGCGGTCTTCTCGTACCCGATGAGGCTGTGTGCGAACGCCGCGCCGACGTTCCGTTTCACCGTCGAGTCCGAGAGGTCGCGCTGGAGCCGCGAGGTGGTGACGTAGTCGGCGAGGAAGGTGAGGTCCGAGTTGGCCTTCGAGAGGTTCCCCTCGCTGTTCTCGAAGTCGATGGGGTTGACCTTGTGGGGCATGGTCGACGACCCCGTTTCCCCCTCGACGGTCTCCTGCCCGAGATACCGGTCGGAGACGTACAGCCACACGTCGCGGTCGAGGTCGACGAGTGCGTTGTTCGCGCCGCGAACCGCGTCGAACAGTTCCGCGAGGTCGTCACAGGGGTTGACCTGGGTCGAGAGCGCCTGGTGCTCGAGGCCCAGGTCGCGGACGAACGACTCGGAGAAGGCACGCCAGTCGACGTCCGGGTACGCCGCGACGTGGGCCGCGTAGACGCCCGACGCGCCCGCGAGCTTGCCCGAGAGACTGTCGGTCGCGCGCCGAATCCGCCCCATGGTCCGGCCGAGTCGGGCGGCGTAGACGGCCATCTCCTTCCCGAACGTCGTCGGCGTCGCCGGCTGGCCGTGCGTCCGAGCCAGCATCGGGAGGGCGCGGTGCTCGTGGGCCATCTCGACGAGTGCGTCTCTGACCTCACCGAGCGCGGGGAGCAGTACCTCTTCGGTCGCGCCCTCGACGAGGAGCCGCTGAGCGAGGTTGTTGACGTCCTCGCTGGTGAGCCCGAAGTGGATCCACGGGAAGAGCCGTTCGGCGTCGGCGACGCGTTCGGAGAGCCGGACGCGCAGGAAGTACTCGACCGCCTTCACGTCGTGGTTGGTCGCCGCGTACTCGTCGGTCCCCTCGCGTTCGATCTGTTTGACGAGGCGCGCGTCGTCGGCGTCGAACGACTCGGGCAGTGAGCGGAGGACCGCCCGGGTGTCGTCGGCGAGTGCGACGTCGGTCGCGTCGAGGTCGGCGAGTGCGATGAGGTACTCCACTTCGACGCGAACGCGCGCACGCATGAGCGCTGACTCGCTCGCGTACGGCACGAGCGGCTCCGTGCGCGCGGCGTAGCGGCCATCCAGCGGCGACACCGCCGCGAGGGGGTCCGTCCGGGGGAGCTTCGAAGGCTCGGTCATGGCGGGAACTGCCCGTGGCGCCAGCAAAAGGGTGTCGATGGCGGGAGGCACTTTCGTGCATACTCGAAGCCGAGCCGACGGTTCGAACCGGGGCCGATACCCACTTTCGTGTACACACCCCGTCCCGGGACCGCAACTGTTTTTCCGTCTGCACGAGGCCTCACAGGTATGCTCAAGATCGCTGGTCTGGCGAGCAACCGCGGCCGGAACCTCCTGCACATCGCCGACAGGGCACCCGGCGGTGCCGAGCTCTCGGTCGTCCTGACGAACCGCGAGGGGGCACCAGTCCTCGAAGACGCCTCCGAACGTGGGATTCCGACGGAGGTCGTCGAACGTGGCGACGACACGAGAAAAGACCACGAGCGACGCGTCCTCTCACGACTGTCTGGGTACGACTTCGACATCGTCTGTCTCGACGGCTACATGCGCGTCCTGACCGACGCGTTCCTCGACGAGGCACCGACGACGCTGAACGTCCACCCCTCGCTGCTCCCTTCCTTCCCGGGCATGGACGCCCACGAGCAGGTGCTCGAGTCGGGCGTCCGGATGACGGGCTGTACGGTCCACGTCGTCACCGAGGCGGTCGACGCAGGCCCCATCGTCACCCAGGAGGCGGTCCCCGTCTACGAGGACGACGACGAGACGAGCCTGAAGGCGCGCGTCCTCCGCGAGGCGGAGTTCACGGCGTATCCCCGGGCAGTCCGGTGGTTCGCCGAAGGCCGCGTCGAGGTGACCGACGACGGCGTGCGCGTCGACGGCGACGAGGGCGGCGACTTCCCCGACCGCCGGCTCGTCTCCGACGACCGCGTCTCGGGGCTCCGGTACGGCGAGAACCCCCACCAGGAGGCTGCGGTGTACGCCGACGACTCCTGCGCGGAGGCGAACGTCGTCCACGCGACGCAGTTGAACGAGGGCGCGAAGGCGCTGTCGTACAACAACTACAACGACGCCGACGCCGCGCTCTCGCTCGTCAAGGAGTTCGACGAGCCCGCGGCGGCGGTCATCAAACACACCAACCCCGCCGGCTGTGCGACCGCCGACTCCCTCGCCGAGGCGTACGACCGCGCGCTGTCGACGGACCCGATGAGCGCCTTCGGCGGCATCGTCGCCCTGAACCGCGAGTGCGACGCCGCCACCGCCGAGTCCATCGTCGAGTCGTTCAAGGAGGTCGTCGTCGCACCGGCGTACTCCGACGCCGCCCTGGACGTCCTCACCGAGAAGCAGAACCTCCGCGTCCTCGACGTCGGCCCGCTGGGCGACGTGACAGACCATCTCACGGAGAAGCGCCTCGTCGGCGGGCGACTGGTGCAAGAACGCGACACGTGGGCCCCCTACCGCGAGGACCTCGAGGTCGTCACCGAGCGCGAACCCACCGACGACGAGGTCGAGTCGATGCTGTTCGCCTGGCGCGTGCTCAAGCACGTCAAGTCGAACGGCATCCTCTTCGCCTCGGGTACCGAGACGGTCGGCGTCGGGATGGGGCAGGTCTCCCGTGTCGACGCCGTCCGCCTGGCGGCGATGAAGGCCGACGAGCACGCCGAGGGCAAGTCGGCCGAGGGGGCCGTGATGGCGAGCGACGCGTTCTTCCCGTTCCCCGACGGCATCGAGGAGGCCGCCGAAGCCGGCATCGAAGCCGTCATCCAGCCCGGCGGGAGTGTGAACGACGAGGACGTCGTCGAAGCCGCCGACGACCACGGCATCGCGATGGTGTTCACCGGTCGGCGGTGTTTCCGGCACGATTAATGACGGAACTCGTCACGAGTAGTAGTGGAAACTCGCCACGAGCGAGTGAAACGAGTGAAGTGACGGTGTTTCCGGCCCGACCGAGACCCGTGAAAGCCCAGTAAACGCTCGAACGGGAACGGGGGTCGGTGTCTCCGTCACGGCGGACCGACTGCCGACCACGTCTGTCACACCCTCCCACTGATAAGTTATACGCCAGTTTCGAACCGAGTTTTATCCTCGAAAGCGACTGAATCAAGGCTCGAAGCCGGTGAATCCCGTTTTGGGGTTGAAGTGCCCCGGGTGTAACTACGAGGTATGTACGATACGATTCTCGTACCCGTCGACGAAACCGCGGAGACGACACGGCTCACGATGCACGCAATCGGACTCGCCGACATGTGGGGTGCGACCCTCCACACGGTCGGCATCGTCGACGGACCGACGGCGCTGAACGCCGAGGCGACCGACCGAGGCGACCGTGTGAGCGGGGCTCGCGAACGAGCGCGACGAGCGTCGATGCGCGCCGCAGAGCGGGCACAGCGGGCCGGTGTCGACGCACGGACCGCCGTTCGACGCGGCGTCCCGCACGCCGAAATCGTCGACGAAGCCCGGCGGATCGAAGCCGACCTCGTCCTCCTCGGGTCGCCGGGTCGTGAGACGACGCAGGGGGCTGTCTGCGTCGGGCAAGTCACCCGCCGTGTCGTGGAGCGCGCCGACTGTGCGGTCCTCGTCGAACAGTCCGGCGAGGAGCCCGACCGAGACTCGGCGGCAGCCGAGTCAGTGGCTGACAGCGCTCTCTCGGTCACACGTGAGGCGTCGACGGACGAGCGGCCGCTGCTGGTCGGCCCGCAGTAACGGCGGGCGTCTGGCCGCTCCCGCGGCGTGGCTCCTCCGTCGCGGTTCGTCCCCGTTCTGGTCGCTGGCCTGACGTCGCCGACCAGGGTCGGCCCACCGGTGTCGATTCGACACCGCCCATTATTACAACCGCGCACGAGAGTCTCGGACGAGATGTACGACGACATCCTCGTTCCGACCGACGGGAGCGGTGGCACGGACGACACACTGACACACGCGCTCGACATCGCGACGCGGCGAGGCGCGCGCGTGCACGCGCTGTCGGTGGTCGACCGTCGGATCTACCTCTCTGCGGCTCGCGACCAGCAGGACGACATCCTCGAGAGTCTGACCGAGAGCGCCGAATCGGCCGTCGACGCCGTCGAGACGCGAGCCGCGGGGGAGGACGTCGAGACGGTGGGTGCGGTCCGAGACGGCGTCCCCCACTCCGAGATATTGAAGTACGCTGACGAAGCGGGAATCGACCTCATCGTCATCGGGACTCACGGACGGACGGGGCGTGACAAGCTCGTCAACATGGGGAGCGTGACCGAACGGGTCGTCGAGAACGCCACACAGCCCGTCCTCGTCGTCCACATCGGCGACGACTGACGCCGGTTCACTCGATCCGTCGACACATCGCCCGACATCGCGGGTCCACGCCGCCCGACTGAACCGACCGAAGAAGAAGCATTAACGGAGGGGCACCGCGTGGGCGAGATATGGAGTATCACGAGGCGGTGAACTTCCTCTTCGACCTGCGCCGCTTCCGGATGAAGCCCGGTACCGAGGCGGTTCGGGGCCTCCTCAACCACCTGGACGACCCGCACGAGGACGTCGCGTTCGTCCAGGTCGCCGGATCGAACGGGAAGGGCAGCACCTCCCGGATGGTCGCGTCCCTCCTCCGGGAGTCGGACCTCTCGGTCGGCCTGTACACTTCTCCGCATCTCGATAGCCTCCGCGAACGCGTCACCGTCGACGGCCGTCAGATACCGAAGCGAGCCGTTTGCGAGTTCGTCGAGCAGGCGAAGCCGTATCTCGTCGATCGGGCCGCCGCGGGGGAGCCACTCACGTTCTTCGAGACCGTGACCGCGCTCGCGCTCTGGCAGTTCGGCCGCGCCGACACCGACGTCGCCGTCCTCGAGGTCGGGATGGGCGGCGAACTCGATGCGACGAGCGTCGTCGACCCGGTCGCGGCGGCCGTCACGAACGTGACGCTGGAACACACCGACGTCCTGGGGGACACCGTCGAGGAGATCGCCGCGACGAAAGCGGCCGTCGCTCCGTCGGACGGCCCGCTCGTGACCGCCGCGACCGGAGCCGCGCTCGCGACCATCCACGACCGAGTCGAGGACGTCGTCCGTGTCGGCGACGCCGACGCGGCCGGTGCCGAGGAGTCGGCGGGTACCCCCGACGTGCGGGTGACGTATCACGGTCACGGCGGACCGACGCTCGAGGGACGCGTCACGCTCGAGGGAGACGGCTGGCACGTCGAATCGCCGCTTGCACTCTTGGGTGCACACCAGGCCCAGAACGCGGGGGTCGCCGTCGTGTTGGCTCGACAGGTGGCGGCCCGGTTCGGCGTCGAACTCACCGAGTCGATGGTCGTCCGGGGCCTCAGAGGGGCCCACTGGCCGGGGCGATTCGAGGTGCTGTCTCGAGACCCTCTCGTCGTGCTCGATGGCGCGCACAACCCAGGTGCGTGCGAACAGGTCGCGGCCGTCCTCGAAGCGTTCGACTACGACCACCTACATCTGGTGTTCGCCGCGATGCACGACAAGGACCACGAGGGGATGGCGGAGGCGCTCCCGTCGCCAGACAGCGTGGTGACCTGCCGTCCGAACATCGACCGGGCGGAGACGTCCGAGATTCTCGCTCGCGTCTTCGAAGCCCACGGCGTCGACGACGTCACTGCCGGCGACACCGTCGCATCGGCAGTCGAATCCGCTCGTCGTCGAGCCGACCCCGACGACTGCGTGCTCGTCACCGGGTCGCTCTTCTGTGTCGGCGAGGCGCGGACCACGTGGACTCGACGGGTGGTGCCCAAGCGCGTTCGGGACCTCGACGAGGCGGCGTCGACGTTCGCACACGCGTCCGTCCCCGACGAGCGAGCGCACGATGCACGGGCGGACGCCGTCCACCGCGTGATCGAAACGCGAGTCGACCGCCGTCAGGCAGCGGTGCTCCAGCGCGAGATGGTTCGGGTGGGCGGGAACTGCGTCGTCTCCGGCCACGAGAACGACGGCGAACTCGTCTCGGTCGTGGTGATGGGGACGCTCGCGCAGTTCTCGGCGCTCGTCGACGCGCTCGCGTCAGTCCCGTACGGACTCGACGACGTTCGGGCGCGCCTCCGACGTCGACTCGGCCTCGACACGTCGTCGACGGCGTCCGAGTCGGCCACGACGTACCCGTGGTCCGACGGGACGGCCGTCATGGGTATCCTCAACGTCACCCCCGACTCGTTCCACGACGGGGGCGCGTACTACGACCTCGACGACGCCGTCGAACGGGCGACGGCGATGGTCGAAGCCGGTGCCGATATCGTCGACGTCGGCGGCGAGTCGACCCGGCCGGGAGCCGAACCGGTCCCCGCCGCCGAGGAGATCGACCGAATCGTCCCCGTCGTCGAAGCGGTCGCCTCACTCGACACGCTCGTCTCCGTCGACACCCGGAAGGCGGCCGTCGCCGAAGCGGCGCTCGACGCGGGTGCCGACATCATCAACGACGTGACCGGACTGGACGACCCCGAGATGCGCTTTCTCGTCGCCGAGCGGGACGTCCCCGTCGTCGTGATGCACTCTATCGACGCCCCGGTCGACCCCGACAACGTCGTCGAGTACGACGACGTCGTCAGCGACGTCATCGCCGAACTCACCGAGACGGTCCTCCGGGCCGAGGCGGCCGGCATCCCCCGAGAGAACGTCATCGTCGACCCCGGCATCGGCTTCGGCAAGCGCGCCGCGGAGAGCTTCGAACTCATCGACCGCGTCGACGAGTTCCACGCGCTGGGCTGTCCGGTCCTCGTCGGCCACTCTCACAAGTCGATGTTCGGCCTCGTCGGACGCGACGCCGACGAGCGCGGCCCCGCGACCGTCGCGGCGACCGCCCTCGCCGCCGACCGCGGTGCCGACATCGTCCGCGTCCACGACGTCCCCGAGAACGTCGCGGCCGTCGGTGTCGCCCGGGCCACGCGCGGAACTGACGACTGGTCAGCGTAGTCACTCCGGTCGAACAGGCTGACAGGCGACACGCTCGCTCGGACGGACAGTGTGTCACCGTTTCGCGGTTGTCCGTCCGCGTGTGCTACGTCACGGCTCTCGCGTCGGTGGCCGCGGCATCGTCCTTGAACCTCGTGGCGCGTCCCACCGGCCGCCGAGCGGACGCTTATACCTCTCGCCGTCTTATTCCGCCGCGTGTGCACTCTCACCCTCGCGTGGCAAGCGTTCACCGACGCACCGGTGGTCGTCGCGGCGAACCGCGACGAGGCGCTGGACCGCCCCTCTGAACCGCCCGGACGGCACCACGGGTCGCTCGGGTTCGTCGCGCCGCGCGACCTCGATGCGGGCGGCACGTGGGTCGGAGTGAACGATGCCGGCGTCTTCGTCGGCATCACGAACCGCTGGGTGGACGTCGAGGAGGGAGGCGAACGCTCGCGGGGCCTGCTCGTCCGCGACGCGCTGAACACGACGTCGGCCGAGGAGGCGGCACGCCTCGTCGAGCGCGCGGTACGCGAACACCAGTACGACGGCTTCAACCTCGTCCTCGCCGACGAGGCCGCGGCGGTGCTCGTCGAGTGGGACGGACGGCTCCGCGTCCGGAACCTCTCGCCCGGCGTCCACGTCGTCGTCAACGTCGGCGCAGACGGGGAGTTTTTCGAACCGGAGCGTCGTCCCGAGATGGGTCCCGAGCAGGGCGACAACGCCGCCCGTATCCAGGAGACGCTCTGGCCGGACCCCGGTGAGGGACACGAGGCGTGGCTCGACCGTGCCACGGCCGTCCTCGCAGACCACGAGTACGGCGTCTGCGTCCACAGCGACGGGCCCGAGGGACGCTACGGCACTCGCTCGTCGTCGCTCGTGACGGTGTTCGACGACGGGCGTGTCGACTACCAGTTCGCCCCTGGACCGCCGTGTGAGACCGCCTACGAGCCGGTCGACACGGACGCGGAGACCTCGGCCGAGGCGGACGAAGGTCAAGTTTAAACCACCCGCGGGCCGTCTTGGCTGTATGAGCGCGGCCGAAGCCGAGGCGGAACTCGCTGACGACGAGCGCCAGGCACTCGAACTCATCCGCGACGAGGGTGGGATTCACCAGAGTGACTTCTGGAAGGCGCTGGATATCTCCTCGCGCAAGGGGAGCCGAATCGCGGAGAAGCTCGAGGGACTCGGGCTCATCCAGCGTTCGAGCACCGTCTACGACGGACACAACACGTACTATCTCGAACCCGCTGCGCGCGACCTCGAGTTCTCGCTGTTGATGGCGGGTGACCTGCTCTCACCGTTCATCGGCGAGGAGGAGGTCAACGCCAACAGCGACGCGTTCTCGCAGTGGCTGATGAACCTCGCGTACGAGGAGTACGACATCTGAGCGCCCGCTCCGGAACGTCCCTCTGACGTCCGGTGCTGGGTGAGAAGACCGAAACGGACCCGGGTTCTGTTCTCTCTGCACGTCCCGTGACGCGAGTCGCCGGCTCAGGCGGACTCGTCCTCGCCCTTGTCCTCCTCACTGGGGAGCAGGTCGAGTTCGGCGAGGTGGCTCTCGACGTGGTCGTTCGAGAGCTCCTCGAACATGGGCTCGTCGACGGGAACCTTCGCGACGTCGACGCCCTCGGGCGCGAGTTCGTCGTCGTTCGTGGAGGCGATGGCCTTCAGCGCGAGTTCGACCCCGTCGTCGAGCGAGAGGTCGTCCGCGTACGACTCCTCGAGGTACTCCTGGAGGTCGCCGCGGTTCGCGCCGATGGAGACGGCCTTCCACTCGTAGGGCGTCCCGGAAGGGTCGGTCTCGTACAGCCGGGGCGTGCCGTTCTCGACGCCGGCGATGAGGAGCGCGACGCCGAACGGGCGGGCGCCGCCGACCTGCGTGTACTGCTGGATGTGGTCGGTGATCTCCTTCGTGAGCGTCTCGATACCGATGGGCTCGCCGTAGCGGAGCTGGTTGATCTGTGCCTGTCGGCGCGCGAAGTCGATGAGCTGGCGTGCGTCCGCGACGTGACCGGCCGAGGCGATTCCGATGTGGTCGTCGGCCTTGTGGATCTTCTCGACGCTCGTCGGCTCCATCAGCGGCGAGCGCGAGCGCTTGTCGGCGGCGAGGACGACCCCTTCAGGGGTCCGGATACCGATGCTCGCTGTCCCCCGCTTGACGGCTTCACGGGCGTACTCGACCTGATACAGACGGCCGTCAGGTGAGAAGATCGTGATTCCGCGGTCGTACGCCTGCTGTTGGGCTTGTCCCTGCATGATGTGATGTTACGGATTACTCGAAATCGAGTTCGGTCGCACCCGTGAAGCCGCCCGGGCCGGCCACGTCGACGACGGGTGGACGGGCGACGGCCGACCGGGCGTCTTCATCGACCACGACGGTTCTCTCCTCGGGATTTCCGGGTCCGCGATTTAAATACCTTTCCTCAGCGGCACGCACTGTGCCCGACACGCCGCGGACCCGGACGCCGAGCGGGTGGCCGTCGACCGACGCGACACACGCGAGCACCGCCCGCGCGACACCGACCTCGCCCCGGCGGGCGCGCACCAGCGTCTCCCCGCGCCCGCGGTCGAACTCGAAGCCGAGCACGGTGAGGTCGACGTCCGCGCTCGCGACGTCGCCGACGAGGTTCTGTGCCGCGTACCACACCTCACGCTGGAACGCGCCCCGGGACAGCGAGGCGTCGGGCCACCCTTCCAGTTCGACGGCCAGATAACGCCACCGCGGTCTGAGATGTTTCGGGAGGTGTCTCATGGCGGCGTCACTCCGCGCCCGCCGTGGACTCGCCGGCGCGTTCCCCCACCAGGACGCCCACCTGGTCGTGGACGCGTTCGACGGCCGTCAGCGCGAACCCGCAGTCGGTGAAGATGTCGGCGAGCGTCCCGACCGTCGCGGGGTCGTCGACCTCGGGGGAGTAGAACGGCTCGTCGGGGTCGGCCTCGCCGAAGAACATCACGTCGCCCAGCACCAGCCGACGCGGCCCGAGGGCGGCGATGACCGCCACCGCCTCACGCTTCTCCGCGTCAGAGAGGTGGTGCAGCGCGAAGTTCGAGGTGACGACGTCGACCGGCCCGTCGTACTCGGGCGCGCGGAACTCGCCGTAGCCGAACTCGACGTTTGCGGCCCCCTGTTCGTGGGCCTTCTGCCGCGCACGGTCGAGCATCCCCTCGCTGATGTCTCGCCCGACGACACGCTTCGCCCGTGGAGCGAGCGCGAGTGCGATGGCACCGGTTCCGGTCCCTAGGTCGAGGACGACGTCTTCGGAACCGGGCGCGGCGTGGTCGACGACGAGGTCACAGCAGGCGAGATACTCCTCTGAGGCGGTATCGTCGTATTCCCCCGCGAGGTCCGAAAAGCGCGTGGCGTGTTCCTCAAGCGTCTTCTTCATATCTGCCACGTTCGACACCGGGAGCAATGAACGACTCGGACAGCCGCTCCCTGTTCCGCTCGGCGAGCCGACCCCACTCGCGCAGGCCCGCCCTCATCGCCCCGGCCTCGAACCCGAGCGTCTCCCCCAGCGCGTCGAGTTCGCGCGGCGCTCGCAGCTGGAGGTGCGAGCGGGGCGTCGCGCTGACGACGTACGGTGCGTCGTACGCGCCGACGAGTTCGCGGAGCTTCCGGAGCTTCCGGAGGGCCTGCACCCGTCGTCCGCCGTCGAGTCGGAGCACCGGACCGAGGTCGAACTCGATGCGGACACCGTTGTCACGGGCGGCCTTCACGAGGACGTGGTTCACGTCACCACCGTCGTCGAACGGCCGGGTGAGCACGTCGACCCGCGCTTGCTCGACCGCGAACCGGTTCAGCGTGTCCGTCCCCCCGCGGACGAGAAGCAGCGTCCGCGACCCCCGGTGTGCACCGACGGCTCCCGCCGCCGACTCGGGGTTGTCGGCGACGACTTCGACGCCGTCGACGACGTCGACCCCGAACCGGTCCCGAATCCGGTCGTACTCGTCGTCGGGCGTGCTCGTCGCGCGAACGACGACGCCGTCGTAGCCGTAGCGGTCGGCAGCGTGAGCGAACCGCGCGACGGTGGTCTCACCGTCGGGCGTCGCGGAGACGGCTTCGTACATGCCCCGGAGAACGACACCGGTCGGTATCGGGTTTACGCTTCCGCGACGAGGGTCGAGAGCGCGGCGGTCAGCGCCTCGGCCGCCCGTTCGACCGACTCGACGGAGACGTACTCCCGCTCGGCGTGCGCCACGGCACCCTCGTCGTCCGCGAGGACGCCCGGCCCGAAGACGACGGTCGGCGCGGGCGCGAAGTACGACGCCTCCGTCGCGGCCGTGAACGGTCGGACCGCCCCGCGTCCACCGGCGTCTCTCGCTGCCGCCGCGAGCGTCCGGGCCAGTTCGTGGTCGGGGTCGGTCGCGAACGCCTCGAGGAAGGGCGTCGGTCGCTCCGTGAGAGAGAACTCGACGCCGACCCCGTCGGGGACGGCTTCGCGGACACGCGCTTCCAGTTCGTTTCTGAAGCCGTCCGCGCGCTCCGGCGGGACGCTCCGCCGGTCGAGAACGAGCGAACACGCGGCGGGCACCTGATTGGTCGCCGCGCCCCCCTCGACGACCGTCGGCGTGAGCGTCGCCGGCCCCAGTTCGGGGTGTGGGTCGCGGTCGGCGTCGAACTCGCGAACGATTCGCAGCACCGGTTCGAGCGCGGCGACCGCGTTCGCGCCGGTGTCGGGCTCGGCCGCGTGGGCCGCGACGCCCGAGAGCGACAGCGTCCCCTGGAAGCGACCCTTCGCCGCGGTGCAGACGTCGAGACCGGTCGGTTCACCCACGATGTACAGGTCGCCGTCGAGGTCGAGCGCCGCCGCGCCCGTCGACAGGACCTCCTCGTCGGGGGTCACCGCGAGAGTGACACGGGCGTCGCCGGGGTCAACGGCGAAGAAGGCGGCCAGGAGCGCCGCGAGCGGCCCTTTGGCGTCACAGGAGCCGCGGCCGTGTATCGTCTCCCCGTCACGTCCGTACGGGACGTGTGGGGGGACGGTGTCGATGTGGGTGTTCAGGACGACGTGGCGGGTACACTCGTCGGGCGAAGCACCGCTCGACGCGAGCGTGTTGCCGGCGTCGTCGACAGTCGCCTCGACGCCTCCCTGTTCCAGGGTCTCCACGAGGAACGAACGCATCTCCGCGACGTCCTCGTCGGTGGAGTCGATTCGAACCGCGCTCGCGAGGAACTCGACAGGGTCGAACGTCGCCGACACGGTCAGGGTTCGGGCGTCGGTACCGTCTCGAGTTCGCCCGCGAAGTCCCGGACGACGGGACCGCGGAGCGTCGCCTCGTCGGCCTCGGGCACACGAATCATCAGGTCGCCGCCCGGCGGCGACACCCGAACTTCCTCGTCACCGGCGAGACCGAGACGCTTCGCCGCGGCGACGACGGCGACCGCGCCCGTCCCACACGAGCGGGTCTCGCCCTCGACGCCGCGCTCGAACGTCCGCTGGCGGAAGCCGCCGTCCGCCTGCGCGGCGACAGTGACGTTCGTCCCGCGCGGGAACAGGTCGGCGTGTCTGATGGGGGGTGCGAGGACGTCGAGGTCGACGTCGTCCACGTCGTCGACGAAGGCGACGGCGTGGGGGACACCCGTGTTCACCGCGGTGACGGTGAGGCCCTCGACGTCCTCCTCGACGAGCGGGTCGTCCCGGGCGAGGGGGACGTCGCGCGGTTCGAACGACGGGACGCCCATCTCGACGGTCACCTCGTCGTCGTCGAGCACGGCGCGACGGGTACCCGCCGGGGTGTCTATCATCACGACGTCGGCACCGGTTCGGTTGCGTGCCCACGCGGCCGCACAGCGCGCGCCGTTCCCGCACATGGCGGCCACGGAGCCGTCGGGCTGGACGAGCGTCATGACGACGCGCGGCGGGTCGTAGCTCGACTCCAGCGCGAGAAAGAGCACGCCGTCGGCGCCGACGGTGTCCGAGTCGGCGTCGGTGACGCCGGTGGTCCGGTCGCAGTGGGCGGTGGCGAATGCGGGTCGGTTCGGAACGGGGTGGTCGGCGTCGACGACGACGAAGTCGTTGCCGGTCCCGTGGTACTTCTCGAAGGGGATGGTGTGTTGTTGCGTCATTGTTCCAGCTCGGTCAGCGCCGCGAGCGATTCACGTCGGCGGGCGAGACGGGGCTCCGGGTCGAGGACGACCTCCGCAGGCCGCGGACGGGAGTTGTACGTCGATGCCATCTCGTAGCCGTACGCGCCCGCGTTCCCGACGGCGAGGACGTCGCCCCGTGTCGGTGCAGCGAGCGGTCTGTGCTCACACAGCACGTCGCTGGTCTCGCATATAGGTCCAGCGACGGTGACCGGTATTGCGCTCCTGTCGTCTCCTGCCGACAGGTTCCGAATCGCGTGGTAGGCGTCGTACATCGCCGGTCTGAGCAGGGTCGTCATGCCGGCGTCGATACCGACGACGGTTTCGTACTCCGCGGACGTCTTCACGGTGTTCACGGTCGTGAGCACGACGCCCGCGTCGGCGACGACGTACCGGCCGGGCTCGACGGCGAGCTGGGCGTCGACCTCGCCGAGGGCCTCGCGGGTCGCCTCGGCCACGGCAGAGAGGTCCAGCGGCGGTTCCTCCTCGCGGTAGGGGACACCGAAGCCGCCGCCGACGTCGACGAACTCCAGGTCCACGTGGGCGGCGACGTCCCGGGCGAGGTCGCCCATCCGCCGCACCACTTCGCGGTGTGCGGAGAGGTCGTCACCCGAGATACCCGACCCCGCGTGAGCGTGGATGCCGACGACGTCGAAGTCGTCGCGGGCGTCGCGGACGACGGCTTCCGCCTCGGAGGAGGGGACGCCGAACTTGGCGTGTCCCCCTGTCGTCACCTTCTCGTGGTGGCCCGCGCCGACGCCGGGGTTGACGCGGACGCAGAGTCGGCCGTCGAAGCCGCGTTCGCGGAGTCGGTCGACGGTGTCGCGCGCGCCGACGGTGACGGTCAGTTCCGGTTCCGACAGCCACCGGTCGACGACGACGTCGAGGTCTCTGTCCGGCGGGTTGACCGCAGTGTACTGCACCTCCTTTCCCGCGGCACCGGCAGCGAACGCACGTTCGACCTCGCCGGCGGAGGCACACTCGATACCGAGGCCCGCCTCGCGGACGGCTTCGAGGACCGCCCGCCCGGTGTGGGCCTTCGCGGCGTATCGAACGTCGGCGTCGGGGAACGCCGCCCGGAGACGCTGGCAGTTCTCCCGGACGCGGCCGAGGTCCATCACGTACAGCGGCGTCTCGTACGCGGCGGCGAGGTCCCGCAGTTCGTCGCCGTCCCACGCCGACAGCCGCCTGACGGGCGGGTTCTCGGCCGCGTGCTCGGACTGCTCTGCTCCCTCGCCCGCGTTCATTCCCGCAGGGCCTCCTCCCGCCGCGTGGCGTCGCGGGTGTCGTCCTCGATGTCGAGGGCGACCACGGCGGGTTTGTACGCGCTCCCGGCGAAGAGGTCGTGGTCGCCGATGGACGACTCGACCATCCGGGTGAACGCGCGGCGCTCCGAGGGGAGGTGGCCGTAGACGACCTCCTCCGCGACGAGGTCGTAGACGGGAATGCGCGGCGTGAGCAGCGTGTTCTCGCCGACGATGGTGTTCTCGCCGACTCTGAAGCCGGAGGTGACGCGACACCCCGCCCCAAGTGAGACGCCGTCTTCGAGGACGACGGGTGCGTCCTCGACGGGCTCGAGGACGCCACCGACGAGCGTGTTCGCGCCGAGTTTGACACCCTCGCCGATCTGCGCGCAGGAGCCGACGGTGTCACAGGAGTCCACGAGGGTGCCGTCGCCGACGTACGCGCCGACGTTGACGAACGACGGCGACATCATGATGCAGTCCTCGCCCAGGTAGGCACCGCGGCGGATAGCCGTCCCGTCAGGGGTGTTGCGCGTCCCCTTCTCGGCGAGGTCGTCCGTCTCTCTGAGCGGCAGGACGTCGTGGTAGGTGACGTCGCCGTACTCGCGCGGGTGGGTCTCGCGGAGCCCGAAGTTCAGCAGGATACCCTGCTTGACCCACGCGTTCGCCTCCCACGATTCGACCGTGTCACCGGTCTTCTCCGCGGCGCGGACCTCGCCCGCCTCCAGCGCGTCGAGGAACGCGTCGAGTGTCGCTAACTCCGTCGCCGTCGTCGACTGCGCGTCGATCTCGTCTGCCTGATACTGTTCCCACAGGGCCTCGACGTCGGTCTGCAGCGTCATGCGTGTGAGTCACTCCTCATCGTTGATTACGGCTCCGAAGTCGTACCAGCCCGCACCCCGTCCCGAGAGCCACACGGCCGCGTCGAGCGCGCCGTCGGCGAAGACGCCCCGGTCGAGTGCGGTGTGTGAGAGCGAGAGGTACTCGTGGTCGCCCCCCAGGAGCACGTCGTGTTCGCCCGGAACCCCTCCGGCCCGTCGGGCGTGAACGCCGATTTCGCCGTCCTCGCGGGGCTGGTCGCCCTCGCGGCCGTGGACGCGCGGGTGGTCGCCGCGGAGTTCGTCGATATCCTCCAGGAGTGTGTTGGCCGTCCCCGACGGCGCGTCGCGCTTGCCGTTGTGGTGTGTCTCGGTCACCTCGACGTCGAAGTCGGGCAGGGCCGCGACCGCCTCCCGGACGGCCCGCCGCAGGGCGGCGATACCTCGCGAGAAGTTCGACGCCTTCAGGACCGGCACCGACTCGCTGGCCTGGGTGAGCGCCGCCTCCTGTTCGACGTCGAAGCCGGTGGTTCCGACGACGGCGGCGACGCCGGCGTCGGCGCAGGCCGCGACGTACTCGGCGCTGGCGGCTGGCGCGGTGAAGTCGACGAGGGCGTCGACCTCGTTCTCGACGAGGAGTCGCGGGAGCGCCTCGGCGTCGGCGACGCGAACGCCGTCGACCTCGTCTTCGGCGGAGCCGCTCACCGCGAGCACGAGGTCGAGGTCTTCCCGTTCGGACGCGAGCGCGAGCAGTTCGCGCCCCATCCGACCGGTCGCCCCGGTCACCGCGATTCGAGGAACCTCGCTCACCGGTCGGCCTCCGCGGCGACCGGTTCCCGCTCCAGGTCGTCGAGGATGTGCCCGAGTTCCGTGGCGTGCTCATCGGACAGCCGGGTCAGCGGCAGCCGGAGGTGCGGCGCGCTGTAGCCGCGGATGCCCATCGCCTCCTTCACGGGGATGGGGTTGGTCTCGACGAACAGCTGACGGACGAGCGGCGCGAGGCGGTGGTGGAGCTCACGCGCCCGTTCGTAGTCGCCGTCGAGCGCGGCGTGGACCATCTCGACCGTCCGCTCGGGTTCGATGTTGGCCACGACGCTGATGGTTCCCGCTCCGCCGACCGAGACGACGGGCAGGGTGAGGCCGTCGTCACCGGAGAGGACCTGGAAGTCCTCGTCGCGCGTGCGCTCGATGACCTCGGATATCTGGTTGAGGTCGCCGCTTGCGGCCTTGTACGCCCGGATGTTCGGGTGTGAGGCGAGTTCGACGGCCGTGTCGGGGAGGATGTTCCGGCCCGTGCGCGAGGGGACGTTGTAGACGATCTGCGGGAGGTCGACCGCGTCCGCGATGGTCCGGTAATGTTCGATGAAGCCGGCGGGTTCGGGCTTATTGTAGTACGGCGAGATGAGGAGCAGGGCGTCGGCACCCGCTGCTGCCGAGCGCTGTGAGAGGTCGAGCGCCTCGCGGGTGTTGTTCGAGCCGGAGCCGGCGATGACCGGTACCTCGTCGCCGACCTCGCTCACGACACACTTGACGACCTCGATGTGTTCGTCGTGGGTGAGCGTCGCCGACTCGCCGGTCGAACCGACCGGGACGACGCCGTCGACGCCGGCGTCGACGAGGCGTCGGGCGTCCGCGCGAAGGGTCTCGAAGTCGATGCTGTCGTCCTCGTGGAACGGCGTGCACATCGCCGGGTACACGCCGCGGAATTCGTCGATTGCTGTCATTGGTTGTGGATGGGTGTCGTCTGTGGATGGTTGTGAGTGTTCTCGGACCAGTCACTGCTGACCGTCGAAGGTCGCCCGAAACGGGGTCGCCACTCCCGCCACGAGCGTCAGAAAACGCGTTTTTTCGGTTTCGGCGGCGTCGACCCACGCGGCGCTCCCCACGGGCGAGCAGCGGCGTGCGCAGGTCGGTTCACGTTTGCACACACGTCAGCTTTCCCCCTTATACCTTGCGGGCGCAGTCGACACACGTCAACACGACCCACATTCTATCGCATCCCGCGCTCACGCGCGCGCGCTCCAGCGCGGCGCGCACTGCTTGAGTGCGTGGCGTTCCGGTCTCGCTCGTACGAACGAGGCCTGGATTCTCCACCTCCGGGGACCTCCCGCTCTTGCCGGTCGTCTCCGTGGCTCACTCCGCCGGGACGGTTGGGGGCCGCGTCGACCCACCGAGCGCTTCCGGATGACCCTGAAGACGGCCTGACCGGACCACCCTCGTCGGCGGCCCGTCGCCGGGACCGACAATCGTTAGTCCGTGCGCCCGCGTCGTTGGGCAATGACCGAGATTCACCCCCACCAGCGGGTTGCCGTACTGGTCGACGCACAGAACCTCTACCACTCCGCTCACAGCCTCTACTCGCGGAACATCGACTACTCTTCGTTGCTCGAGAAGGCCGTCTCCGGGCGTGAGCTCGTGCGTGCGATCTCCTACGTCATCCGCGCGGACTCGCCCGACGAGGAGCGCTTCTTCGAAGCGCTCGTCGACATCGGCTTCGAGACCAAGATCAAGGACATCAAGACGTTCGGCGATGGGTCGAAGAAGGCCGACTGGGACGTCGGGATGAGTCTCGACGCCGTCACGCTCGCCTCCCACGTCGACACTGTCGTCCTCTGTACGGGCGACGGCGACTTCTCGCGACTCTGCTCGCATCTCCGCCACGAGGGCGTCCGCGTGGAGGTGATGGCGTTCAAAGAGTCCACCGCGGACGAGCTCGTCGAGGCGACAGACGCCTTCTTAGACCTCTCGGAGCGACAGGACACGTTCTTGTTGTAAGGCGGCCGGAGAACGAACGTCGATTCAGCGGGTCGCGTCGCGGTCGGTTCCGAGGCGCGCAACGGCGGCGGTCGCACCGACGACGGCGGCCGCGGCGAGGACGACGGGAACGCCCTGGGGCGCGTTGCCCGCGGCGAAGAGGCCGCTACTCGCCAGCAGGAGGCAGACGCCGGCGAGGGCGAGTCTGAGGTTCATGTCCGTTCAACGGCAAGTCGCTTATATATGAGTTTCTCTCTCGAACGAGCGTGTCAGCAGGCGACACACGGTGACGAAGCCGAAGCGTTTTGTCCCGACCCCGGCGAGAAAAGGGCATGACCGACGCGGACACGCGCGACCGCCGTCAACTCCGGACGGTCGCCGACTACCAGTTCGGCCGCGGCGCGGGGGCCGCGCTCTTTCCCGCGGAGGAGGACCTCCGCATCGACCGGACGTCGAGCGGACGGCCCAGTCAGGTCCACGCCGACGGCGGTCGAATCGTCACCTACGCCGTCGATGGGCGATTCACGCTCGGCGTCGAGGGAGGACGGCGACTGCTCTCGGCGCTCGACGCACCCGCTTACCGCGTCGTCGTCGGCGACGAGTCCGAACCGTTCGTCCGCGACGGCAAGAACGCCTTCGCGAAGTTCGTCCGCGACGCCGACCCGGGAATCCGGCCCGGCGACGAGGTCGCCGTCGTCGACGAGACCGACGCCCTGCTCGCTGTCGGCCGCGCGGAGTTGTCGGCCGACGCGATGGCGGACTTCAACACCGGGATGGCGGTGAAGGTCCGCGCGGGCCACGCAGACCCGGCCTGACCGAGACGTCCGACAGCGGTCGCGCCGTCCGAACGTTCTTAGCCGAGGCCGCGGCCACCCGTCCCCGTGACCCAGTAGGTGCAGTGACGGGACGTCCGCGAGTGTACGGCACGCCGTCCCGTCCGTCCCCCCGAGCGTGCCGTCTGTCCGCGACAGCCAGTCACAGGTACCGGGCCAGTCCGAGCGCTTCGACAAGGGGGACGCCCGCGACGAGCGAGCCGAGCAGGTAGCCACCGACGGCGCCGCCGTTGAGCAAGGGGAGCCCGGCGTGTGCCCGACCTTTCATGACCGCCCACATGAGGACGAAGAAGCCGAGGAACGTCCCGACCATCGCCGTCAGGGCCGGGAGGTTCAACGACGGGAGGGCGGAGAGGCCAAGCGACGCGGCCGGTGAGAAGAACGCCCCGCTGGCGACCATCACCGTCGGCATGACGGCGTCACCCAGCCCGATGAAGAAGGCGTCGCGGACCGACTCTTCCTCCGTCTCCCGGTCGGTCGGCTCCGTCTCCCCGCGCTCACGCCCGTCGGCTTCGACGCCGCCACCGTCTGCCGTCGCCTCGGCTGCTTCGTCACCCTCGTGGACGTCGTTCGCGCCCGAGAAGTCGGTGTCGAGGAGCGAGTACGACAGCGTGGTCGGGATGACGAGCACGACGGGGATGCGCAGGTCCATCACCCCCTCGGCGAGTTCGAGCATGTGCTCGGTTCCGTAGACGGAGATGGCGTCGTAGACGGCGAGCACGGAGAGCAGAACGACCGCCGGCAGGACGCCGAAGCTGATGCCGAAGAGGGCAGCCGCACCCGCCCCCATCAGGACGCCGGCGGCGTCGATGACGTACCACTCGGGATGTGCCAGAAGTGCGACCGCCACCGCGGCCGCGAGGACGACGGGCACCAGTCCGGACAGGACGGCGCTGAAGACGTACCACGAGAGGAGCCCGGAGGTGAAGACGACGACGCCTCTCACCGCCCAGTCGAAGTCGTACTTGAACGCCGCGAGCATCAACGCCGTGGCGACGAGGATCGCGCCGATGTACAGGAGGCTGTTCGTCGGGTCTGTCGGGTCTTCGACCTGCTGATACCCCTCCGCGTAGAAGGTGGGAACGAGCGCCAGCGCCCCCAACTGCACGAGGAGAAAGAGGAGGGCGGCGAAGGCAACCCCACCGTAGACGCGTGGTTTCATGCCCCGACGTTGCGAGGGGGAGGGCTTGGGCCTTTTCGTTGCGAGGGGCGCAACCGCGTGGGATGGAGCGGCTACCGCGCGTACAGCTTCGACCCGACGAGTGACGCCGGCGAAGCGCCACCCGAGGGCGCGATGGCCACGTACGGCCCGTCGACCGGGCCGAAGACGTCGACGACGCGGCCGACCTTCGACAGGGAATCGTCGACGACGACGGTGCCGATGTCCGGCGGGTCGTCGTCGAGGCGGACGATGGCGACGCCCTGGGCGGTTCGCGAGACGGTTCCGACGCGTTTCATCGGCATCGTGTGTTCAGTCCCGGAGGATGTTGACGTAGGCGGCGACGGCCTGGACGAGGTCGTTCTTCGAGGCGTCGTCGGCCCCCTGCACGAGTACTCTGCCGCGCTGTTCGTACTCCCGCGCGTAGGTCTTGTCGCGCTCGATGACCGCGTCGTATCCGACCTGCTGGACGGCCTTCGCGAGTTCGTCGACGGTCGGCTCTTCGACCGCCTGGTCCAGGGGGACCCGTCGTCCCTCCGACCGGGTCCGGGCGGCGTCGAAGTACGCGGGCCAGATGACGTTCTCGACCATACCCGAGTGAGAGAGACCCCGCCGTAATACGGTTGTGGTCCGGCCGTGCCGGCGAGAGACCGAGCCGCGACCGACGGCTGGGGGCCGAGAGGCGAGTCGAGACCGCGTGTACAACACGTATTTATGTATTGCAACTACGGTTGTGTTCACACCGATGTCTCGCGACGTACGCGTTCGGGCAGTGGGCTGGTCGGCTGGTCTCGCAGCGGCGTGTGCCGTCGTGATGGTGCTCAGCGCCGGCATCGGCCCCATCCGCGTCCCCCCGACGACCGTCGCACAGGTCGTGCTGGACGCCCTCCCGGGGGTCGCCTTTGACGTCCCCCGGGAGGCGGCGATCATCGTCCAGCGGGTCCGGATGCCGCGAATCGCGCTCGCCGCCGTCGTCGGGTTCGCGCTCGCGACCGCCGGCGTGGTGATGCAGGGCTTTTTCAGGAACCCGATGGCGGACCCCTCCATCGTGGGCGTCTCCTCGGGGGCCGCCGTCGGCGCTGTCGCCTCGATTGCCCTCCCGGCGCTGCCGTTCGGGCTCGGCCTGCAAGCGGCGGCGTTCGTCGGTGCAATCGTCGCCGCCTTCGGCGTCTACCTCATCGCCACCGAGGGCGGTCGGACACCCGTCGCGACCCTCCTCCTCGCGGGCGTCGCCGTCCAGACGTTCCTCGGCGCGGTCATCTCCTTTCTGCTCTTGCAGTCGGGGCAGAGCCTCAACCGCGCGGTGTTCTGGCTCATGGGTCACCTCCACGACGCCTCGTGGGGTGACGTCCGGACGACGCTCCTCGTTCTGCCGCCGACGTTCGTCATCCTCCTCGTGTACGCACAGGACCTCAACGTCCTCCTCCTCGGCGAGGACGACGCCCACTCGCTCGGTATCGAAGTGGAGCGGACGAAGCGTACCCTCCTGGCACTGGCGAGTCTCGTCACGGCCGCGGCCGTCGCCGTCTCCGGCGTCATCGGCTTCGTCGGCCTCGTCGTCCCGCACATGATGCGGCTCCTCGTCGGGCCCGACCACCGCGTCCTCCTCCCGGCGTCCGCGTTCGGCGGTGCCGCGTTCCTCGTCCTCACCGACACCGTCGCCCGCTCGGGGCCCGCAGAACTTCCTGTCGGTATCGTCACCGCCGCGGTCGGTGCCCCCTTCTTCATCTACCTGCTCCGGTCACGGGAGGTGCGGCGGCTATGATTTCCGTCGATGCCCTCGCCGTCGACCTCGGGGACGAACGGGTGCTCGACGGCGTCTCGCTCACCGTCAACGAGGGCGACTTCGTCGGGCTCATCGGCCCGAACGGGGCCGGCAAGACGACGCTCTTGCGGACGATGAACGGCGGACTCACGCCGCGGCAGGGGACCGTCGAGATCGACGGGAGGGACGTCCATCAGCTCTCCTCGCGGGGAGCGAGCCGGCTCGTCGCGACCGTCCCGCAGACGACACAGCTCTCGTTCGACTTCAGCGTCAGAGAAGCCGTCGAGATGGGTCGGACGCCACACCGGTCGCGCTTCGACACCTGGAGCGCCACGGACCGAGAGGCCGTCGACGCCGCGCTGGCACGGACCGCGGTCACCGACCTCGCGGACCGACCGGTGACGGACATCTCCGGCGGCGAACGGCAGCGCGTCCTCATCGCGCGAGCGCTCGCGCAGACCACCCCCGTGATGTTGCTCGACGAGCCGACGGCGAGTCTCGACATCAACCACCAGGTCCGGACGCTCGAACTCGTCCGCGACCTCGTCGAGGAGGGGAAGACCGCGCTCGCGGCCATCCACGACCTCAACCTCGCCGCTCACTACTGCGACCGGCTGGTGTTGCTGTCGGACTGCCGGGTGCTCGCCGCGGGGCGTCCCGCGGCCGTGTTGACCGAGCCCAACCTCCAGGCCGCGTTCGACACTAACGCCGTGGTCTCCCGACACCCCGTGACGGGCTCGGTCTACGTCACCGCGCTCCCCGACGTCGGCGTCACCCCCGGCGAGGACGTGGCGGGCCGAATCCACGTCGTCGGCGGCGGCGGGAGCGCGGCCCGCGTCCTCTACTTGCTCTCTGCGGCCGGCTACACCGTGTCGGCGGGCGCGCTCAACGAGGGTGACACCGACGCCGAGACGGCCAGACACCTCGGACTCGACCTCGTCACCGTTCCGCCGTACGCCGGCGTCGACGAGTCCACACGCGCGGCCGTCGAGTCGAAGGTCGCAGCCGCGGACGCCGTCGTCGTCACCGACATCGAGGTCGGGGAGGGGAACCTCCCGAACCTGGACGTGGCGGCGGCGGCCGACCACGTCGTCCTCGTCGAGGAACGCCCGTTCGAAGAACGCAACTTCGCGGGCGCGGCGGGGACGAACGCGTACGAACGGCTCCGACGCGACGCGACGGTCGTCGACACCCGCGACGTGGTCGGCGCGGTACAGGCGGCGCTCGGCGAGGCTGACCCGGTCGACGGAGCCGAGACGCCGGTCGATGGCGGAGCGAGCAGTCCGCGCCGCACGCCCTCGTTCCCTCACTCGCCGTCGTCGAACGAGTCGTAGACTCGATCCCCGACCAGCGTCCCGACGACGCCGGGGAGGACGAGAAACGAGACGAGGAGCACGGTCACGAGCCCGAACCAGCGCGAGAACGGCTCCGTCGGCGGCCACAGGAGCGGGAGCAGGCCGGTCACGACGTCGCGGAAGACGACCAGCGAGCAGAGTGCCGCGACCGCCGTGCAGCCGAGGCGGACGGCGAGTCGCTCCCGGCAGGGGCCGGGCTGTGGCTGTGGAAACGGGTCGAACGAGTCGGTCACAGCGTCCCTTCCGTCCCTGCCGGCTAAACGGCTCTGTTCGTCCCCGCCACCGCTGCGTTCATTACCGTGCGAATCATAATTCGTACGACATATTTCATGAAACTCGCACTCATCGGGGTCGGCCAGGCCGGCGGCAAGGTGGTCGACGCCCTCATCCGATACGACCGGTCGGCCCGGGCGGACTTCGTCACCGCCGCCCTCGCCGTGAACACCGCGCGCGCGGACCTCGCGGGGCTGGAGCTCGTCCCGCCGGCAAAGCGTATCCTCGTCGGGCAGTCACGGGTCAAAGGCCACGGCGTCGGCGCGGACAACGAACTCGGCGCCGAGGTGATGGCCGAGGACGTCGGCGAAGTTCTCGCCGCCCTGGACGACGTCGCGTCGCACGAGATCGACGCGTTCCTCGTCGTCGCCGGACTGGGCGGCGGGACCGGTTCGGGCGGCGCACCGGTCCTCGCCCACGAACTGAAGCGGCTCTACACCGAGCCGGTGTACGGGCTCGGACTGCTCCCCGGGCGCGACGAGGGCGGTATCTACACCCTCAACGCCGCGCGGTCGTTCCAGACCTTCGTTCGCGAGGTGGACAACCTCATCGTCTTCGACAACGACGCCTGGCGGCACACCGGCGAGTCGGTCAAGGCGGGCTTCGCCAGTCTCAACGAGGAACTCGCGCGACGGCTCGGCGTCATCTTCTCCGCGGGGGAGGTGACGGACGGACAGGTCGCCGAGAGCGTCGTCGACTCCTCGGAGGTCATCAACACGCTCGCCGGTGGCGGCGTCTCCACCGTCGGCTACGCGGCCGCGCAACGAGAGCGTCGGCGCGGCGGACTCCTCTCTCGGTTCCGGTCGGCTCCACCCGAGGTCGACGACGGTGGGGCGATGAACCGGGTGTCGAGTCTCGTCCGTCGGGCGACGCTCGGCCGACTCACCCTCCCCTGTGACGTCAACGGCACCGAACGCGCGCTGGTGGTGGTCAGCGGCCCGCCCGAGGCGCTCTCCCGACGCGGCATCGAGCGCGGGCGGAAGTGGCTCGAAGAGGAGACCGGGACGATGGAGATTCGCGGCGGCGACGCGCCCGTCGACTCTGACTTCGTCGCCGTCGCCGTGCTCCTCTCGGGCGTGACGTCGGTCCCGCGCATCAAGGAACTACAGGCGGTCGCCATCGAAGCCCAGCGCGAGGGCTTCGAACGCGACGCGGTGAGCGCCGACAACCTCGCGTCCCTGCTCGACACCGACGAGGAACTCGACGCGCTGTTCTGACCACTTCCCCTGGTCCCGGACGCCGGCCACGGTTTAGGTCTCCCAAAACTTATCGGGGAAATGATAATACTTATCGACGTCCTGGTGGTACCGTCGACCGATGGTCGAACTCGCGAACCTCACGTTCGTCTTTCTCGCGGGACTCGTCACCGCTCTCGCGACGGGAATCGGCGCGTTCCCGTTCTTCTTCGTCGACGACGTCGGCGACCGCTGGAACGTGGCGCTGTGGGGTCTCGCCTCCGGCATTATGGTCTCGGCATCGGTGTTCGGGCTCGTCCTCGAGGCGTTCGGGTCGTCCGTGACGCTCTCGCTCGCGGGGTTCTCTGTCGGGAGGGTACCCCCTCGTCTCGTCGGCCTCCTCGTGGCGGGCTTGCTGACGGGTATCGTCCTCGTCGTCGCGGCACATCGCGTCATCGACGATTACGAAGTGTCGCCGAAGAGATACGAAGAGGCGGACTTCAAGAAGCTCCTACTCATCCTCGGCATTCTCACCGTCCACTCGTTCCCCGAGGGGGTCGCCGTCGGCGTCGCGTTCGCGGACCTCGGCTTCTCCGGGCCGACCCTGTTCGGGTTCGTCGTTCCGGTGTTAGGGGTCTTCATGACCGTCGCCATCTCCATTCACAACGTCCCCGAGGGCCTCGCCATCTCCATCCCGCTGCGGGCGATGGGCGTCTCCGAGTGGCGGATGGTCTGGTGGGCCGTCTTCTCCTCACTGCCGCAGCCGGTCGGCGCGGTCATCGCCTTCTACTTCGTCCGCATCGCCCGCGAGTTCCTCCCGTTCGGTTTCGGCTTCGCCGCGGGCGCGATGATCTACCTCGTCCTCACCGAGTTCATCCCCGAGGCGCTCGAACTCGGCCAGGGTCTACCAGGGGGCGGCAAGCGGGAACTCCTCGCGGGGCTCACCGCCGGCTTCGCGGTGATGGTGCCGCTGGCGTTCGTCTGACGCCGGCCCTCGTCGGGGCGCTCGCTCGTTCGCGCCTCGGTGGCCACCAGTGAGAGCGGACGGGAGCGGTTCTCAGTCGTCGGCTTCGACCGGTCGCGCCCGCGGAACCGTCACGTCCGCCAGTCCGGCCTCTATCTGGTCACGGCGGGAGTCGAACTGCCCGGGGAGGACGAGGCGCTCGCCGAGTTCGTCGAGCGGTTCGTCGCTGTCGTACCCCGGGTCGCTCGTGGCGAGTTCGAAGAGCACGCCGCCGAACTCACGGAAGTACACCGAACGGAACCAGTGACGGTTGATCTGCGACGTGGGATTCAGCCCCTTCGAGCGCACCGCGGCACGCATCGCCTCCTGGTCCGCGTCGGTCGGCGTCTGGAAGGCGACGTGGTGGACCGTCCCGTGACCCTGTCGCCCGCCCTGGATGGTGGGGAGGACGTCGACGTATCTGCCGACCGAACCGCTCGCGGCGAAGCGCGTCCGCTCGTCGCCGGGGGTGTCGCCCTGTGTCTGTTCGGTGCCGACCTCCTCGAACCCCATCGTGCGCAGCAGGTCCATCGTGGGCTCGGGGTCGGCCTCCCACAGCGTCACCGAGTGGAAGCCGCGAATCGCCGCGTCCTCCGGGACGAACTCGGTCCACGGGACGGTCGGGTCGTCCGCGGGTATCTCGACCGCGACCAGTTCGACGGGGAGGCCGTCCGGGTCGCGGAACGGGAGGACGGTCTCGCCGAACCGCTCGACGCGCTCGTCGTAGTCGACGCCGTACTCGTCGAACCGGTCCTCCCAGTAGTCGAGACTCCCCTCCGGGACTCGGAACGCCGTCCGGGAGACCTGTCCGGAGCCGACCTTTCCCTGCGGGAGGTCCTCCCACGGGAAGAAGGTCATGCTCGTCCCGGGCGTGCCCTCGGCGTCGGCGAAGAAGAAGTGGTGGGTGCCGGGGTCGTCCTGGTTGATGGAGCGTTTGACGAGGCGGAGTCCCAGCGTCTCGACCCAGAAGTCGAGGTTCCGCTGGGGGTCGCCCGCGATACACGTGACGTGGTGGATGCCGGGTGTCGGGGTGGGTTCGGGCATGCTCTCCGGTAGGGACTGGAAGGACTTGAGTTCGCGCTGACGTGAGTGTTACCGGGTCACGACGGGGATATCGGCCTCCTGGCAGACCGAACGAGGCGCGCCGTGGTGTCGGTTGTCCGAAAGGTTGTCGTGTGTCGAGCGACTATGTGTCTGTGTACCATGTGTCACCACATCGACGTTCGTCGGTGGGACGAGCGAACGGACGACAGCGCGACCGACCGAGAAGCGGAGGACGCCGAGCGGGACGACGAGATGCCGGAGTTCCTCGACGAGGAACGGGCGACCGAGGTCGACCTGCTGACCGACGGCGGCGACGAGGAGTGACGCGCTGCTGACGGGTCGTTCGACCTCGTACACGTCGCTTCTTTCAGTGTGATTTGCGCCCCGAAGAGGAGTCGCTCGGCAACCTCGTGAGACCGGCCCGCTCGGATGTGACTACGACGCGGCGCGGTACCTGAATGCCGGCCTCGTGTGCGCCGGACAGTCGGGGCTTCGCCGTCGGTGCGGGAAAAAACGGAACTTAGTGTGAGTGACCCATCGCGTCGGCGAGCGAGACGCCGAAGCGCTCCTCGAAGATGTTCTCCATCTCGTCGTTCAGTTCCTCGAGGTCGCCGGGGACTTCGCCCTCGGCGTGGTGGACGACGACGTGTGCCTGCTGTGCGAACGCCTGGACGACGATGTCGCCGACGACGTCCGTCGGTTCCTCGCCTTGCTCGGCGAAGATGTCGACGAGGCCGCTCGGGAGCTGAATCTCTTCGACGTCGCCGTCGGGTCCTTCGATGGTGTACGTCTCGGTTTCGACCATACCCCCTCTGGGAGGTCACCACTAAAGGGTCTGTGGGAATCGGACGCCGTGAGCGTGAGGCGACCCGCCCGAGTCGAACGCTCACGGCGGTCCGCGCACGCCGTTCGCGGCACGGCAGCGAAGGGCCAGCGGCGCAGTTCAGTCGTCGGACTCGGCCGCGGCGGCCTCTTTGGGCTTCGCCGCCGTCCGGTCGAGGTCTTCGAGGTAGTCGTCGGCGTCGAGGGCGGCCTTCGAGCCCATGCCGCCGGCGGTGACCGCCTGCTGGTAATGGTAGTCGACGACGTCGCCGGCGCCGAACAGGCCCTCGACGTCCGTCGCGGTCTGGCCGCCGCCGGAGCCCCCCTTCGTCTTCAGGTAGCCCTCGTCGTCCATCCGTGCGTCCGTCCCTTCGAGATACGCGGTGTTCGGCGTGTGACCGATGGCGTAGAAGACCGCGCCGACGTCGAAGTCGAACTCCTCCGTCTGGGGGTCGTCGAGCCTGTCGGTCGGGTGGCCCTCCGGGTGGCGCACGAGCGTGACGTGGTCGACGCCCTCCTCGGGTGTACCGTGCAGTTCGGTCACCTCGGTGTTACGCATGATCTCGATCTCTCCCTCGTCGACCTTCTCCATCGTCCGGTCGATCCAGTAATCCTCGGCGCGGAACTCCTCGCGGCGGTGTACGAGATACACCTTCGAGGCGAACTTGGTCAGGAAGTTCGCCTCCTCCATCGCGGCGTCGCCGCCGCCGACGACCATGATCTTCTCGTCGCGGAAGAACGCGCCGTCACACGTCGCACACGTCGACAGCCCGTAGCCCATCAGGTCGTCCTCGCCGGGGATACCGAGCGTCCGTGCCGACGCACCCGAGGCGGCGATGACCGCGTCCGCGGTGTAGACGTCGCCGTTCTTCAGTTCGACTCTGAACGGGCGCGAAGAGTCGTCGAGCGAGGTGAGGATACCGTGTTTCACCTCGGCACCGAAGCGCTTCGCCTGCGTTTTCATGTTGTTCACCAGTTCCGGCCCGGAGATGCCCTCGGGGAAGCCGGGGTAGTTGTCCACCTCGGTGGTGAGCGTCAACTGTCCACCCGGTTCGTCGCCCTCGAAGACGAGCGGGTCGTTGTTCGACCGCGCCGCGTAGATGGCCGCGGTGAGCCCTGCGATACCCGAACCGGCGATGATGAGCCGACGGTGTTCGACCACGTCGGCGTCCTGCGACGTCCCTGTCATTAGCGTTGAGTACTCCGTGGCGGGGTATTACGCTTGTGCTGTCGTGCAGCAATCGGCGTCCACGCGGTTCGTGATACCACACCACAGTCTGCGAGGCGGGGCTGCCTCGACACGCCGAAGCGCTCTTGTCGTCTCTCCCGGGTGTGTCGCACATGGCCGACCTACAGGAGAAGACCGACCGCTACGAGCGGATGCTCGCCGACGCCCTCTCGGCGGCCACTGTCGCCGTCCCGCCGGATACGCCACTCGGTGCGGCCGCCGGGGAGTGTGAAGAGATGGCTCGCTCGTACCTCGAGGACGGCCGGCACTTCCGAGCCGACGACGACCTCGTGAACGCGCTCGCCTCGTTCTCGTACGGCTACGGCTGGCTCGACGCCGGCGTCCGCATGGGGCTGTTCGCGGTCCCCGACGACTCACACCTGTTCACGATGTGAGAGACGGCACCCGGGCGACGGCCGGCGGTCGTGACTGTCCTCTGTCGATGACCTTACGTATCGGGGGTGTGTCGAGAGGGGTGATGGAGGCGGTCCTCTGGTACGTGTTCACCGGGACGCGAGGTGGAAAGAACCGCCTCCGTATCCTCGAGACTGTCGACGAGCGACCGCGTAACGCCAACCAGTTGGCGGAGGCGCTCGACCTGGACTACAAGACCGTCCGGCATCACCTCGACGTCCTCGTCGACAACGACGTCGTGCAGAAGAGCGGTGACGGCTACGGAGCGGTGTACCTCCCCTCCGACCGCGCCCGGCACCACTGGGAGACAATCGAGCAGATTATGGAGCAGGTGACGTAACCGTGAGCGTAATCGTGCGTCCGTCCGCGTCGAGTCGTGCGCCGACTATGGAGAGATTTGGGAAAGTGTATTTGCCGCCCCGGTTGCAAGGAGAGCCTAGATGAGTCTCTGGTTCGACGTGGCACGGCTGGCAGCGGGGCTCAACATCCTGTTGCTCGCCGTGTTGCTCTTCATCTGGGGACGCAACTACCTCGACCTCCGTTCGAAGCACGCGCTCGGACTCATGGTGTTCGCCGTCCTCCTCCTCTTGGAGAACGCCGTCGCACTCTACATCTACTCGCTCGACCCGACGCTCTCGGTGTGGTTCGCCTCCGCGGTCCCTCCCATCGCCTGGCGCGGCCTGATGTCGCTCCACGTCCTCGAGACGGTGGGAATCGGCTTCCTCGTGTGGATCACGGTCGACTGAGGCGTCTCTCCTCGGCGGTCAGTCCTCGTCCCTACGGCAGTCGGTACGTCGGCCCCTCCGGTGAGTCGCCGACCTCGACACCCAGCGCCTCGAGTTCGTCGCGGAGCGCGTCCGCCCGGTCGTAGTTGCCTGCCTCGCGTTCTTCCGCACGCACCTGTAACACCAGTTCGACGAGGTCCGCGGCGAGACCGACGTCGCTCTCGTCACTCGCACCGAGCTGGAGGCCGAAGACGTCGCCGCCGAGGTCCTCGAACGCCTCGATAGCCGCCTTCAACCCCCGGTAGTCGTACTCCTCGCTCGAGAGGTGGTTGTTGACCGCGCGGGTGAGTTCGAGGAGTGCCGCCATCGCCTCGCGGACGTTGAAGTCGTCGTTCATCGCCGCGCGGAAGTCCCCTCTCGCAGTGTCGACCGCCGTCCGGAGCGCGTCGTCTTCGACCTTCGTCCGCGCGTCGACGCTATCGCAGGCGGCGACGGCGTCCTCGTAGGTGCGCTCGAGGCGCTCCCAGCGCTCTTCTGCCTCCCGCATGGCGGCCTCCGAGAACGTCTGCTTCGTGCCGTACTGCGTTCCCAGGTAGAACGTCCGGAGGACGTTCACGCCCCAGCGCTCCAGCGCGTCGGCGACGTAGAAGTAGTTGCCGAGCGACGACGACATCTTCTCGCCCTCGGTCTCGAGCAGGCCGGTGTGGAGCCAGTATCGTGCGAACTCCTGGCCCGTGGCCGCCTCCGACTGGGCGATCTCGTTCTCGTGGTGCGGGAAGACGAGGTCGTGCCCGCCGACGTGGATGTCGATGGTCGAATCGAGATGCGTCATCGACATCGCCGAGCACTCGATGTGCCAGCCGGGCCGCCCCTCGCTCCACGGCGACGCCCACGTCTGGCCCTGCTCGCCTTCGAGCGGCGGCAGGTCCTCACTCCGGTGGGCTGCGACTTCGTCGGGCGTGACGCCGCCGGCCTTCCAGAGCGCGAAGTCGGCCGGGTGGCGCTTTTCACCCTGCTCTGCGACGCCCTGCGCCTCCAGTTCGTCGACCTGCTGGTTCGAGAGCTTGCCGTAGTCGTCGAAGGTGGTGACGTCGAAGTAGACCGAGCCGTTGGCCTCGTAGGCGTACCCCTTCTCGACGAGCGACGCGACGAGGTCGATTATCTCGGGAACGTGTTCGGAGACGCGCGGGTAGACCGCGGCGCGCTCGAGGTTGAGCCCGCGCATATCGTCGATGACCGAGGCGGTGAACCCCCGCGCGACTGCCGACTCGCTGTCGCCGAGGTCGTCCTCTCCCACCCTCGCGACGATCTTCTCGTTGACGTCGGTGAAGTTCTCGACGTGTCTGACCGAGAAGCCCTCGTGTTCGAGCCACCGGTGCATGACGTCCGCGTGGGTCCACACACGGGCGTGGCCGAGGTGGGCGTCGTCCGAGACCGTCAGCCCACAGACGTACAGGAGTACCTCGTCGCCGACTGGTTCGAACGGTTCCTGTTCCCCTGTGAGGGTGTTGGTCACGGACAGGTCGTGCATCGCCGGAGAGTTGACGCGCGGCTTTTTTGAACTCGTCGGAACTCGTGTGGGACGGAGACGAGGGGGTGTGAGCGCTCACGTTCGCGTCGCACGCGTGATGCGCGCCCGTGTTCGACCGGTGCTGGAGTGGCGTGTCGGTGTCGGGAATCGTCTCGCTCCCGCGCGCCGACCGCCGCAGGACAGGAGGGTGGCGTGTGAGGCGATACCTTCCCTCAGAACAGACACCCCACGAACCGAACCCCCGACTCAAACCCCGTCGGGTCGCTCGAGCTCACCCCGTCGAACCTTCGCCTTCGTCTCCTCGTCGAGCATCTCCTTGACGAAGTCCGGCATCTCCGCGGGAAGGCCGTCGGGCGTGTCGTACAGCGACGCTGTCGCGTTCTCGGCGTCACCGGTGACGTCGACGCCGCCGTCCGACCGCGGGCGACTCGTCCCTCCTCCGCCGTCGGTCGCCGCATCCCGCGTCCGGTTCAGCGAGTCGAGGTCGGCCTCGGTGTTGATGCTCTCGACGGCGTCGTCCATCTCGACGGCCCGTTCGGCCTGCTCGGCGACGCTGTCGTTCATCTCGTCGAGCCGGGTGGACACCTCGTCGGCCTGTTCGGCCGCGGTGTCGACGTATCGGGCGATTTCGGAGGACATCTCCGCCTGTTCTTCGGTCGCGCGGGCGACCTCCTCGATTCCGTCCGTGACCTCGGTGACGGCGGTGGTGATGTCGTCGAGCCGTCCTGTGACCTCCTCGACGCGGTTGACGCCTGTGTCGATGTGCTGGTCGGCGTCCTCGAGGTTCACCGCCGTCCCTTCGATCTGCTCTGTCACCTCGCCGATCATCCCTTCGACCCGGCTAGCCTGCTCTTTCGACTCGTTCGCCAGCGCCTTCACCTCGTCGGCGACGACGGCGAACCCCGACCCGGCTTCGCCGGCGCGAGCGGCTTCGATGCTCGCGTTGAGCGCCAGCAGGTTCGTCTGTTCGGCGATGCTGTTTATCATCTCGACGATCCCGTCGATCTCGTCGATGGTGTCGACGAGCGTGTCGACCTTGGTGGTGATCTCGTCGCGCGACTCCGAGAGTTCGTCCATCGCGTCGATGGCTTCCTCGGCGAACGACCGGCCGTTCGCGGCCTGTTTCCGCGCGTCGTCGGTCTGGCGGGCGACCTCGTCGGCCGTCGCCGCGACCTCCTCGACAGTCGCACTGAGCTGAGAGACCTCGTTCGCGATCTGGTCCGTGTTCGACGCCTGCTTCGCGGCGAGGCTCTCGATCTCCGAGATACTCATCGCCGTCTGGTTCGTCTCCGTCTGGAGGTTCTCGACCGTCTCGTCGACGTTCTCGCGCAGTTTGCGGGACTCTTCGATCTCTTCGCGCATCTCCTCGGCGAAGGAGTTGAGGTAGGTGTCGTTGACGACCTGCATGTCGAGGTTCAGCCCGCGGACGACCGCCATCGCGTCGGCGAACGCCTCGTCGAACGCCGCGTCGACCTGAGCGGCCGCCTCGGGGTCGAGCCCCTCCGTCGCCGCCTCGGTCCCCGCCTGGTTCAGCGCGTCGAAGACGATGCCCGTCGCGTTGGCGAACATCCCGCCGAAGAAGTGCAGCGGCATCCCGACGGTGTCGTGGAGCCGGCCGATGCGGGTCCGCGCGGCGTAGTAGCCGAGGTCGTACGTCCCACCGGTGAGCGACGTGAAGTAGCCGCCGACGACCCGGTCCATGTACGTCCGGTCGTCGACCCGAGCCACGTCGGACCGGGCGAGCACCTCACGCGTCTTGTCGTGTCCGTAGAGGTAGTCGTTGAACGCGTCGACCAGCGCGTCGAGGTTCTCGTCGACGACGGGACTCAGCGACGCCAGGCGCTCTGCGTCCGCGTCGTCGAAGCCGATGAACTCCTTTCGCCAGCGGAGCTCCGCACTGTCGATTCCGATATCAGCGAGGAGTTCTCTGCCAGAGACCCCGAGCGTCCCGTCTCCGATCGCGTCCCGTGTTGCCATAGGTTTCAAATCGCCAATCCGTCCATAAAGCTACGCTCCAGGATATCAGCGAGGATAACTGCGTGACACGGCCTCCTGTCCGCTCCCCCCGCCGCGGTCGACCGCGGCGGGGGGCGGTCGGCGTCAACGCTCCTCGACGCACGCCTCGGCGAGACGCAGCGCCGTCGCCCCCTGTCGACGCGGCACGACGAGGACGAGTTCGTCGCCGGCGACGCCCGCGGCGTCGACGAGCACGCGCTGCACCCGACACCGTTCGACGACGGCCGTGAGCAGCGTCGCGTCGACGTCGCCCGAGACGCGAATCGCCGTCAGTTCACCCCCTCGCGTGACACGGGCGTCGCCGGCACCGACGACCACGTCGTCGCTCGTGTGCCCGTCCGCGACGCCGTCTTCGTTCTCGTATCCGACGCCGTTCTGCATGCGAACCGCTGCCGTCGCCCCCCGGTCGTCCACGGGGTCGAGTTCCTCCGCGAAGCGGCGGAGCGCCGTCGCCACCGCCTCGGGGTCGCCGTCGAGGTCGAGGTAGTCGGCGGCGGCGCGGTAGTTGACGACCCCGGCACAGAGTGCGTCGTAGAGGAACGGTCGACGGCGAACAGCGTCGCGGGCTTCGGCTGCGAGGGACATGGTCCGGTGCTCGCCGCCGAGGGGCAAAAACCCGCCGGCGTCGCGTCTCTGGGACGGTCGACCCCGGCGTCGTCTCCCCGCGCGAGCCGAGAGCCGAAGTCCATAAGGACGCGCCGTCCTCTCGTTCACGTATGAGCGCGCTGGTCATCGTCGCACACGGGTCGCACCTGAACCCCGACTCCTCGACACCCACGTACGACCACGCGGACACGATTCGCGCCGTGGGTGCGTTCGACGAGGTCCGCACCGGGTTCTGGAAGGAAGAGCCCTCGTTCCGGGAGGTCCTCCGAACCGTCGACTCCGACGAGGTGTACGTCGTCCCGCTGTTCGTCTCGGAGGGGTACTTCACCGAGCAGGTCATCCCTCGCGAACTGCGACTGCGCGAGTGGGACCCCGAGGCGTGGGAGTCGGACGGCACGAGCGCCACGGACGTGACGCTCACCGCAGAAGACACGGGACAGACCATCCACTACTGTGGGCCGGTGGGGACACACGACTCGATGACGGACGTCATCGTCCGCCGCGCGGAGTCGGTCACCGGCGACCCCGACGTCGGGGATGGGTTCGGCCTCTGCGTCGTCGGCCACGGCACCAAGCGCAACGAGAACTCCGCGAAGGCGATCGAGTACCACGCCCGTCGCGTCGAAGAGATGGACCGCTTCGACGAGGTCCGGGCGCTGTTCATGGACGAGGACCCCGAAATCGACGACGTCACCGACTACTTCGAGGCCGAAGACGTCGTCGTCGTCCCGCTGTTCATCGCCGACGGCTTCCACACCCAGGAGGACATCCCCGAGGACATGGGTCTCACCGACGACTACCGCACGGGGTGGGAGACGCCCGCCACGGTCGACGGCCACCGCATCTGGTACGCCGGCGCTGTCGGCACCGAGCCGTTGATGGCCGACGTCGTCCTCGAACGTGCAGCCGACGCCGGGGCCGACGTCGGAAACGCGGTCGAGACGGTCCGCGAACGGACCCGACAGACCGGCTCTCCGGCCGACTGACCCGGCCGGCCTCGGTCTCGGCCACCTCGTCTACGCCCTCGACGTCGAAGCCGACCTCGGCGACGAGGTCGTCGGGGGCGACCTCGCAGAGGAGGACCGACCCGTCGCCGCCCGAGCGGCCCGTCGTCGCCCCGTGGACGGCGGGGGACGGACGAACCGGCCGACTTTTTCCGTTCGACTCCCTGCCCTCGACTATGACTGCCGAACGCGTGGACGCGCTGGTGGCCACCGCCTCTGACGGCATCGACTTCGACGGCCTCCGCGTCGAAGCGACCGACGACGGCTACGCCTTCGAGACGCCCGACGCCGACCACGCCGGGCTCGACGAGGCCGCCCTCCGCGACGTCGCCGCGGGGTCGGACTACGTGTCGAACTGGTACGTCTGGCACGCCGTCGTCCCGCAGAAGCCGGACCGCTGGGCGTTTCTGCGGTGGCTCGAAGGTGCCGACGTCGGCGCCGACGTCGACGGGTCGGACGTCGTGGCGCGCTACGACGCCCTCACGGAGGGCGTGACGACCGAGTGGGGGCAGCTGTCGATTACCGCGCGTCTCGACGACGACGAGGGCGGACGGCGTCGGTACGAGGTTCGCCACGTGGACGACGTCGGGCGGGACGGACTCGACAGGTACGACGACCCGCTCGAGGCTCGCGACCTCGCGACGCACGACGAACGCGGGCGGTACCGGCCGCTGAAGGCCGCGCCCTCGCTCCGGACCGGCTGGCAGTTCGCCGCGCTGGACCCGACGGCGCTGGTCGAGGTCGTGGAGGCGTTCTACCCCGCTTCCGTGCCGAACTGGTACCGCGAGCGCGAGGGTGAACTGGACGTGACCCACTGGCGCGAGACGATGGGTCGTCAGACCGGGATGTACGGCGTCGTCAAGACCTGGGACCGCGGCGAGGGGTACGAACACGTCAACTGGGTCGCCGAGGCGACCTGCGACGACTCGCAGTGTCTCAAACGGCGCGAGTGGCAGTACGACGACGAGACGGACCTCGACGTCGACGGCGGCGACGGTCAGTTCCCCTGTCGTGAGCCCTGTTCGGTCGTCGTCTCCGGGGCGCGGAAGTGGACCAAACTCGAGTCCGAACAGCCGCGGACGTACGAGTTCGAACTCACGCCGTCGGAGAAGGAGCAACTGGAGGAGGTCATCGACGCGGTGGCCGACGGCCGGACCGACGAGATCAGAGAGGCCGACGTCTCCGACGGGGCGAACCGCTTCCGGGCGCGGTTCCTGCGCGCGAAGCTGTTCGACGACGAGGGCAACCTCGCGGGGACGCCGACCGACCGCGAAACGTAGCGTCGGTCACCTGATGCTGTAGACGAGCGCGGCGACCGCGCCGCCGATGACGACGCCGACGCCGACGAGGACCGCCGGACTGCTCGCGCCGACGAAGTAGACCGCACCGGCGGCGATGACGACCGCCAGGAGGACGAAGAGCACGAAGGGGAGCGCATCCGGACCGGGAAGCGCCGTGAGCCCCTTGCTCACGGCCGACTGCTGGGGTTCTCTGGGTTTCGGTTTCGAGAGGGACTCGTCGACGGCGACCTGCTGTGTCTCCTCTTCGAGGGGTTCGATGGTCACGTCGACGTTCGTCGTCTCGGCGCCGTAGCCGGTCGACACCTTCAGCCGCCCGGAGACCGCCGTCGAGGGTCGGTCGTCGACGACGATGTCGATTCGCGACGTGGTGTCGCCGGCGACGAAGACGTTGCTCTCGCCGAGTCGCGCGACGCGCGAGAGGGCGTCGTCCAGGTGGAGGTGGACGTGGACGCCTTCGCCGTGATTCGACAGGTCGACGTAGAAAGAGCCGTCGCTCGTGAACTCCACGGGTGCCTCGATGGCGTGTAAGCGTCCACGATTGAGTTCGACGGGCAACGACGCTGGCACACCTTGGTCTCTGCTCGGGGGGGCAAAAAGGTTGAGGCTCGGACGAGTCAGCGACCAGTCTGCCGTCCGTGACTCACACCCCGACTCGACGGCTTACTCGTCGCGCATGTCCGGCGGCCGGAGGTCCGGGATGCCGTCCTCGATGGGGTACTCCTCGCCCGTGACCGTACCGACGAACTTCCCCTCGATAATCTCGTCCCCGTCGCGCTTGGTGACGTGGAGTTCGAGTTCGCTCTTGTCGAGCGGGTCGCAGAGGATGTCCACGAGTGACTCTTTCATCACTCTTCTCTTCGTGGGTGCCGACAAAAAGCGTACGGCTTCGCCCCGAGGCGCGAACGTCTCTACCCCTCGAAGGGGTCGTGGAGTTCGATGGTCTCCGCGCGGTCGGGACCGATACCGACGGCGTACACCGGCGCACCGACCTCGTCCGAGACGTAGTTCAGGTAGTCACGTGCGCCCGAAGGCAGGGCGTCGTACCCCTCGCCCGCGACGGCCGTCCAGTCGACCTCCGGCCACGGTTCGAACTCCTTCAGGACGGGCTCACACCGCGCCCAGCGCTCGGTGGTCGACGGAATCGTCTCGACCTCCTCGCCGTCGAGTTCGTACGCGTGGCCGACCTGCACCTCGTCGAGTCCGGCGAGCACGTCGACGTGGTTGACGGCGATTCCGGTGAACCCACTCACTCGGGAGGCGTGTCTGAGCATCGGGATGTCGAGCCAGCCGATACGTCGGGGCCGGCCGGTGACGGTGCCGAACTCGCCGCCTTTCTCGCGGATGTGGTCGGCGAGCGTCTCCTCGCGGTCGTCGCCGTCCAGTTCCGTCGGCATCGGCCCTTTGCCGACCCGTGAGAGGTACGCCTTCACGATACCGACGACCTCGCCACGGCCGGTGACGGTCGGTCCGACGCCCGACCCGGTGGCAGCGCCGCCGGCGGTCGGGTTCGACGAGGTGACGTACGGGTAGCTCCCGTGGTCGATATCGATGAGCGTCCCCTGTGCACCCTCGAACATGACCTCGTCGCCGGCCTGCCGGCGTTCGTAGAGGAAGTCCGAACAGTTCACGGTCATCCCCTCCTCGGCGAGTCGCTCGCCGATCTCGCGGTACTCCTCGTAGAGGGCGTCGACGTCGAACGCTTCGTCGGCGTCGAGACCGAACACCTTCTCGACGAGCGCCCGCTTCTGCGGGACGACGTACTCGAGGCGGTCGCGGAGTACTTCGGGGTCGAGGAGGTCGCCGACGCGAACCCCGCGGCGACCGACCTTGTCCTCGTACGTCGGGCCGATTCCCCGGCCGGTCGTGCCGACCTCGTCGCCCGACTCGGATTTGGCCTCCTCCTCGATTCCGTCGAGCCGACGGTGGTACGGCATGATGACGTGCGCGCGCTCGGCGACTCGGACGTCCGGGTCGAGGCCGCGCTCGCGCAGGGCGTCGATCTCGTCGAACAGGGTGCGGGGGTTGACGACGCAGCCGTTCCCCAAGACTCCGACTTTGTCGCGAACGGCACCACTGGGGACGAGCGAGAGCTTGTACTCCTCGCCTCCCTCGACGACGGTGTGGCCGGCGTTGTCGCCGCCCTGATATCTGACGACGACATCCGCCGCGCCACCCCACAGGTCGACGAGGGCGCCTTTGCCCTCGTCACCCAACTGAGAGCCGACAATCGTGACGGTCATAGACGCGGCTTTCACGCCATGGGTCAAACCGGTTACGGTCCACTCACGCGACAGTCGGTGTGCGGCGAGAGTCGCCCGCGCGACGAACGCGGCCGGCGCGACGGGGGCGCGCGAGGGCTGGTCCCCGATGGGCCGCGAACCTCCTCGCACTCTGACGTGTTACCACACAGACGGAAGTGTTAACATGGTGTACCGTGTCTGTGCAATCGGCCTGTTTTACTCCGCGGTGGAGGGCAACGTTTAAAACCTCGAAAGACAAGTTAACAAATGGCATGATAGATCGACTCGAGAAGGAAGTGGATATGTTGGAACGGCATCTGCAGGTGCTGAAGATGGTCATCGACAACGAGCCCATCGGCATCGTCAAGATGTCTAATGAGACCGGGTACCCACACCACAAGGTCCGGTACTCGCTGCGCGTCCTCGAAGAGGAGAACCTCATCGAACCCTCCAGTCAGGGTGCAATCACGACAGAACGAACCGAAGAGTTCGTCGACGAACTCGACGAGAAACTCGACGACATCGTCCAGAAGCTCCAGTCGATGAAGATCGAGGACGCCGCCGAAATCGAGTCCTAACGCGACGCGAACACCGTACTGCTACTCTCGTTCTCACACGGACGTCCGACGCGAGGAGCGACGCCCGTCTCCCGCCTCACAGCTCCGGCACCGTCAGGTGGAACTCGCCGTCGCGGGCCTCGACCAGACAGAGGTGATACCCCTGTTTCCGTGAGAGCTTCACGAAGCTCTTCTTCGAGCTTCGGCTCAAGAGGCCGCTCTTCGTCGCCTCACCGACGGCGTCGAGCGCGCCGGGTTCGAAGAACGACGTCGTGACGGAGAAGGCACCGCCGAGGGTGTCCTTCGACTCGCCGACGGCCCGCGCTCCGTCGATGAGCGACCCGACCATCTCCTGTGTGGTCGCGTTCCGACTCGTGTCGACGTCGACGACGAACAGCGGGTCGCCCATCGAGTCCCAGAAGACGAGGTCGAACGTGCGGCTCTCGTGACGCTGGCTCTCCCCGTCGTCGACGGTCACCGGGACGGCCCCATCGAACTCGATTCGGTCGACCTTCGGGATGCGGTCGAACAGCGGGGCCAGGTCGACGCGGTGGCCCGACCGACCGATTTCGTAGAGGAGTTCCTCGACGACCCACTTCGTGAACTGCCACTCCGTCGTCCCGTAGAGGAACGCCTCGTAGGGCTCGCCGTCGACGGTCGTCTCGTCGCTTTCGAACGTCGTGTGGTACTCCAGTCGGAGGTTCTCGACGACCGCCGACTGTTTGGCCTCGCCAGCCTGCGCTTTCTTCAGCGTCGGCTGCCCCTTGCTCCGGTATCGAACGAAGAGGTTCGTCCCCTCGCGGGCGGCCGCGGGCGACAGCCGCTGGCCCTCGTCTCCGTGACCCGCGTCCCCTTCCGCGGGCGTGGTCGCTTCGCGGCGGGCCGACAGCTCCGATTCGAGGTCCGCGACCCGTGCTCTGAGGCGGTCGCGCTCGCGAGTGACCGACTCGAGGTCCGACTCGAGCGCCCGAGCGTTCGAGGCGAGTTCGTCCCGCTCCGCCCGCACCCGCTCGAGACGCGACTGCAACTCGCTCGCGTCCGCTGCCGACCCCATCGGTGCCGCAGACCCCGCTGCGTCTGCACGCCCACCGGGGGCCGGCTTTCGCTGGCTGTCAGTCGCTTCACTCTCCGTGTCGGTCGCGCCCTCGTCGCCCCCCTCGGCCGTCGCCGACGCCGCCTCGCGTTCGAGCGACTCGTCGGGGGAGAGCGCCGGGATGCGCCGCGTCTGCTGCCACTGTCGCTCCGCGGAGAACGCGCCGCTC
This sequence comes from Salinigranum halophilum, assembly GCF_007004735.1. Taxonomy (NCBI): domain Archaea; kingdom Methanobacteriati; phylum Methanobacteriota; class Halobacteria; order Halobacteriales; family Haloferacaceae; genus Salinigranum; species Salinigranum halophilum. Next base: position 441,329 of record NZ_ML660182.1, read on the forward strand.
TCGTCGGCACCAGCGGGCTCCGTTTCCGCCGGCTCGCCGTCACCCGCCTCCGGAGCGGCCTCTGGTGTCGGCTCTGCGGCCGAGACCGGGTCTGCGTCGGTGGCGTGCTCCGCGGCCTCCCCGTTCGTCGCGGCGACGGCGTCTTCGGAGTCGTCGGTATCGGCGTCGGTGTCGCCGCTCGTGGGGTCGGTTCCCTGCGCCGAGGGGCCCTCCGCCGTTGCCTCGTCCTTTCTCTCCGTCGATTCCTCACGGGCTGCCGGCGTCGACGCCGCGTCGAGACCGGTCCCGACCGCTTCGGCGTCGTGTCCGACGTCTTCGGTCCCGTCGTCGGCTTCGGATTCCCGGTCAGGCTCGTCCACCTCGTCAGCCTCGGCCTCCCGGTCAGGCTTGTCCACCTCGTCGGTTCCGTCCGTCGCGTCGGCCTCGTCCGCCTCCTCGCCCGTCGTGACGTCCCCGAACGTGTCTTCGTCGGTCGCGTCCGTCGCCCCGTGTCCACCCTCGTCGGCCGGCGCGTCGGCAGTCGACGGTTCGGCCGCCTCGTCGCTGTTGAGCCCGATTCCCATCCCCCCGGTGAGGCCGTCGTACCGGTCCGGGTCGGTGTCCGGCCCGGTCGCGGCCTCGGTGCCGGGGTCCTCGGTGGATTCGTCGGCTGCCGCCCCGAACGTCACGCTCTCCTGGTCGGGGGCGTCGGCGTCGACTCCCCCCGCCTCGGCACTGTCACCGTCCGCGCCGGCGACGTCGCCGCGGCCCGCCCCATCGGGGAGGTCGGTGACGGTGACCTCGACGGCGTTGACGGCGTAGATGCCGACCTCGTCGGCGGCGCGGTCGAACGCCTCGTCGCCGGTGACGAGGCGCTCGCTCGCCCCGACGTAGGCGACGCTCATCGACCGACCGCCGTGGTAGACGACGTAGTAGTCGCCCGAGAGGACGTTCTCCGACAGTTCGACGTAGCCGGTGAACTTCCCCGACGAGAGCGTCCGGTCGACCTCCCGGAGCGAGGTCTCCTCGGAGTAGTACTTCGCGCGGGTCTCGCCGCCGGTCTCCTGCATCGCGAAGAGCAGCGGGAGCGCGGGGTCGGGAGCCCGGTAAACGGTGACGTCGCCGCCCTCGAAGTCCTCGAGTGTCCCGTCGAAGAGCCCGACGACGCGGCCGTTGAGGAGGAACGCCCACGCGGCACCCGCCGTCACCGCGCCGGAGAACTCGTCGCGAGCGAGCGACGGGAGGTCGCCAGCCCCCCGTCCCGTGACCGTCTCCCACCCGGTCACTCTGTCGACGATTAGTGAGTCCATTTGGCACAGTTTCGCGGTAAACGCGTGAAATACTTTCCCCCGTTCTCTCGTCCGTGATAACGACCCTCGTCCGCAGTGGGTGTTTTCGTCGCGCTCGTCGCGCCCGTCGGCTCGCTCGCGTGACTGCTCAGCCGGACGCGTCGGTCTCGGCGTCGCCGCCGTCCCCGTCGCTCCCGGCGTGCTCGTCGACGTAGCGTAGTTCGACGACGCGGCGTTCTCCGTCGACGTACTTGTACCGGACCCCGTCCTCCTCGTCTTCGGCCTGCCGGTGAGAGCCGTCGCAGAACGGCCGGTTCGCGCTGAGTCCACACCGACAGATGGCGACGTCGCCGTACTTCTCGTCGATGTCCTCGGCGGTGAGTCGGTACGGTCCGTCGGCGGTGTGGGTGACCTCTCGTGACACGGTCGCTGGTGCGACCAGCAGCGAGTTAGTCGTTTGGCCGTCCGCCACGACGCCACAGCACGCTCGCGGCGAGGACCAGGAGGTAGGTGAGAAGCGCCGCGACGAGCGCCGTGAGCACCCACGGGCCGACGAGGAGCGCGAGGCCGACCCCGCCCACGAGGCCGACTACGACGGCCGTCGCCTGCACCGCTCGCCGTCCCCAGACGGCTCGGACCCACGCCGACCGGAGCGACAAGAGGAGTTCGGCGACGACCGTCGCGGCGGCACCGGCCGCCAGCGCCGTCGGTGTGACCGGTGCGCCGACGAGAAACGCCGCGCTCGCGACTCCCCCGAGCACGACCCCGGTCAGCGCGGCGTCACGCCGCGCGCTCGCGTCGCCGTCGGCCATACTGGTCGGTGGGACGGTGTGCTTTTATCCCCCGCGGGTCGAAGCCGGTGGTATGTCGCAGGCCAGCGTCGACGGTGCCCTCACCGAGGCCCGTCGGCGTGCCCTCCTGTACCTCGGCGTCGCCGCCGCGGCGATGTTCGTGTACGCGCTCCTCTACCAGTACGGGATGCGGACCCTCGAGGGTGTCGACGTCGGCTACGTCGAGTCCCTGCACGTCGTCGTCGAGACGTTCACCACCACCGGTTACGGCGAGGACGCCGCCCGCTGGTCGACGAACGGGATGTTCCTCCTGATGATGGTGATGCAGTTCACCGGGGTGGCGCTCATCTTCACGACGCTCCCGCTCTTTCTGGTTCCACTCGTCGAAGAGTCGCTCCGGACCGCGCCGCCGACGGCGACGTCGCTCACCGACCACGTCGTCATCTGCGAGTTCACCCCCCGAGGCGACACGCTCGTCGGGGAACTGGAATCGATGGGCACCGACTACGTCATCGTCGAATCCGACCGCGAGGTCGCCCGCGAACTCGTCGACGACGGGTACGCCGTCGTCCACGGCGACCCCGAATCGGTCGGTGACCTCACCGCGGCCAACGCGGACGAGGCGGTCGCCCTGGTCGCCGACGCGGACGACGAGACGAACGCGAGCATCATCCTCTCGGCGAAGCAGGTCGACCCCGACATCCGCGTCATCAGCCTCATCGAGAACGCCGACCTCGCCGACTACCACCGGTACGCCGGCGCCGACCGGATCGTCTCCCCGCGCCGACTCCTCGGCGACAGCCTCGCGAGCAAGGCCGCGACCTCCATCTCGACGGACCTCGGCGACGCCGTGGAGATCGCCGAGGACTTCGAGGTCGTCGAACTGCTCGTCCAGCAGGGGGCCGAGGTGGAGGGAAAGACCATCGCCAACTCGGGCATCGCCGCCGAACCCGGCGTCACCATCATCGGCGCGTGGTTCCGCGGCGAGTTCGTCTCCCCGCCGCCGCCCGAGGAGGTCATCGACGAACACACCATCCTGCTCGTGACGGGCCGCGAGCCGCAGCTCGACCGGCTGAAGGAGCTCACCCTCTCGGAGGCCCGCCGCTACCGCCGGGGGACGGTCGTCGTCGTCGGCAACGGCGAGGTCGGCTCGACGGCGGCCGACGCGCTGGCGGCCGCGGAGGTTCCGACGGTCGTCGTCGACCTCGAGGAGGGACCCGGCGTCGACGTCGTCGGCGACATCACCGACAGACAGACCGTCCAGAAGGCGGACGTCGAGAACGCCCGTAGCGTCGTCCTCGCGGTCGACAACGACACCACGGCGGTGTTCGCGACGCTCGTCATCAACCAGGTCGCGCCGGGTATCGAGGTCATCGCCCGGGCGAACGAGGCCGAGAGCATCCCCAAGCTCTACCGCGCCGGCGCGGAGTACGTCCTCGCGCTGGCGACCGTCTCCGGTCGGTTGCTCGCCTCGAACCTGCTCGACGAGGAGGTCATCGCGCCGGAGGCACAACTGGAGATCGTCCGGACGACCGCCCCGGCGCTCACGGGGAAGACGCTCGCGCAAGCCGACGTCCGCGCGCGAACGAACTGCACCGTCGTCGCCGCCGAGCGCGACGGCGAACTCATCACCGAGGTCGGACCGGACTTCGTCGTCCGAACGGGCGACACGCTCGTCGTCGTCGGCCCCGACCGCGACGTCAACCGGTTCAACGAGATCGTCAGTTGACGGCGACAGGGGCAGGCGTGGCGTTCAACGAGCGGGCTGACACACTGTGCGTGGGGGGTGCTGGGGCTGGTTCGGTGAGCGCACGACTGCCGCGCCCGTGCGCGGTGCGGTCTGCTTGTTTGCCCTGGCCGACTCCTCGGGAATCCGACGCGCTGCCGACATCAAGTACACTCACTTCACTGCACACGAGTCCGGGAGTCGCACGGCAGAAGAGCCCACACCGTCCAGTGCGTCACCGACCGCGAGAAAACCAGTCCGAACCCACTCGACCGCGATTATGCGACTTCCGCGCCGACGTAGAGGACGACGACGAGGAACACCCAGACGACGTCGACGAAGTGCCAGTACATCGAGGCGGTCGAGACGGAGACGTGCCGTTCCGCGGAGTACTGCCCGAGCAGGGCGCGGACGAAGACGATGCCGAGGATGACGGCACCGAGCGTGACGTGCAGGCCGTGCAGCCCCGTCAGACCGAAGAACGCCGACGAGTAGATGCCGGAGGTGAGCGTGAATCCTTTCCCGATGATGAACTCGTAGTACTCCAGCACCTGCCCGCCGATGAAGACGACGCCCAGGAGGAGCGTTACGGCGAGGCCGAGGATGAAGTTCCGGCGGTCCTCGTTGCGGATGGCGACGTGCGCCCAGTGGAGCGTGAACGAAGAGGCCACCAGCAACGCCGTGTTGGCGATGACGAGTGAACTCGTCAGTGGCGGGAGCTCCTGGGGCGGCCACGTCCCCGCGCGGATGAAGAAGTAGTACGTGAACACGGCACCGAACGTCGCGAGTTCGGAGCCCAGGAACGCGATCATCCCCCACCGGAGCTTGGTCTCGGAGTGGTGGTCGATACCGCGGTCCCAGAAGTGGACGACGAAGGCGTGGTAGAGCCAGCCGTAGATGCCGACGAGGAACAGGCCGATGGAGCCGACGGTGACGCCGGGACCGAGCATCGGGCCGACGATGGAGCTCTCTCCCTGTCCCATGATGTACAGCGCGGCACCGACGTAGATGCCCGCGCCGCCGAGCGCGGTGACGAAGGGCCACCAGCTGGCTTCACCGAACCCCCGGGGCCAGTCCTCGACGGCCGGGAGGTGGTGACCACCGTGACCGTGGTCGTCGTGTTCTTCCAGACTCATGGCCGCCAGTTACGATTCGACTGGTAAAAATCCACCCAAACGACCGCCGAGTCGCAACCTACTCTTTCCCCCACCCCCAACCGCGCGTATGGAGCGTCTCTTTCGCGTCGCGTCCGGCGGTCCTGGGGCCCGCCGTCCCGCGGCCCGCTGGTTCGCAACCGCGTTCGTCGCGCTCGTCGCGCTGGTCGCGACTGCGGGCGTCGCGGCCGCCCACGGCGGGGCCGTCCGCGGGGCCGCCCGCGAGTCGCTCGCCGTCCCCACCTGGCTGTTCCTCCTCACGGGCGGGGGCGTCGTCGGCGCGTCGTTCCTCCTCGCGAGCTTCGTCACCGACCGGGCGTTCATCGCCAGCATCCACGCCTGGCGTCGCGCGCTCCCGGCACCCGCTCGTCTCCTCTCTCGACTCGGACAGGTGGCCGGCGTCGTCTCCCTCGTCGCCGTGGTCGTCCTCGGCTTCGTCGGGCCGGACACGCCGACCCGGAACCTCGCCATCCTCGTCGTCTGGGTCGGCTGGTGGGGGGGGTACGTCGCCTCGACGTACCTCGTGGGCAACACCTGGCCGAGCGTCAACCCCTTCCGGACGCTGGCCTCCCCCCTCCCGTCGCTCGACCGGCCGTACCCCGAGCGCTTCGGCACGTGGCCGAGCGTGGTCGGGTTGCTCGCGCTCGTCTGGCTCGAGGTCACCTCCCCGCTCGCGGAGGACCCCGTCCTCCTGTCCACCGTCGTCGTCGCGTACACGGTCGTCACTCTCACGGGTGCGGTCGTCTTCGGCACCGACACGTGGTTCTCGATGGCCGACCCGCTCTCGCGGGCACTGCGGTACTACGGTCGCGTCGCCCCCGTCGAACGGACCGACGAGGGACTGCGCCTCCGGCTTCCCGGCGCGGCGCTGTCGGAGACGCGACTCGTCACCGGCCGCGACGAGGTGGCGTTCGTCGTCGCCATCCTGTTCGTGACGACCTACGACGGCCTCATCGCGACGGAGCTCTGGGCCGGCGTCGTCCGGACCGTCGTCGGCGTCGGCGTTCCGCCGCTCGTGGTCTACCTCGGCGCGTACCTCGCCGGCTTCGGCCTCTTCCTCGTCGCCTACGACCTCGCGACCGCCGCGGCCCGACGGACGTGCGACACCTATCTCTCCGCCGCCGAACTCGGCCGGCGGTTCGCTCCCGCGCTCCTCGCCATCGCCGCCGGCTACCACCTCGCGCACAACCTCGGCACCGTCCTCACACTCACACCGACGTTCCTCCAGGTGCTCGCCGCGCCGCTGTCGCCGCCGGCGAACCCGACGGTGCTGGTCGTCCCCGGGTGGTTCACCGCGCTCGACCTCGGGTTCGTCCTCGCGGGCCATCTGGTCGCCGTCTGGGTCGCCCACGCGACGGCCTACGACCTCTTCCCCAGTCGGCTCCAGGCCGTCCACAGCCAGTACGGCGTCACCGCGGTCATGATCGCGTACACGATGGTGAGCCTCTGGGTCATCGCCGAACCGTTCGTCGCCCCACCGTTCCTCTCCACCTGAGATGTCCTCGAACACCCAACCGCCGACGGATGCCGCATCGCCAGTCGAACCGACGACGAGAGCCGAGGCGACGGCGTCGCCACGGACCACCGTCGAAACCGACGTTCCCGAGGGGGGGCCGGTGTATCGCTGTGCGTACTGCGGCCGCCCCTTCACCGAGGAGTCGTACCTCGTCTTGCACCGCGGACTCGCCCACGGCGACGTCGTGACCGCGGACGAGCGCGAGGCGTTCGAGGCGGCCTACGCGGAGGAGAACGCGTCGCTCCGGCGGTTCCGTATCATCGCGCTCGGGCTCTTGGTCCTCCTCTACTTCGGCTTCCTCTTCGTCTTCGCCGTCGTGACGTGAGGCTGTCGGCGACGCCGAGCCCGAGACGTCGGTCACTCAGTCGGCGTCTTGTCAGCCCTTGGGCGATGCTCCTCCGCCTGTCGCTCGTATCGGAGAAGCGACTCGACGTCAGACTCCGAGTCTTCCCCACTGACTGTGAACATCGTCCGGGTGAGGAGTCGCTCGGAGAACCCGGCGACGAATGCAAGTAGGAGCGCGGTCGGGGCGTTCGAGACATCGACGGGGAACGAGAAAACCAAGTCGGGCAGACCGCTCTCGACGAGTGTTACCAGCACTAGCGCTGCCCCGACTCCGGTGTACAGTCGAGCCCACGCCAGCATACGCAGGTCGATGGTGACGACGGGAACCCGTGCAGAGGGTGCGGTTCCGCGGAGGGTGAGCAACCCGCTGATCGACGCGCCCAGCAGTCCGAACAGCGCCACCGCGACGTAGAATACCGGCCCGTACTGGAGCGTCAGCCCACCAAACAGTCCGAGCAGTTCGTTGCCGGAGGCGAACCCGACGAACCACCCCGACAGCCAGGACACGAGCGAGGCGAGGTACGGCGAAACGACGGCGAGGGCGACGACAGCGAGGGCGCTGGCTCCTGCGGCGTTCATGAACAGACTGTACTGCCGTTCGAGGATATCGGCTAACTCGATCTGTCTGAGCGTCTGCTCGTCGTACACCTGTCGTGCCTCGATAACGGTGCTGATTTCGAGGTGCTCACGGAGCTGTGAGCCGTCCGCCGTGAGCATCCGCACGATCACGTAGAACGCCCAGCCGGAGAGTTCGTTCTCCGCTCGTGTCAGGAGCTTCGTGGCCTCTTGGCGGACGAAGTCTTGTGAAGACTTCACCCCCTCGCCCGCGTTGGACGACGTGGACGGTTCGACGAACGCGAACCAGCGAAGGTGGAGCAACTCACGCTTCGCCGCAAACAGCGCCTGATACGCCGACACGATATCTTCTCCTCCGGAGATCTCCTCCGTCGGTTCCTCACTCGCACCAATCGACCGGTACGCTACGTCGAGGTGACTCCGGCACGCCTCCACGTCTGGTAGCGCTCTCGTGTCGGCTCTGCCTTCCCGGATTTGTTTGTCCAGCCGTTCGAGTTCCAGCTTGGAGATGTCGATTTTGGTCTTCAACTGCCGGATTCGTGGGGAGGTGTACAGCGGGAGGTACGTACGTATCCCTCCCAGTGTCGTTTCGGGCTCTCTTATCTGGGCCTCCTCGCCGGTCGAAAACTCCGGACGGTTCGTTTCGTCGGTCATCGAACTCATCTGTTACCCCCTCCAGAAAAAGTACGCTATGTGACATCATAAGCGGTCGGGTCGTTGGTTCCGAACACGACCCGCGTCGAGGCGTGGTCTGCGAGGGGAGCGATGGACCGATTCGAGGCTCTGTCCAGCGACCCGCCGAATCAGTCGGCGCTCGTCCGCGCGAGGTGGTACGGCTGGCGGTAGATGAGCTCTTTCAGCTCCGCGAGCGACTCTCTACCCGTACTCCCCGTCATCGCGCCGACGACGGCGAACACCTCCTGGCGGGAGATCTTCACGCCTTGCGAGGAGACCGCGTCCTCGGGGCGAGCGAGCAGTTCGCGGAGGGTCCCCACCGCGAGGAGGAACGGGATGGCCCACGCGGCCAGCGTGTTGCCGTCGGTGAGTGGGACCGTCTCGAGGTACGTCTGCGCGTCGTCGAGGAAACCGGTCGCGTGGTCGGCGGTGCGCTCGACGACCGCGGCGGTGCCGGGGGCGTTCTCCGGGGCGAGGACGGCGTCCTGAGCGATGCCCTCCTCGGCGAGCCACTCCGCGGGGAGGTAGACGTTGTTCTCCTCCTCGTAGTCGTCGCGGACGTCCTTCGCGATGTTCACGAGCTGGAGGAGCAGACCGAACTCCTCGGCGGTCTCGTACAGCTTGGCGCGGCGCTCGGAGGCGACGTCGCCGCGGGTGACGAGGTTCGTGATGAGGTTGCCGACGGTGCCGGCGGCGTAGTAACAGTACTCTTCGAGTTCCTCGCGGGACTGGATGCGGAGCCCACCCTTCTCGGCGTACCGCTCGACGAACATCGCCATGCCCTGGACCAGTTCGCGCGCGGGCGGCGTCACCGCCTCGCGGACGTCGTGTGGGAGCCCCTCGAAGGTTCGGACCACCCGCGGAGCGTTGGCGACGACGTCCCAGTCCTCGGAGCGGTCGTCTTCGGGCGGGAGATACGGGTCGACGTTCTCGACGAACGTCTCGATGGTGGTCTCGTCCTCGGGGTCGAGCGCCGCGTCGTACAGCCGGAGGAGCCGCGCCTGCGCCTCGGGCGGGATGTCGTCGGCGTCCTCGACGGTGTCGGCGATGCGGCAGACGAGGTAGCCGACACAGATGTACGACGACATGGGCTCTTCGAGCACGTCCACGGTCAGGGCGAAGGTTCGTGAGACGCCCTGGACCGCCTCGTGACACCACTCTATGTCGGCGTCGGCTCCCGGCGGACGGTCTGCGTGTCTAGACATTCGAGATAGCCGGATGTAGGCATGGGGGCATAAAAAGTTCGTGGGACATGGATTCGTTCCCGCGCGCGACGGTCGAACGGCCGGTGCGACGGCGAGCGACGTCGCGGGTCCACACGACGTCACGGCGCGCCAACATTCAAGCCGCGACCCCTCGAAGCGCGGGTATGGACTTCGCCCTCACGACGGAGCAACGACAGATTCGAGATATGGTCGCGGAGTTCGTCGACGAGGAGATCGCGCCGCGCGCGGCGGAGATCGACGAGACCGACGAGTTCCCGTGGGACCTGGTGAACGAGATGGCCGAACTCGGCCTCATGGGGATGCCGTTCCCCGAAGAGTACGGCGGGGCCGGCCTCGACTACCACTCGTACGCCATCGGCCTCGCGGAGATATCGCGGGGGAGCGGCGGCCTCGGCACCGTCGTCGCCGCACACACCTCGCTCGCGGGCAACATGCTCTACGAGTTCGGGAGCGAGGCGCAGAAGAACGAGTACCTCGAGCCGCTGAACCTCGGCGAGGACATCGGGGCGTTCGCGCTCTCGGAGGCCGGTGCCGGCTCCGACGTGCCCGCGATGGAGACGGTCGCGCGCAAGGAGGGCGACGAGTACGTCGTCGACGGGTCGAAGCTGTGGATCTCGAACGGGTCGGTCGCGGACACCGTCACCGTGTTCGCCAAGACCGACGAGGAAGCCGGCAACCGCGGCATCTCGTCGTTCGTGGTCCGGCCCAAGGAGGACACGGGCTTTCACGTCGAGGGGACCGAGCACAAACTCGGCGACAAGGGCTGTCCGACCGCGGAGTTGCGGTTCGACGACATGCGCATCCCCGAGTCGCGGCTCATCGGCGAGGAGGGTGAGGGGTTCGTCCAGGCGCTGAAGACGCTCAACGGCGGCCGCATCACCATCGCGGCGCGCGGTGTCGGCATCGCCCGCGCGGCGCTGGACGAGGCGAAGCAGTACGCGAACGACCGCGAGCAGTTCGGCCAGCCCATCGGCGAGTTCCAGGCCATCAAGCACAAACTCGCGGACATGGACACCAAGCTACAGGCGGCCACACTCCTGATGCACCAGGCGGCTGACCTGAAGATCAAGAACGAGTCGTACATCAAGGAGGCCGCACAGGCGAAGCTGTACGCGTCGGAAGTGTCGAGAGAGGTGGCGAACGAGGCCATCCAGATTCACGGCGGCTACGGCTACACGAAGGACTTCCCCGTCGAGCGGTTCTACCGCGACGCGAAGCTCAACGAGATATACGAAGGGACCTCGGAGATTCTCCGGAACACCATCGGCGACCAGGTGCTGGACTCGTGAACGGGAACGAGTCGACGCTACACGGGGCTCACTCGCAGGCGTAGGGGTTCTCCCTGGTCTGTGGGGGGTACTGCACGCGGAGATACGGCGGCTCCTCGACGTACTCGACGAGCGACGTCGTCCCGACGAAGCCACAGGGTGACTTCCTGAGCGTGACGTACTGGAGGCCGTCTTCTTCCATCCAGACGTCGAGCACCTGGTCGGCGGCGTTCCGGTAGAAGGCACTGATCTGGTCGCCGATGGTGTCGGGGTTCGACACGTGCAACAGCGTGTCGCCGTCCTCGACGAGTTGGGCCTCCTCGAAGTAGCGGACCTGCCGCGCCTCCTCGTCGCCGAACGCGTGTGTCACGGCGTCGGCGTTGACGATGTGGAACCGGTCGCGGTCGGTCCGGTTGTCGAGGTCGGAGATGAGGTCGGTCAGTTCGGCCCCGCTGTCGGGTGAGCCGTAGACGTTCGGCACGGACTGGTCCCACGCGCCGATGAGGTCGACGACGAAGAGACGGTCCTCGGCGAGGAGTTCGTCGAGCGCGAGGCCGTGGCCACCCAGCAGCGACTCGACGCGCGACTGCCGGAGCGCGATGGTGGGCACGAGCAACACGGTGTGGTCGGTGTCGAACGCGTGCGCGAGCAGGACCGAAAAGAGCGCCGCCAGGTTCGCTTGCCCGTCGTGCTGGAGGAGGACGCCCGCACCGCGGACGAGTCCGCCGCCACAGAGCGCGTCGAGTCCCGGGATGCCGACGGGCGCGTGGCGGTGGTCCTTCAGCGCCGGCGGCTGTGAGCGTCGGAGCGGCCCGACGCGGACGCCGTCCGGCGCGATCTCCAGCTCCATCGAGCGATGGTCGTGGTCGACGCCTCGCATCTTCGACACCTCGAGGAAGCGGTGAGTGTCCGAGCGGACCGTCCGCCGCGAGAGTTCGATGACGCCGTGGCTGGTGAAGCGGAGGAGATCACTCCCGGTGAGTGAGTCGGTCCCGTGGGCCTCCGCGGTCAGGAGCGTCGTCGCACCGGCGTCGTCGCTGAAGAAGCGGACGAGGTCCAACACGGTCCGGCGGTAGAGGTTCTCGTCGCTGGAGATGGCGGAGAGGCCGGAGGTGCTGTCGAAGACCACACGGTCACACGGGACGTACCGTTCGAGGTACTGCCGGATGTACTCCCCGGTGAATGGAGCGTCGAACCCGGGTCCGAGAATCTCTTGGTCGTCGAGCGACTGGAGTGTGAGTTCGTCGTCGCCTTCGATGGTCTGTCCCGGCGTGGCGTGGATGGAGACGAACGTGAGGTGGTCGTGGTCGATGTCGAACGTGAACGACGCGAAGGCGTCGTGGAGTTCGTCGAGCGTCTGTTCGGTGCTGACGTACAGACAGTCCTCGCCCGCGTCGAGTCCTGCCTGGAGGAACTGCATCGCGAGCGTGCTCTTTCCGGTCCCGGGCCCACCGGTGACGAGCACCGCGCGGTTCCGGGGAAGTCCACCGCCCAGCATCTTGTCGAGGACGGAGTCGCCGACGCCGACCCTCGTCTCGGTCTGTGACATAGGTCACTTCACACCTGTCGCGTATATAGCTCTACGTCCCCGATTCTCACGACTCACCACGCGTGTCCGTCGGACACTGCGGAAACCGACAGGTTTGGGTTCACAGAATCCAAGCGGCGGTCATGAGCAGCGCCAGCGCGGACGACATCGGCGTGACCGCCCGCTACTACGAGACCGACACCGAACGAGTGCTGGAGTTCGACCGCGACGGCCGGACGGCGGCCATCGCCCAGAACCGCGAGGGATACGCGATGTTGAAGGTGCGCCCCACCGCGGACGGCGACGAACTCGAACGCTACTACGGGTTCGACATGGCGCTCGACCACGCCGGCGAACTCCTCGGCGTCGACCCCTACGCGCTCCCGGTGCCCGAGGACGCTACGGACATGGGGATGTAGCCGAGGGTGGTGTCGGGCGGTCAGAGCCCGTCGCGCCAGTAGAACACCGGCCCCAAGAGGAGGTAGCCGAGCGCCAAAAAGAGCAAGGCGTAGGCGAACCCGCGGCCGTACCAGCCGGGGGCGACGATGGCGACGAACTGGACGACGCCCATCACGAGCGCGTCCTGGGCGTGCAAGTCGGGGTAGACGACCGTCGTCACCATCAGCGCGGCGAGGACCAGGGTGAGCACCACCAGCACGAGCGGGTCGACGAATCCGGCGAGGACGGTGGCGGCGATGACGGTCGCCGCGAGGGTCGTCTGGACGCCCTGGGTCTCTTTCACGTCGGTGTCGTAGGCCGTGTAGAGGCCGAGGCGGACGACGGCCATCACGACGAACACTGCGGTCACCGCGAGGCCGACGCCGACGCGGAGCGTCTCGGACGCCCACGCCTCCCGCACGACGACGGCGACGAGGAGCGCAGGGGCGACGCCGAACGAGGCGACGTCCGCCAGCGAGTCGAGATACGGGCCCGCGGGCGTCGAGCCGACCCGGCGGGCCACGACGCCGTCGAGCGCGTCAGCGATGGCCGCGAGCAGGATGAGCCGCGCCGCGAGCCCCGCGTCGACCGTCGCCGCGGCGGCGGCCAGAAAGCCCAGGCCGGCGTTCCCGACGGTCACGGCATCTGCGAGGCCGAGTCGACCGACGAACCGCGGCTTCATACCTCTCGCGTGAACGAGGGCGGTTTTACGTCTTTACATCCGCACCCGGCCGCGCCGTCCGTCTTTCTCGTCGGCTCAGACGAACCACGCGACATTTACGCACGCGCTCCTCACCTTCGGACATGAGCCGTTTCACCGACGCGACGTCGCGGCGACGGGTTCTCGGTGCCCTCGGGGCGGCCGGCGTCTCCTCGCTCGCCGGGTGTACCGCACTCGTCACGGGCGGGAGTGGCGGGGAGTTCGACGTCGGCATGACCGCGGCCGCGTTCAACCCACCACAGATCACGGTGCAGGTGGGCGAGGAGGTCGTCTGGCACAACACCAGCGCCCGCGGCCACACCGTCACGGCGTACGAGAACGCCATCCCGGACGACGCCGTGTACTTCGCCAGCGGCGGCTTCGCGAGCGAGTCCGAGGCGCGCGACGCCTGGCAGGACCGTCTCGGCGGGAAGATCGACTCCGGCGAGTCGTACAGCCACACGTTCGAGGTTCCCGGCCGGTACGACTACGTCTGCCTCCCGCACGAACCCGGCGGGATGATCGGGTCGGTCATCGTCGAGGAGTAATCGAGACGCTCCGTGTTGACAGGCGACGTCCTACTCGTGGAGCGGGCTTTCGGGGGTATCTCGACGGATGCTGACGACACGACGACCGCGTGGTGCACGGGCGCGATGGACCGCAGTCACGAGCCTCCCCAGCCGACTCCTTCACTCCCTTCGGTCGTTCAGTCGTCCCTCGCGCGTGAGTCACGCGGACGGACCGCGTGACGTCACGCGCCACCGCACCACGCTGTGACGGTCGGCGCGCGGAAACAGACCGCGCGAAGCGAGTGCGTGACTCGTGCGAGGGGACTGTGTTCGCGCCTCCGCGCGCGAGCACCCGGCTGGGGAGGGACGAAACCGCGGTCCACCACCCTGGCGACTCGTACTTCGTCTGTCCTCTGTCACACCACCGAGACGAGCCTCTACTCACCGAGACACACGTACTCTGCTCCTCACCGACACCGTCCAGCCGTCGCTGTCACTCGCAGTCTGGGGCTGGAAAAAACGCGAAGTCGTGTGTGTATCCGTCTCCGCTGAGCCCGCGTCTTCAGTCCTCGTCGACGGCCACTTCGTCGGCGTCGACGTCGACGGCGGCTTCCTCTTCGGCCTCGACCTCTTCGGGGCGGGCTTCGAGGGTGAGCTTCTGGACCTCCACCCGGCGGAGCGGGTAGATGACCTTGGCTTCGCCGTAGATGGCGGAGGAGAGACGGCCCTCAACGACGCTGTCGACGAGCTGCTCGTACGTCCGCTCGCGGGCGGCCTCTTCGACGATGTCGATCATGACCCGGCGGATGGCCTGCTCCTGGCTGCGGTCGGCCTTCTTCGTCGTGAAGGCGGCCGGCTGCAGCTGGACGCGGTGGTCGTCCGTCGTCAGGACGGTGATGTTCGCGTCGATCTTCGACGCGCCGCGGCGCACGAGGCTCCGCAGGTAGTCGCGGGTGAGTTCGTGCTTGATGAACTCGGTGTAGGCCGTGTCCGAGGCGACCTCGGTGATCTTGAACGTGAGCTTGGTGTTGTTGGCACCGGCGTCGCCGGTGATCTCACCGAGCGTCACGTCGATGGTGCGGCCCTCTACTTTCTCCGGTTCGTCGGCGAAGGTGGTCCCCAGTTCCTCGCGGTCGAACTGCTCGGGGGCGAGGATGGTGTACCAGCGCTTGCCGCGCTTCTGTCTCGAAACTGATCGTTCACTCATGATTGTCGTGTGTTGTGTCTGTGTGGTCGGCTGTCGGTTCGTCTCGCGTGTCCGTCACTGCCGTCGTGTCCGTCTCCACCGTGTCGGAATCGTCCGTTCCGGCCAGTCGGTTCGCCACCGTGAGGTTCACCACGTAGTCGTCGACCGACGAGTGGAGTCCACCGGTGGTCTCGCGCTCGATGGTCGTCTCGACGGTCGACCCCTCGACGCGCGTCGTCATCGAGTCGGTGTTGTCCGGTTCGATGGCTCCGGCGACGATTTCGGCCGTCGCGGGCGTGGCGTGCGTCGTGCGGACGGTCGCTCGTCTCACGACAGGGCCTCCCTGGCCGCCGTCTCGAACGACTCCGGCGGGCCGTCGAACCGGGCGTCGGCCTCACGGGCCGTCCCGTCGGCCGTGCCGGTCTCGTCGGGTCCGAGGCCCGTCGTGAGCGCGCTCGTCACGTCGACCGCGTCGTCGTGGGTCGCCGCGGCGGCGACTCCCTCACTCACGACCAGCACCGTCGGTTCTGGCGAGCGGAAGTCGCGAGCGAGTCGCGCCACGGTCCGGAGGCGGCCGGCCGCGCGTCGGCGTTCGACGTCGTCGGTCCCGTCCGCGCTCGCCTCGGCCGAGGCAGCACGGACGACGAAGACGCCGCCGTATCGGGCCGTCTCGGCCTCGCGAAGCGTCGTGTGGACGTGGTTCGCGTGTGTGCGCCACGCCTCCAGGGCTCCCGTCCGCGCGTCGTGACCCAGTGCGAGGGCCACTCCGGTGCCGGGGTCCTCGCGGGCGACCGCCGAGAGCACGTCGCCGTAGCCCTCGACCGTCGCGAAGGGCGCGTCTTCGCCGAGGTGAAGCGGGTTCAGCGCACGGGCGATGGACTCGGCCGCCCGAGGTGTCGCGCCGGGCGCGGTCGTCGTCTCGACCGCGACGAGCGAGGCGAACTTCCGGCGAGCGTCCGCGTCGAGTTCGGCGGGCAGGTTCCACTCCGCGAGCGTCGCACCCGCGGCGTCGGCACCGCCCGAGACGGGCCCGTGCAGGAGCGTCGTGTGTCCGAGGCCGTCGGCGAGGTCCGTCACCGGGAGGCCGACACCGGGGGCGCGCTCGAGGCCCGCCCTGTCGGCGAGCGTCGACGCCGCCGGGTCGGCTTCGCCGGCCGCGATGCCCGCGAGTGCGAGAGACGGGTCGGCTGCGGTCTCCAGCGCCCGCGCGACCTCGAACGCCACTGCCGGCGTGCGTGCCGCGTCGCCGAGCGTCAGGTCTGCGGGGCCGGCCGAGCCGATTCGAAGCGTGAGGGCGTCGTCGTCGACCGCGTACGCCGAGGCGCGGCGGACGCGCACCTGGAACGGCACGGTCCGCTCACGCAGGGCGCGGGCGATGACGCCGCTGGCCGCGAGGGCACCCCCCGTCGGCGCGACGACGACCCGGACGAACGGGGCGTCGGCGAGCCGCGCGGCGAGCTCCTCGGGGCTCGGTGTCGGCGCGGCGGTGGATGGCGATTCCATGACGGCGGTGGTGGACATCTACTCCAGCAGTTCGACGGCGACGTCGTAGCTGTAGGTGAACTCCTCGTCGAGCTTCCCGCCGCGGTAGTACTTGACCAGACGGCGAATCTTCGACTCGGTGTTCTGCAGCGCGCGCTTGTTCTGGGCGTCCTGGGGGTTCTGCTCCATGTGTTCGCGCAGGCGAATGGCGCGCTCCATCAGGTTGGTGAGGTCTTCGGGGAGCTCCGACGCGGCGTCGTGCTCCTCGAGAATCGTGGTGACCTTCTTGCCGGTCGCGAGCTTGACGTTCGGGACCGGCGTACCCTTGACGCCCTCGTCGCGGAGCTTCATCCCGATCTGGGAGGGGTCGTGCCCCTGCTCTGCGAGTTCGACGATGCGTGCTTCGACGTCGTCCGCGTCGACGTCGCTCCATTCGGGGGGGTCGTCTGCCACCGGCTTGTCCGAACTGGACGAGCCGCGGCGGCGGGTGTGCATTCGTGCCATTGGTTGAATTGGAACCCACAGACCGCAGGAGAGCGTCGAATCTACCGACGCACTTCCGCAATCTCGAAGCCCGACGCCGACGCCGAGCGAGTCAGATTTGCGGCCGTGCTGGTTCCCTACCTATCTTCCTTCTCGCGCCGAACTAAACGGTTACGACATCCCGCGGCGTGAGGAGCGAACGGCTGTCGTCGGAGACAGTCGAAGATAGTGTCATACACCCAATCACTATTTATGTAGGCACGGACACACTACTCACATGAGTTCCATTCGAGACGACCTCTCGGCTGCGAGTGACGACCTCGCGAAAGCCCTCGACAGTGCGGGTGACGAACTGAAGTCCGGCGTACAGAGTGCCTCTTCACAGGTCTCGAAGCTCGTCGACGACCTCGAGGCAGGAGCAGAAGACGCCGAATCACAAGCGCGAGAGCGACTGGACGAGTTACTCGCCGACGTCGACCGCCTCATCGACGAGGCGAACGAGGAGACGACAGAGCACCTGCAAGCAGTCCGAAATCGACTCCAGTCCGCGAAAGAAGACTGAACCCCTCACCTGTGCCAGTCTCTGTCGCAACCCCGCCGAGTCGAAGCCCTTAATACTCCCTCCCGGATACGATTGGATGCGTTCGAGGGCTCGTAGATCAGGGGTAGATCACTCCCTTGGCATGGGAGAGGCCCCGGGTTCAAATCCCGGCGAGTCCATCAGGATTCTGCGCAGAACTAAATTGAACAGACAGCGGCGGTTCTATACCTCGATGCCACTCCGTCTGAGGGGGCAGTTACTACCTGAAACCGGCAAGTGCGTCTGAGAGCATTTGCACCCTTTGAGGTGTTCGCCCTCCTGAGACACATCGATTTCATCCAGTGAGTCATGATGCGCGACATAATTCTCACCCTGAATTCAGCGAGGAGTGCCAAATCAAAGTGGGAGTAGATTGAGATTGTACGCATGCGAGATATGTGCTCCAATCATGAGATAGAGGAACGTGGACAGAACAAGAGTTTGTTTAAATGATGACAACTCTCCAAAACTCACGATACCATACCGCCCATACAGGAATCGGAAAGAAACCATGAGATAATTTACACAAAGGAAAGAGAAGATTCCAAGACCGAATATTGCTATTCTACCCACAATCGAATCTGCAGGCAATAACCACACAAATACGATTCCAGAAATGACAAAAAGCGAAAGCATCCCGGCCACTGCCAGTAGGACTCCGAGGTTTCCCCCTACTCGCTCCCATTTCTCAACCTCCTGGACAGACATTCCCTCCGAGTCAAGAATTACGTCTACTTCTGGAGGATAGTCCTTCGCGTCCAACAGACCAATCTTAAGAGTGTTCTGTATGGCCTCAATAACCTGGTCGCCATATTTTGTTTTCTCGATACTTCCGTCGTACTTGTCGTATGCAAACGCGGCCATCATCAGCATGAAATCTCTGAAATACAGCTCATACGGTACTATTGACAACAAAATAATTATGAAAGTGAAAACCAGCGCAAGAATCAACGGGCTGAGCGGGACAACCACTGAAGCGTAAGTTCCCAAAGCGAGAGCGAAATACAAGCCTGAGTAGGTGCTGAGGATAACGAGAGCCGATGTTGTATTTTGAATCACCCGCTTTGACAAGGCAAACTGATTGATTACTGCCATCCGCCGTATCAGAGTTATTAGTAGAAGTGACATGGCAACACCGTATGTTGGTATCCGTAGAGGTGAGCTGATGTTTGGATCTGCAAGAAGGCCCGTTGCGAGAAAAGCCGCCAAGGTAATCTCAAAATCTACGGAACTAGCTTTGTCATCGAATACATTTTCAACCAGACTGTCACTCATAATATAAAGGATAGGCTAGGCCCTCATCAAGCATGGGGAGTGGTACATCTATTCTTTAGATATTATCCAAGAAGTCCCGCTGTAACCTCCGCTTGTCCTCCTCTGTCTGCACGTTCTAGTGCTCCGAAGCACCTCTGGACTCATAGCTATCCTATCGCTCGCCATCTCTTCGGGCATCCCGTCGTTCAAGTTCTTGCTCGCCGCTACGCCGCAGGGCGTGCGCCGAGTGTGACGATAGACGCTTTGCGGCGTTGTTGTAACAGCGGAGTCCGCCAACAAGCCGAGTTACGCTGCTGAGCCGCACTCCCCGTACCGCTCCTCGGCCTGGGTCCGCCGTCGCTCGGCCCGGTCGGGGTTCCCGTCCAGGTGTTCACGACACGCCGCGCGATACTCCACACACGCCAGTCGCGCCGCCCCGACCTCACACCGGTACTGCTCCAGCGCGGGGGCCAGCGGGCCGGACATCCCCTCGGCACCTTCGAACCGGTCGCGGGCGTCGGTGAACTCGCGGACGAGGTCGGCGAAGGTGTTCTGTGCGTCGCGGTACGACTCGTTCTCGTAGCTCGCGACGGCCTGCTGGTACCGCTCGCGCGACTGCATCGCCTGCTGGAGACCGCGGGCGAACGGCGTGAGCGCGTTGGCCGTGTCGCTGACGCGGAACACCTGTGCTTCGAACGCCTCGTAAGAGACGTCGAGTTCCGGGTCGAACGACTCCATCGAGTCGTACCGCGAGGTCGCGGTCCCCGCGGAACTGGCCGCCTCGGTCGCGAGGGTCTGTAGCCGGGTCAGTGCGGTCGTCGCCTCCGACGTGAGCTCGCTCGCCGCGTACGGCTCACGAAGCTGTTCGTGGACGGTGTAGGCCTCGTCGAATCGGACGAATGCTCGGACGAGACGGTCGAAGATCCAGCGCGTGTCCGACAGCGACTGAAGTCGGTCCGCATCGGCACTCTCCGACTCCCGCTCGTTCGCGATGGCCGCCTGGACCGCTCCGAGGCGGTCGGCGAGTGCGTCCGTGTCGAGGTCGCTCACTTCGAGCGTCTCGAGCGCGGGTTCCAGCGTGGCGTACACCTCGTTCAGGGCCGTGACGATGCCGTCGATTCCCCCCATCGCGACAGCCGGTGTCGGGGTCGCTGTTGCCGTCGCCGAGGCTGTCGCCGTCTCCGTCGCTGTCGACTCCGGCGTCGCCGTCGGCTCCGAGGACTGTGACGAACAGCCGGCGACGGCGCCGATGAGGAGCCCGAGCGCGTGTCGTCGATGCACACTCCCACGTCTCTTGTCGACGAGATAACTGTTTTGTGGTCGGCCCCGGTCGGCGACGGAACCCCGAGACCAACAACCATTTCGGGCACGACGGCGAATCGCCGCGTATGGCAGACGACGCCACAGACGAGACGGAGGACGTGCAGGAGTCAGCCGACGAGCCTGCGGACGCGGGCGAAGGCGACGGAGAGGAGAAGTCGTTCCGCGAGCGCGTCGAGGAGATCCGCGAGCGACGCGAGAAGGAGCGCGAGGAGGGCGAGCGTCCCGGCCCCGAGGAGATGATGGGCGGCGAGGGCGGTCCCGGCGGACCGGGCGGCATGGGCGGCGGCAACCCCTTCGCGCAGATGATGTCCGGGATGATGGGCGGTGGCGGCCCCGGTGGTCAGGGCGGCATGGGCGGCGGCCCGCCGGGCATGGGCGGTCCCGACCGCGGCCGCGAGGAGAGCGCCGGTAACGAGG
This sequence comes from Salinigranum halophilum, assembly GCF_007004735.1. Lineage (NCBI taxonomy): Archaea > Methanobacteriati > Methanobacteriota > Halobacteria > Halobacteriales > Haloferacaceae > Salinigranum > Salinigranum halophilum. The sequence goes on from NZ_ML660182.1 coordinate 461,774, forward strand.
AACTCGTCCGCGAGGTCCGTCAGCTCCGCGACGAGGTCCGCGACATCACGCGGCAGCTCCAGCGCATCGGCGACGCGCTCGAGGACGACTGACGCCGCCGCGTTGAGCGCTCGTTCGACGGGCGCTGCCCCGTCGTCTCACACGCGAGGCGAGGCGACCTGCCGGACGCGGTCGTAGACCGCCTCGAGGTCGTCGACGGCCCGTTCGACGCTGATCGGTTCGCGGCGGGCCAGACAGTTCTCCCGGAGCGTGTCGTACTCGTCGAGCGCTCGCCGAATCCCGTCGCGGAACCCGTCGATGTCACCGGGCTCGTAGTGGTAGCCGGTGACGCCGTCGTCGATGGTGTCCCGGAGTGCCCCCTCGCGCACGCCGACGACGGGCGTCCCGCAGGCGATGGCCTCGAGTGCGACCAACCCCTGGGTCTCGACGGGGCTCGGGAACGCGAACACGTCGAGGGCGCTGTAGAACGCCGGCAGCGCTTCGCGGGGGAGGAAGCCGAAGAACCGCGCGTCGATGTCGTGTCGTGCCGCCAGCCGCTCTACCGACTCCCGGGCGGGGCCGTCGCCGCCGAACACGACGGTGACGTCGTCGAGGCCGTCGGCGGCCCGGACGATGTCAGGCAGGCGCTTCTCGAAGCCGTGCCGACCCGTGTAGCCGACGAGCGTGTCGCCGTCGAGACCGTGTCGTTCGCGGAACGCCGTCGCGTCGACGGGCGCGAACTGCTCGATGTCGACGCCGTTCTGCACGACCGAGATGTCGCTCTCGACGCCGACCCGGGCCAACCGGTCGCGAGTCTCGTCGCTGGGGACGATGACGGCGGCGGCGTGAGAGAGAAACCAGCGTTCGTACCGCGTGCTCAACTGCTCGATGCCGTTCTCGAGCCGCGCGTTCGAGGTCAGGTAGTCCGCGTACTCCGCCGTCGGGGTGTGGTACGAAGCGACGAACGGGACGTCCCGGCGGGAAGCGAGCCGCAGCCCCGCGAGCCCGAGACTGAAGGGCGTGTGCGAGTGGACGACGTCGACGTCGCCGCGTCGGACTCGCCGCGGGACGCGCGGGGCCGCGACGCGAAAGCCGTCGTAGAAGGGAAACGCGATCGACCGGACCGGATACTCGCCGCGGTCGGGGTCGTGGTCGGTCGTCTCGGGGAACACCACGTCCATCCGCCCGCCGCGCCGCTCCCAGCGTTCGCGCCACGTCTTGATGGTGTAGGTGACGCCGTTGACGGTCGGCAGGTAAGTATCGGTGAAGGCGACGACCGACGCTCCGTCCATGTCGACGGCCCTTCACAGCACGGGGGTTAATCGCTTCCGACTCGGTGACGTCCGGCCAGCGTGGTCAGCGACCGGATTCGCGGACGTCGGTGTACGCCTCGACGAGTCGCTCGCCGACCCGGTCGAGCGAGTGTTCTCTCGCCGTCTCGCGGGCGTTCTCACCCAGGCGACGGCGGAGGGCGGGGTCCTCGTTCAGCCGGCGGAGTGCCGCGCGGAACTCCCCGTGGGTGTCGCACTTCAGGCAGTCCTCGCCGTCGGTGTAGAACTCCTCGAACACCGGGATGTCGCGGAGCACGCAGGCTTTCCCGCAGGCCATCGCCTCGAGCACGGCGATACCCTGGTTCTCGTTCTTCGTCGGGAACAGGTAGACGTCGCCGGCAGCGAACGCGCCGCGTTTGTCGTCGACCCACCCGGTGAACGTCACGTTCTCGGGGGGGTTCTGTACCCAGTATCGCACGACGGACGACGCGTGTGGACCGGTGTCGTAGGGACCGAACCACGCGAAGTCGTAGTCGGTCTCCTGTGCCAGTTCGCAGAACGTCGAGAGCCCCTTCCGCTCGAAGACGTTGCCGACGGCGAAGACGACCATCCCCTCCAGCCCGAACCGTGTCCGGTACTCGTCACGGAGCCCCTCGAATCCGGCGAGCGAGTCGAGGTCGACGCCGTTCGTCATGGGACGGATGGGTGCGTCGACGGGGTACGACTCGAGCACCCGTTTCGTGTACTCGCTCGGACAGAGCACGAGGTCGGCCTGTGAGTAGAACCATCGGAGGTACCGGCCGAGCGGGCGCGAGACGTACGTCGACCCGCGGAACGATTCGGCGAAGTCCTCGCGCGTGACGTGTGCGTGCAGCACCAGCGGCGTCCCCGTCCGCTTCGCGTGACGGGCGACCGCGACCGTCCCCGGCCCGATGAGATTGCAGTGTGCGACGTCGTACGCGCTGAAGCCGCCGCGCCCTCGAAGCGCGTACTCGGCGGCGGCGACGGGCGAGTCGCCCTTCCACGGACTGGTGACGACGTCGACGTCCGTCGTCCGGAGCGCGGCCCGCTGCTGGTCGGCCGCCGTCCCGATACCACTCCTGTCGAGCCGGGATTCGAGTTCGAGGTAGTTGAGGACCCGCACGAGCGGGTGCTCGCCGTTCAGCGGTTTGACGCTGTCGCTTCGCCCTCGCTCGCGTGCTCCGGAACGACTTTATCGGTCACGGAACCCACCTGAGACATGGGCATCCCGGAAGAGCGGATCGAGCGACTCGAGACGCTCGCGCGCGACGCCGTCCGCGCTGGCGATGAGGACCGCGCACGGGAGTACGTCCGCCTCGCTCGACGGATCGCCGAGCGACACCGGCTTCGCCTCCCGCGTCACTTTCGGCGGTTCACCTGCGACCGGTGCGACGCGTATCTCCGCCCGGGCGTCAACGCACGGGTCCGACTCCAGTCCGGCACGGTCGTCGTCGCCTGTGACTGTGGCGAACTCGCGCGCTATCCGTACCGGTGAGGGACGAGGCGCTCCGCTTCGGTGCCTGCGAACTCGCACCGTCGGACCGTCCTGCCTGAGTATTCAGGCTACAAAGCCGTCATTAAAGCCAACATACAAATGTGGAGCGTCCGAACCGGCGGTATCATGTGTACACAGGAGCTGCGGAAGCGGGCGCACGACCTCGACGTGACCGTCTGGGTCGGGAAGGCGGGCATCGAGTCGGTCGTCGACGAACTCGCCGACCAGTTGAAAGACCGTGAGCTGGTGAAGGTGAAGTTCCTCCGTGCGGCTCGCGGCGGGACGACGACCGAGGAACTCGCCGAGGAACTCGCCGACCTCGTCGATGCCGAGCTCTTCGAGACCCGCGGCCACACCGCGGTGATGCATCAATGAGCGCGGGCGTCCCGCTTCAGGCGGCCGGCGGTGGCGGGTTCATCGGGCGGTTCCTCGCGCAGAACGGCGTCCCTTACGCGGACGCCATCGGGGGAATCGTCTCGTTCGTCGTCGCCTTCGTCGCCATCTACCTCGTCGGACGAGCGGTCCTCTTCCCGGTCCTCGACCGGGTCTTCGAGGCTCGTGGGCTCGAACCACACGCCATCAAGCCGTTGAAGAAAGTCGCCGGCGTGCTCGTCGTCTTCGTCGCCATCGCCGTCGCGTTCGGCTTCGCCGGCTACGGCAACTTCCTCACGTCGCTGGCGACCATCGCCGCCGCGGCGACGCTCGCCATCGGCTTTGCGATGCAGGACGTCATCAAGAACTTCGTCTCGGGCGTGTTCATCTTCACCGACCGTCCGTTCAAGATCGGCGACTGGATCGAGTGGGACGGGGAGTCGGGCATCGTCGAGGACATCTCGTTCCGGGTCTCCCGCGTGCGGACGTTCGACAACGAACTCTTGACCGTACCGAACTCGCAACTCACCGACGGCGTCGTCAAGAACCCCGTCGCGAAGGACAAGCTCCGCCTGAAGGTGCCGTTCGGTATCGGCTACGACGACGACATCCCGAAGGCCACGGAGATCATCATGGAGGAGGCCGAGGTCCACGAGGGAATCATGGCCGACCCCGCGCCCTCGGTGCGGCTGACCGAGCTGGGTGACTCCTCCGTCGTCCTGCAGTCGCGCGTGTGGATCGACAATCCCAGCCGCGCCGACTTCGTCAAGACGCGCGGCGAGTACGTCACGAACGTGAAAGAGCGGTTCGACGCCGAGGACATCAACATCCCGTACCCGAACCGCACGCTCCACGGTGCGCTCCAGGTCGAAGGCGTCCAGGCGGTCGCGCCGTCGGCGGACGACTGACCCCGTCGGAGCCGTCCGTTACAACTCGATTCGCTCGACCAGCTGTGAGTCGTCGGACTTCGTGTTGACCGCGACGATGCGGATCTCCTCCTCGAGCATCGAGTCTTTCAGTTTGGCCTTCAGCAGGTTGTCCACCTGGTAGACACCCGCAGCGTTGACCATCTCGATCTCGACCTGGACGGGGACGCCGTCGCCCCGCCGGAGGAGGACGTTCGTGATGGCCTGCGAGGAGAGCGTGTTGATACCCCGTCCGCCCTTCTCGTAGGGGATGCGTGACCGTCCACGCTCCATGTCCAGCGCGTCGGCGACGCGGATGACGCCCGCCTCCTTCGTGAGCGGCGTCTCCTCGGTGTGGTGACAGAGGATGGCGTGGAGCGTCTCGGCTTTGACGCGCACGGCGTTCGTCGTGTCGTAGAACTGTGGCAGGAGGCGGTCGAGGATGTCCGACGCCAGCGGAATGGAGTAGTACGCGTGGTCGTCGCGGTGGACGATGTGGCCGATGTCGTGGAGGGTCGCCGCGAGCGCGATGATGACGGGTTCGTCCGTCTCGTCGAGTCCCTGGTCTGCGGCACCGTTGAACTCGCAGCCGCCCGCTTTCAGCAGTTCGTACAGCCGCAACGCGCGGTTGCGGACGATGGAGATGTGTTTCGGGCCGTGGTCGTTGTACCCCTTCCGCGCGACGGCGTTGACGTTCTGCGCCTCGAGGAGGGTCGTCACCTCGGGGTCGTCGAGTAGATGCGGGAGGATCTCGTTGAGCTTCTGGTCGGGGAACGCGTGGTCGTCGTCGGGGTCGTACGCGCGACCACCGGTTGTATCGCTCATCGTCTCTTCGACGACAGGCGACGAAAAAAACCCGACGGATGCGTGCGTCCCGACGGAGATACGCCGCCGGACGCGGCTCCTCACTCCGCGGCCGCGGCCGCCTCCTCGACGGCCTCGTAATCCGGCTCGACGGTGGGGTCGTCGGACACCCAGGCGTAGGTGACGACGCCGTCACCGTCGACGACGAACACCGACCGCTTGGCGAGGTCGTAGACGCCGTACTTCTCGAAATCCATCGAGACGTCGTACTTCTCGATGAGCTCGCGGTTGGTGTCACTGATGAGGGGGTACTCGATGCCGTGTTGCGTCCGGAGCTCGTTGAGCGTGAACGGTGTGTCGATGCTGATGCCGTAGACGGTCGCGCCGACCTCCTCGAACGCCGCGAGTCGCGCTTGGAACGTCGAGAGCTCCGTCATGCAGGTGGTGGTGAACGCCGCGGGGAAGAACGCGAGGACGAGCGGTGCCTCGTCGAGGTGGTCGGAGAGCGTGAACGACTCGACCTCTCCAGTGGCCATCGGTGCGGTGAAATCGGGGGCGGTGTCGCCGACGTTGGGCATAGTTACTGTGTCGTCGGTGGGTCGTTTGATGTTTGCGCTCTCGGTTGCGGCGTGCGACTCCTCTGACGAGGAGCCGCTGGTCCCCATCTCGGGACGTACTGGCCCTTCTCGACGACAGAAAACTGGTTTATGCGTTGATTCACTAGCCGCCACTAATGACAGCGGGAGAACAGGAGCTGTCTGCAGGAGAGATCATGGAATACTTTCTCGACCCAGACGACCCCTGGGAGCAACCACGTGCCTACGTCGGGGCGTTCGAGCGGAGCCGTCTCCTCCACGAGCTCGTCGCTTCGCGGAACGATTCGTCGGATCGTGTCCTAGAGCTCGGCTGTGGTGCGGGTGCGAACCTCGCACACCTGTACGACCACGGCTATCGGGACCTCGTCACGATCGAGGTCAACCCTGACATGCTCTCGTTGTTCGAGTCACACCATCCCCAGACGTTCGAGACGGCCGAAGTCGTTCGCGGGACAATCCAAGACGAGATAACGACCATCCCGACCGACGGGGTCGAGGTGACAGCCGCGGTCGCCGTGTTGACTCACCTGCACCCGGACCACGAGTTCGTGTTCGACGAACTCGTCCGTGTCACCGCGGAGACGCTGATAACGATCGAGAACGAGGAGACCGTTGACGACATCTTCTTCCCGCGCAACTACGGCGACGTGTTCGAGTCGCGGGGCTGTGAACAGGTCGACGTCGTCGATTCGGAGACGCTCTCGCGTCGGACGGAGTTGAGCGACAACTGCTACGCGCGCGTCTTCAGCGTCGACACGTGAACTGGACGGCCACCGTCGCAACTCGCTCGGTGTCTCCGAACGGGCGTCAATCCCACACGGGCGGCCAGCGAGGAGTCGGCGCTCACGGCGGCCGCGGGAGCAAAAAGCCTATAATTGCTACTTGGTTAAGCTGAGATAGCGATGTTCGATGTCATACTGTTCCCGGGGCTGCCGGGTGGGCCGGAGCTGCTCATCGTGCTGTTCGTGCTCGTCCTGCTGTTCGGGGCCAACAAGATCCCCAAGCTCGCTCGGTCGACCGGGCAGGCGATGGGCGAGTTCCAGCGAGGCCGCCAGGAGATAGAAGAGGAACTGAAAGAGATGGAGAAACAGCCGGACGAGGACGACGAGGAGTTCGAGGCGCGCAAGCGCGAAAAGGAGCGCGAACTCGAAGAGGCCGAGACCGACGAGACCGCATCCAGCAGCTAACTCGCAGTCTTCTGTCTTCTTGCCACCACTGCCGACGGTCAGCTTTTAGTCGGCGGCTTCGATACACCGGCCAGGGCGTGTGGCCTAGCGGATAGGGCGAGAGGTTCCTAACCTCTCGATCGCGGGTTCGAATCCCGCCACGCCCGCTTACTCGCTGTCGCTCGTTCGCGGCCGTGGCGAACATCGCGGAATCGACGGTTCCGCTCAATCCCGCCACGCCCGTTTCGACCGAGCCACAGCGAGGTGTGAGGCGGCCAGGAGATTCGAGCACGGCAAGTCGCAGCGCCGGGCGAAGCGAGGCGACCGTCTCGCTCCGGTTCGAATCCCGCCACGCTCGCCCCCTTCAGGTCGTTCAGCCGACGGCGGTGCGGTGAACTCGGTGAACCGCTGGTGAGGGGGAACTCGCAACTCGACGAGCCAGCGACGGGTTCTGTCCGTTCATGCTATCTACGGGACAGTTCTGCTCACTATATAAGGGGTACTTGAACATGATTTATAAGAGACGACGGTGCGTTCGATATCAATATTGATATCTCATTTCCGAGCGTTCGCTCAGTGTTATTATAAGATAAAATATGTATAGAGCTAAAACAAGCATACAGTAACGTAGTAATCTATAAAATATGTCTGGTATGACTGCCCCTCCCGCCGCAGAAGCCTTTTTGATGGGTTCTCTCTTGAAGGAGAACAATGGCTATCGACGACGCTGACACAGCCGGCGCGACTCAGTCGGAGTCAGCGCCGTCGCAGTCGGCCGGGGTGACGCTCGGCGAGTACACCTGGGAGCAGTACCTCCGCGAGTACGGCGACCCGGGGGACGCCGAGGCCGCTGCGACGACGCGCCGTCGTGGCGACATCGACTGGGAGGAGGTCGCGGCCGAGGACAGGGCCGCGACGGACCTGGGGGTCCACCCGACGGAAATCGAGACACGGCTGGCCGCCGCGGCGACGGCGGCAACCCGCGTCGAGGACTCGCTCGAACCGACCACCGACCTCTCGGACCCACCGGTCGTGAAGGACTGGTACGCCGAGGAGCATTTCGCGGCCGACCACCCGGAGACGGCACTCGACGAGGCGCTCGGCTTCGACGCCGAGGACGTCGAGGGCGTCCTCTCGCACGCCGAGAACCTGGCCGCGGAACTCGACGACGTCGTCGACCAGCGGACGGTCACGGTCCAAGACGACTTCGACGAGGACGCGTTCTTCCGGACCGACGAGGGACACTCGACCGTCGTGACGCGGTACGACCTCGAGAAGACGGTGCCGCTCGCGAAGAAGGTCCACTTCCGCGAGGTCGAGCGCTACTGGGTGAACGAGCCGTACTCGTTCGTCATCATCTTCCACTCGACGAAGGAGAACGAGAAGAAGTACTACGTGGTCCAGCCGTACATGAATCGGATCGAAGACGACCTCGTGGACTACCTCACGGGGAAGCTTCGGACGGCCATCAAGTACTCCGACGACGACGTCATCGCCGCCAACACCGAGGACCGACAACACGTCATCGAGTCGGAGACGCTCAACCTCCTCGACCGGTACGGCCTCTTCGCCGCCCCTGCATCGGCGGTCGGCGGCTCCGAGCCGGGATTCCTCCGCCAGGGCCCTCTCGGTGCGCTCGCGGACTTCTTCGGCCTCGGCGACGACGACGAACCCGAGTCGTCGTCGACTGCGCTCGGCGTCGGGAGGCTCGAGGGCATCGAGGCCCGTCCCGAAGCAGCAGTGCTCGAGGAAGACTCCGAACGACTCAACGAGTACCAGGTCGAGAAGCTGCTGTACTACCTCCGCCGCGACTTCATCGGCTACGAACGCATCGACGGCATCAAACACGACATCAACGTCGAGGACATCTCGTGTGACGGCTACAACTCGCCCGTCTTCGTCTACCACTCCGACTACGAGCAGATCATCTCAAACATCTACCACGGCCGCGAGGAGCTCGACGACTTCGTCGTGAAACTCGCCCAGCGGTCGGGGAAGGGTATCTCGAAGCGGAGCCCGCAGGTCGACGCAACGCTCCCCGACGGGTCGCGCGCCCAACTCACCCTCGGCCAGGAGGTGTCGGACCACGGGACGAACTACACCATCCGGCAGTTCAAGGACGTCCCCTTCACGCCCATCGACCTCATCAACTGGAACACGTTCTCGCTCGACGAGATGGCGTTCCTCTGGCTCTGTATCGAGAACCACAAGTCGCTCATCTTCGCCGGGGGGACGGCGTCGGGGAAGACCACCTCGCTGAACGCGGTGTCGCTTTTCATCCCGTCGAACTCGAAGATCGTCTCCATCGAGGACACGCGCGAGGTCGAACTCCCCCAGCGCAACTGGATCGCGTCGGTGACTCGTCCCTCGTTCGCCGACGACGACGGCGGCGACGTCGACGAGTTCGCCCTCCTCGAAGCCGCCCTTCGACAGCGACCCGACTACATCGTCATGGGTGAGATTCGTGGCGAGGAGGGGCGGACGCTGTTTCAGGTCATGTCGACGGGACACACCACCTACACGACGTTCCACGCCGACTCCGTCGGTGAGGTGCTGAAGCGATTCACGACGGAGCCGATCAACGTCTCGAAGACGATGTTCACCGCGCTGGACCTCGTCTCCATCCAGACGTCCACCCGGGTGGGTGGGAACAAGGTCCGACGGAACAAGTCGCTGACCGAGATCAACCACTACGACGCGGAGAACGACGAGATCAACGTGCAGGACGTCTACCAGTGGCAGGCGGAGACGGACGAGTTCCTCAAGATGGGGAACTCGAACACGCTGGAGGAGATCATGTTCGACCGCGGGTGGACTCCCGGGAAGCTCGACCGAGAGCTGTTCAAACGCCAGCTCGTGCTCGCGTATCTCATCGACCGCGAACTCAGTTCGTACGCGCAGGTCGCGGCGACGTTCCAGGCGTTCATCAACGACCAGGAGACGATCCTCTCGCTCATCGCCGACGACCGCCTCGAGCAGTCGCTGGAGGACCTCCGCGAGATGGAGTCGGTCCAGATCAACATCGAGCCCGAGAAGGAGGCGATGGTCCCTCGGCCCTCGCCCGACACGGAGACCGCGGCGCTCGCGGCGGGCATCCTCGGCCGCGCCGAGGAGTCGCTGCTCCCCGAGTACCGGGGGAACGTGACCGCGGACGTCGCGGCGGCGCTGGCCGACATGGAGCCGGCGACGGACGTGACTGTCGGCCGCGGCGAGAGCGAGGGACCGACGGCCGTCGGTGCGGACGGCGGCGACGCGTTCACCGATGCCCTCGATGACGCGACGAAGGCAGAGACGGACGAGCCGGGCGGGGGAGACGCCGGGGAGGACGAAGAGACCGGCGGCTTCGGCTTCGGCTTCGACACAGACCGGTCGGACGGTGCAGAGTGACAGATGAGTCTCGAATCCAAACGCGGCCTCGACGGCAGCACCGACGCACTCGGTGACGCGTTCTACCCCGCGTTCCAGTTCCTGTTCGACGAGAACAGCGACTTCGTGAGCGACGTCGAAGAGCGTCTCGAACAGGCCCGGATGGGCGAGAACGTCGAGCTGTACATCTCACGGGCGCTCGCCATCGGCGTGCTGCTCGGCGGTGCGCTGTGGCTCTTCGGGACGCTCGTGGGCTTCGGCCTCGTCCAGTTCGGTATCCTGACCGAGGAGGTCGTCAGCCTCGGGATTCCGGTCCCCGACGAGCAGACCGCCGCGACGCTCTCGGCCATCGCCGTCCCCGTCGCTGTCGGCATCATGGGAGTGGTCTTCGGGAGTATCGGGTTCGGCGTCGGCTTCGGGACGCTCATCGCCATCCCGTACTCGCGCGCGTCGGCCCGGAAGCGCGAGATCAACATGTTGCTCGCCGACTCGGTCTCGTTCATGTACGCCCTCTCCGTCGGGGGGTTGAACCAGCTCGAAATCCTCGAGGCGATGGCGAAAGCCGAGGACACCTACGGCGAGGTCGCTCGGGAGTTCCAGAGCATCGTCCAGGAGACGGAGTACTTCGGCACCGACTACCGAAACGCCATCCGCCAGCAGGCCATCGTCACCCCCAGCGACGACCTCTCGCAGTTCCTCACCGACATGCTCTCCATCGTCAACTCCGGCGGAGACATGCAGCAGTTCCTCTCCGACAAGAAGGAAAAGCATCTCCGGACGTCGAAGCAGGAACAGGAGATGACGCTCGAGACGCTGGAGCTGTTCGGCGAGATGTACATGACGCTCTCGCTGTTTCCCCTCCTTCTCATCATCATCCTCGTCATCATGTCGATGCTGGGCGAGGCCCAGGACATGCTGCTGTTCGGGACCATCTACCTCCTGACCCCCCTCATCGGGTTCGGCTTCCTCGTGCTGGTCTCGACGGTCAAACAGGACGAGCCCGGCGACGGGTACCTCCAGCTCTCGGACGAGCCAGCCCCCGACGGCGCGAGCCAGCGCGACGGGGCGCTCCGACTCGGACTCATCAACCGGTTCGTCGGCGAGTTCGCGCTGTTCTCGCATATCAAGCATCGCGAACTGCTGCACAACGTGCGCGGTATCCTCGCGGCCCCGCACGTCTTCTTCCGTGACAACCCGATGTACACGCTCGCGCTGACGGTTCCGCTGGCGCTCGTTGCGCTCGTGGTTCCGGCCGCGCTGGGGGTCGCACCGACCAGCTGGGACGCGCTCGTCGCCCGCCCCGTCTGGGGGACGTTCGTCTGGGTGTACCTCCCGGTGTATCTCGTCGCGTTACCCCTCACGGTGTTCTACGAGTGGAACGTCCGGCGCCGGGGTTCGATCACCGGGAAGCTCTCGGAGAACCTCCGCAAGCTCTCCTCGGCGAACGACACGGGACAGACGCTCCTGGAGTCGGTGCGGACGGTGTCGTCGACCTCGTCGGGACAGCTCGCCGACGAGTTCGACATCATCTACGCGAAGGTCAACTACGGGACGAGCCTCCGCGAGGCGCTCATCGAGTTCAACAACAAGTACCACATCCCGCGGCTGGCACGGACCATCAAGCTCATCTCGAAGGCCCAAGAGGCGTCCTCGCAGATCACGGACGTACTCTCGACGGCGGCGCAGGCGTCGGAGAATCAAGACGACATCGAGCGCGAGCGGCGCTCGCGGACGATGATGCAGGTCGCCATCATCCTCATGACCTACTTCACCCTGCTCGCGGTGATGGCCATCCTGAAGACGCAGTTCCTCGACGTGATGGCCGGCCTCACCGAGCAGGCCGGAAGCGGGGGCGGCGGACAGTTCAGCGGCGGCGTCGACCCGAACCAGCTCTCGCTGTTGTTCTTCCACGGCGTCACCATCCAGGCGATCATCTCGGGGCTCATCAGCGGCTACATCCGGACCGCCGACGTCCGGTCGGGGCTCAAGTTCACGCTCATCCTGATGACGGTCGCGCTCGGCACGTGGACGGTGGTGGGCTGATGACCTCCCGGCGGCCACCAGCGGTCGCGTCGGCGACGACACCGACCGACGCCGACCGCGGCCAGACGACGATCGACTTCGCCGTCGGGGCGACGCTGTTCCTCCTCACGATGGCGTTCGTCTTCGCGTTCGTCCCCGTGATGTTCCAGCCCTTCGCGACCAGCCAGTCCGACCCGCTCGTCGCCGACCGCGTCGCCAACCGGTTGGCGACGGACGTTCTCGGCGACTCCGGGGAGCCGTACGTCCTCAACGCGACGTGTACGCAGGAATTCTTCGCCAGCAACTCGCCCCCGGCGGGCTGTTCGTACGCGTACGACACCGCCAGCGATCATCCGAACCTGGCGCTCGGCGTCGACGCCGACACCACCCTCAACGTGACGGTCGTCGACCCCTCCGGGAGCGTCGTGTTCGACGCGGGCGACGACACGGCGAACGCTCAGGACGTCATCACGGCTCAGCGGCGGGTCCTGTACGACGGACGGTCGTACGAACTGTTCGTCAGGGTGTGGTGAACGATGCGCGAGCCGAGGACACACACACGACTACGACCCCGCCGGCCACCCCGACCAGCGACGCGACGGGCCGAGCGCGGCCAGGCCCACACGCTGGAGGCGTTCGCCGCCGCGACCATCCTGCTGGCGAGTATCGTCTTCGCCCTGCAGGTGACGGCCGTGACACCGTTGACCGCCTCGACGTCGAGTCAGCACATCGAGAACCAGCAGGAGGCGGTCGCAACCGGCGTCCTCGCGGCGGCGGCGGAGAACGGGACGCTCGAGCCGACGGTCCTCTACCTGAACAACTCGAGCGGGAGCTTCCACGGCAACACGTTCGAGGGACAGTACGTCTCCGGCGGGCCGCCGACACGGCTCGGTGAGACGCTCAACGCGACGTTCCTCGAGCGGGGAATCGCGTTCAACCTCTACGTCCACCACCGGACGAGCGACCGAACCATCCGGCGTGAGACGGTCGTCAGGATGGGCGGGCCGAGCGACAACGCCATCTCCGCGCGGTGGCGGGTGACGCTGTACGACGACGACGTGCTGTACGCCGCGGACAACACGCCGACGACCCACACGCTGGCGAACTCGACGACGTTCTACGCCGCCGACGTCTCACCGGGCCCGCTGTACAACGTGCTCGAGGTGGAGGTGGTCGTATGGCGGATGTGAGGCGTCCGCCGACTCGCCCGCGGCGACCGCTCGGGGGTGCGACCGGGAGTGACGGCGGGGGCGACGACCGCGGCCAGTTGTTCCTCGTCGGCGCGCTCTCGCTCGCCGTCCTGTTCGTCGGGTTCGCGCTGCTGTTGAACACCGCCATCTACACGGAGAACCTGGCGACGCGGAACACCGACCCGGGGACCGACCCCTCCATCAGCTACCGCGCGGCCGCCGAAGACGCCTCCCGAGAGATTCTGCTCCGCGAGAACCGGAACGGGACCGACCCGACGTGGAGTGAGAACACGCGGTGGTTCGAGTCGAGCATCCACGCGTGGAGTGACACCGCCGGGCTCCACGCCGCGCGACGCGCTCGCGTGGCGTCGGTCACCGTCGATTCGACCAACGGAACGCGGTTCCAACAGACCGACGCCTCGCGGAACCTCACGAACCGCAACTACGTCGAGGACTGGGAACTCGGGAACAACCCGTCGGCGGTTCGGGACGCGAGCCTCACCGTCAGCGCGGACTCGCTCGTCCAGCGGAACCTCACGAACCTCCTGACCGGCACCTACCCGTTCGCAGTCGAGTTCGAGGACACCGACACCGGCGACGAGTGGCACGTGTACGTCTACGACGACTCGGACACCGGGGGAGACGACGTGACGGTCGCCGTCCGCGACGGCATCACCGAACAGGAGTGCACACACGTCGGCCCGGCCGCACGTATCGACCTCTCGAACGGGACCATCAACGGCACCGCGTGCCCGGCGTTCGACCTGCTCGACCTCCCGGACGACGCCGTCGACGACAAGGACATCCGGCTGCGCTTCGAGAACGGCGACCACGCGACCGGGACCTACGACATCAAGGTCGCCGAGGGGGCGGACATCTCGAACAACGTCTACGACAACGAGAACACCGGTGACCACGACAACGGCGCGGCGTTCGCGACGGCCATCATCTACGAAGCCGACATCACCATCTCTTACGAGAGCACGGACGTCTCGTACCAGACGACCGTTCGGCTCGCCCCGGAGGAGATTCGATGAGCCCGGCGCGCCCTCGTCGGCGGTGGTCGCTCGGCCGCGACGACCGCGCGGTCTCGACGACGCTCGGCTACGTCCTCTCGCTCGCCATCGCGAGCCTCCTCGTCTCCGGGCTGATGCTCGCCGGCGGCGGCTACGTCGAGACCGAACGCGAGCAGGTCATCCGCTCCGAACTGGAGGTGGTGGGCCAGACGCTCGTCGCGGACGTCGAGGGTGCCGACCGGCTGGCCGCCGCCATCGACGGGACGGTCAGCGTCCGGTCGGCGCTGCCCCGCCGCGTCGGGAGTTCCGCGTACTCCATCGAGCTCTCCGACCAGGGTGGTGGCGTCACGCTCGTCACGCTCTCGGCGGCCTCCGTCGACGTCTCCGTCTCCCTCCGGCTGGTGACGAACACCCCGCTCGCGGAAGGGAGGGTCGAAGGCGGCGAACTCGTCGTCGTCTACGACGCCGCCGACGCGTCGCCCACACTGGAGGTGCAGACGAGATGATGGCGGGGACCGACCGCGGCGTCAGCGACACGCTCGGCTTCGTGTTCATCTTCGCGCTGGTGATGTCGACGGTCGGGCTCACGTTCACCTTCGGCTACAGCGGCCTCCAGGACACCCGTGACTTCGAGCGGCTCAACAACGCCGAGCGGGCGTTCGACGTGATGGGCGACAACTTCGACGACATGGTCCGGCGCGGCGCGCCGAGCCGCGCGACGGAGGTGAAAGTCGCCGACGCGCAGTTGGCCCTGGCCGACACGACGACGGTGAACGTCACCGTGACGAACGCGACGGGTGCGACACAGAGTGTCCGGTACGACATCCAGCCGGTAGTCTACGAGGCCGGCGACGGCCGTATCGTCTACTCGAACGGCGCGGTCTTCCGCGAGGACCCCGGCGGCGCAGTCGTCGTCAGACACTCGGAGTTCGTCCTCCGAGAAGAGCGCGTCCTGCTTCCCGTCGTGCACACGCGCGGGGCGGGCGAGACGGCGTCGGTCGGCGGGACGACGACGGTCCTCGTTCGCGCGACGAGTCCGGAGGGACAGCGTCAGAGCTTCGGCTTCGACGTGGCCCGCACCGAGCCACAGTCGGCGGTGATGGTGAACGTCACGAGTCCGCGTCCCGCGGCCTGGGAGCGCGAACTCGGCCGATACGACGATGCCAACTGCGACGTGTACGGAGACACCGTCTCCTGTACCGTCTCGAACCCCGACCGGGTGTACCTCCGCGAGATACTGATCGACATCAGCTTCGAGTGAACACATGAACGACACACCTCCCGACCGACGACCGGACCGACAGCACAGTGGTGAACCCCGACGCGCCACGAGCCAGGGGCGGGACCGACAGCGGGGGCGACCCACCGCGGCGGACGCGACTGGGCCGCCGCGCCCACCGGCGCTGTACCGGCTGGTCCGCGACCGGAGCGGCCAGGCGACGACCATCGGCGTCGCGCTCATGCTCGCCATCGCGGCCATCGGTGTCACCGCCGTCGTCGCCCTCGGCGGGACCGCGCTGACCGACTCACAGGAGTCCGTCGACGTGCAGCGCACGGAGCACGCGATGACCCTGCTCGACTCGCGCGGGGCGATGGCGGCCCTCGGCGAGTCCCAGAGTCAGCGGGTCGTCCTCAGCGGGAGCGGCGACGGGAGCTACGAGATCGACGACGACGCCGGGTGGATACGCGTCGTGCACAAGAACTTCACCGACCCCACGCCCTCCGAAGAGACCATCTTCAACCGGTCGCTCGGGACGGTCCGCTACACCCGTGGCGACGCCGTCGTCGCCTATCAGGGCGGCGGCGTCTGGCGGACACAGGACGGCGGGTCGGTGATGATTTCCCCGCCCGAGTTCCACTACCGCGACCAGACGCTGACGATGCCGCTCGTCCGCGTCGCCGGCTCCGGGAGCGCGTCGGGGCGAATCACCGCCGAGGTGTCGCCCGTCTCGACGGGGACGGACGTGAGGCGTATCTTCCCGAACGAGACGGCGAACACGGCGAACGGCCCCGGCGCGCCGTACGACGACGCCGCCGACACCAGCTACGACAATCCCGTGACGAACGGCACCGTCGTGGTCACGGTCCACAGCGAGCACTACCGGGCGTGGGCGACCTACTTCGACGAACGGACCGAAGGCTTCCTCACCGTGGACGATGCGAACCAGACGGCCTCCATCGAACTCCGGACGCTCGCCGGCGCACCGGGGGCGTTCGACATGCCGCGGGTGGGCGAGTCGCTGGAGACGCCGAGCGTGGCCAAACAGCACAACGTCACGCAGTTCGACCTCCAACTCGCCCCGGACACCTCGAACTCGAACGCGTTCAACCAGCTCCACTGGTCGCTGTACTACCAGGGGCCGAGCGGGCAGCAGTTCGAGATACACTTCGCGGGGCAGGGCCGGTGTGACACGGCCACTGCCGCCGGGTTCACGAAGGGGAGCACGGAGCTCAGCGTCTCCCTCTACTACCGCCACAACAGCTCCGCGCCGTCGGAAGAGTGGGAGCGGGTGCTCTCGGACCCGAGCGACCAGAGCAAGGCCATCCACGTCGACTGCAGCAGCGGAGCGCCACGGCTCGATGCCGACCTCACGTCGTCGTCGTTCGACATGGAGTACACGGACATCGACATCAAAGGGAGCGACAACAAGTGGCACTTCGGGAACCAGATCAAAGACCAGGAGGCGCCCGAGGAGCTGACGTTCGACCAGCACGCCGCCGACCACGCCGACGACTACGAGAAGGACGACGACTCCGAGGCGGTCGGATTCCTCATCGACCATTACTTCTCCCGGCTCGGACCGGACTTCCGGCTCACCGTCGACGCCGGCCCCGGCGGGAGTCAGAACCGCGTCAGCGAGGAGGCCTCCTCCGGCGTCCTGCTGTACGACACCATCGACGGCGAGGAGTTCATCCAGTTCCTCCACATCACCGAGAACGAGGTGCGAGTCGAACTGAACGGCTGACGCGCCGCTCGTCGCCCGTGTCAGCCGGAAAATACGAGTCCGAACTCAGTCGTCGTCCTCGTCGCGCATCTCGCCGAGGCGGCTGACGAGGTCGTCCGTCGAGACGTCGGATTCGACGCTGACCTTGCCGTCGTGGTCGTGCTCGTGGACGTTGATGCCGTCCTCCTCGCTGTCGGAGTTGTTCTGTTGCTGACGTTCCTGCTCGGACTCGTCGTAGCTCCCGAAGCCCATACGTCCTGTCGCCGACGCACCCGTAAAAACCCACACGCCTCGAAGGCGGCGTGCGAGCGGTTGTCTCCCCTGTGAGCGGTTGGCTCGGCTCAGCCGAACGCGCCGAGGCTCGACTGCAGGTCGCGGTCGACGCTCCCCGCCCGGAGTTCGTAGCCGACGAGGTCGCGGAGGTCGACCGCGTAGGTGCTGCCGGCGTGGTCGAGGACGAGAATCCGACCCTTGGTCCCCCGGACGGTCCCCGTAGCGATGGTCTCTCTGACGGGGCGCTCGGCGAGGTCGAGGCCGTAGTCGAACGTGAACGTGTCGAGGACGTCGAATCCATCGAGGAGTGACTCCCACGCGCTCTCGTCGAACCGGTCGCCGAGCCCCTCGAGCTTCGTGTCGACCCGGACGAAGTCCGAGAGGTCGGTCGCGAGTTCGGCCTCGAGTTCGCGGGCGATGCGGCCGTTCGAGACCGTGTAGAGGTGTGCCCCCCGGTCGGCACCCTGCTCTCGCAGTCGGGTCTCGAGTCGCCACGCCTTCGTCACACCCACCTTGAACGCGTCCGGCGCGAACGCGGCGAGGTAGACCGCGTGGTCGTCGTAGCAGTCCATCTCGTCTTTGAGACACGTCCCGGTACAGCGTGCACAGACCCACGTCGAGCGGTGGCTGGCGCAGTACGGCGCGTCGGGTTCGTCGCAGGCGACGTGCGACCGCGACGCGCTGCCGTACAGCGTTCCGGCACAGTGACGCTCGTCGAGGGCCCACGAGAGCTCTGCACCCGGGTCCAGCGAGACGGCCTCGACCGTCCCGGACTCGTCGTGTTCCGCGGCAGCACCACGACTCACGAGGAGCGTCCCGGAGACGGTGTCGTAGCCGACGACTTGCACAGGGGGAGAGAGGTGCGAGGCGGTGAAAGGTGTCTCGCTCGCGGCTAGGCCTGTTCGTACTCGGCCCGCAGTTCCTCGTACAGCTGTTCGGCCGCGTTCCGCACAGCCTGGTCGGAGGGGGTGGCGGGCTCCCAGCCAAGCGCCGACACCTTCTCGACCGAGAGGCGCATCCGTGGGACGTCGCCAGTCCAGCCGCGGTCGCCACCGGTGTACTCGTAGTCGGGGTCGAGCCCCATCACGTCGGCGACGATGTCGGCGATTCGCGTCACCGAGGTGGTCGTCCGCGTGCCGAGGTTGTAGGTGTTGACGGGTCGGTCGGCGTGTTCGACGACGTGGCAGATCGCGTCGACGCAGTCGTCGACGTGGAGGTACGACTTCTCCTGACGGCCGTCGCCGAGAATCTCCAGGGTGTCGGGGGTCTCGAGGAGCTTCTCGATGAAGTCGGGGACGACGTTTCCTCGTTGCTTGGGGCCGACGATGTTCGCGAAGCGGAAGACGTAGGCGGTCATCCCGTACGAGTGGCCGTAGGTGGAGACGAGTCCCTCGTCGGCGAGCTTCGACGCGCCGTAGATGGAGATGGGTTCGAGCGGCGCGTAATCTTCGGGCGTCGGCATCGGTGCCTCGCCGTACACCGTCGACGAGGAGGTGAACGCGACGTGGTCGACGCCGACCTCGTCCATCCGTTCGAGGACGTTGTACGTCATCTCGGTGTTCTCCTCGAACAGCTGTCGCGGGTTCCCGTAGTTCGTGTCGGTGTACGCCGCGAGGTGGAACACCATATCGACGTCCGCGGTGACGGCCTCGGCGACGTCGCCGGGGTCGGTCATGTCCGCGGTGACGAACTCGACGCCGTCTGGGACGCGTTCGCGCGTCCCCTTCGAGAGGTCGTCGGCGACGACGACGTCGTTGTCGGGTGCAAGCCGCTTCGCCAGGTGCGAGCCGACGAGTCCGGCCCCGCCTGTGACGACGATTCGCTTGTCGGAGAGGTCCATGTGGCTCACACGTCCAAGCGAACGGATAAGTGCGTTCTGATACCGCGAACCGGTGGTGGTCGCGACGGAAGTGTAATGTGTGTGAACCTCGCAGTGAAGAAAGCATGGCTATCGCGCCGTCGTTCGCGGAGCTCCTCGCCAGCGTCGACGAGCGACGCCGAACGGTGACGGTCTACGCCCCCGCGCTTCCCGACGCCGTCGAACGGCTCTTCGACACGCGACACGTCCGACTCGAACACGAGTTCCTCCCGCGGGGTGCCGGCGAGCCGTTTCTCACCGTCGTCGACGGTGACCGGTACGTCGGGAGCCTCGACCTCCCGGCGGTGTACGATTTCAGCCACCCGAGGATACACGAGGTCGGCTCGCCCGAGTTCGTCGACGCGGCCTACCGGAAGCTCACGTCCCTGTTGCCAGACACCGTCTTCTCCACGCTCGACCGACGACAGCTGCTGGCGACCTCGCGCGAGATCGAAGACCGCGCCTGGCGGGTCGGCACGGGGCGGCTCGACGTGGGCTTCCAGGCGCTCTCGAAGCTCCGGGCGCAGACCGACGTCTACGAGGCGCTCGTCGAGCGCGGGCTCGACGTCCACGTCTACGGCGCGCCCGACTGGACACCGCACTTCGTCGACGACGTGACCGTCCACGGCGACAGCAACGGCGACGGTGGCGATGGCGAACTGGGCGCGGTCTGGTTCATGGCGTACGACGGGGGCGACGACCCGGGACAGGCGTGCGGGCTGGTCGCCGTCGAGCGGTCGGCGGGGTCGTTCGAGGGGTTTTGGACCTACGACCCCGAGACCGTCGAGCAGGTCTTCGCGTCCGCGTCGCGTTTCCCCGCCACGCCCGAAAGCGAACTCCCATAACCTCGGACGGCCGACTCGGCGGTATGTGTGAGAACGCCCCCGCCGAGGTCACGGTCCTCCGACTCGGGCACCGGCCCGGCCGCGACGACAGGATGACGACCCACGTCGCGCTGACGGCCCGCGCGCTCGGTGCCGAGCGCGCGCTCCTCGTCGGCGACACGACGCAGTCGCGAGACACGGTCGAAGACATCACCGCCCGGTTCGGCGGTCCGTTCGCGGTCGAGGTACTCGACGAGTGGCGGCCCGTCCTCCGCGACTGGGACGGGAAGGTAGTCCACCTGACGATGTACGGCGAGCGCGTCCAGGACGTCGAAGACGACGTCAGGGTGGCCTGCGTCGACGGCGGCGAACCGTTGCTCGTCGTCGTCGGGTCGCAGAAGGTCCCGTTCGAGGTGTACGACGCCGCCGACTGGAACGTGGGCGTGACGAACCAGCCCCACTCGGAGGTGGCCGGACTCGCCGTCTTCCTCGACAGGCTGTTCGAGGGACGGGAGCTGTCGAGAGCGTGGGAGAACGCGGAGAAGCGGGTGGTCCCGATGGAGACGGGAAAGCGGGTGGTCGAGGGGGACGCTGCCGGCGGTTCACGCGGCAGCAACGACACCGACGGCGAGTGAGGCGTCCGCTCGCTCGACGGGCGAGACCGTCGTGACGCTCGGTCGACTGGCGCTCACGACTCGGGCGTCCGGTCCGATGTGCCCACCACACATCCGGAACTTTGAAACGACTGAACGGCGGATGTGAGTCCAATGGCTTTTGAGGAGCTGCTGAACGACCCGGTCATCCAGAAGTACCTCCACGAGCTGGTGGGGCCGACGGGGATGCCGGTCGCCGCTGCACCGCCGGACGGGGAGGTGACCGACGAGGAACTGTCTGAGGAGTTGGGGCTCGAACTCAACGACGTGCGCCGCGCGCTCTTCATCCTCTACGAGAACGACCTCGCCTCTTATCGACGAGTCCGCGACGAGGACTCGGGGTGGCTCACCTACCTCTGGACGTTCAAGTACGAGAACATCCCCGAGAACCTCGAAGAGGAGATGTACCGCCTCCTCGACGCGCTCGAAGACAGAGAGGAGTACGAGCGGACCCACGAGTTCTACCTCTGTGAGGTCTGCTCGCTCCGGTTCGAGTTCGGCGAGGCGATGGACTTCGGCTTCGAGTGTCCCGAGTGTGGGTCGCCGCTCGAATCGATGGAGAACGGCCGCCTCGTCGAGGCGATGAACAGACGAATCGAAGAGTTGAGAGACGAACTCAACGTGGACGTCACCGGCTGATGGTCGTCCTCGCAACCAAGTGCTACGTCGAGGGGGACGCCCGCTCTCGTGCGCTCGACGGGATGGAGGCGATGGTCCGCGACGACCTCGGCGACCTCGACGTCGAGTGGACCGTCGGCGTCCGTGACGACGACTTCGTGAGCGTGACCGTCGAGGGCGCGGACGAGACGGTGGCCCGGAACCTGCTCCGCGAGCGGTGGGGCGAGGTGCCGTCGGACGGCCGCCTCGTCGAGGGCGAGACCTACACCGGCACGCTCGAATCGTGGGACGACGAGGGGTTCGTCCTCGACGCTGGGGTGGAGGTGCGCGTGCCCACCGCGGAACTCGGCCTCGGCCGCGGGAGCGCCGCA
Organism: Salinigranum halophilum; assembly: GCF_007004735.1. Lineage (NCBI taxonomy): Archaea > Methanobacteriati > Methanobacteriota > Halobacteria > Halobacteriales > Haloferacaceae > Salinigranum > Salinigranum halophilum. The sequence continues at coordinate 483,519 of NZ_ML660182.1, forward strand.
CAGGTCCGCGACCGGTTCGGCCTCGTCCAGCACCTCCCGCTGGAGTTCGTCTACGGCGACCCCGCCCGACTGTCGGACGCCGAGCGTGACCGTCTCTACGACTGGTCGCGCGGCCAGGGTCGCGTCAACGTCAACTCCACGACGAGAGGGGAGGCGCGCGCGACGGTCAATCGCGCCGGCCACGCACAGGACATCGTGACGGTCGAGCGTATCGGACTCCTCGAACAGAGCATCGTCTGTGCGGAGGGAACCGACCCACCCGGACTCCTCGCGAGCATCGGTCGGCACCTTCCCGCGGAATTGAAGTGCGTCATCCCCTAGGGTAGACGGAAACCGATGAACCGTCGCCATCTCCTCGCGCTCGTCTCCCTCGCACTCCTCTCGCTCACCGCCGGCTGTTTCGGCCCCGGTGCGATTTCCTCGGAGCAACTCGACCAGGAACCGGCCGAGCCGTACGAGTGGGACACCACGCGTGACGTCCACATCGCCATCCAGACAGACTCGTCGTTCCGCGGCGTCTACAACGTCTCCGAACGGGACAGCATCGAACTGTTCAGACGCGACGGCTTCGGCGGGCGCAACCCCCTGAACGTCCGTGCCGTTCGGTATCGCTACCCGAACGGTACCGTCCTCACGGGGTCCGAACTCGAAGCGCGCGGGGGGGGCATCGACCGGACGCGGGAGGTCGTCACCGTCACCTTCCCCAACGGCACCACCGAGGGGGGACAGCTGGCGTTCACCGCGGGTGCCACCCCGAAGCGGTTCAGCCTCCCGGTGTTCGTCGAGGGCTCGTACGAGGTGGTGCTCCCGCCGGACCGCCGGGTCGACCTCCCTGTCTTCGGAACGGTTTCGCCGCGCGGGTCCACGGCGGAGACCATCGACGGGCAGACCCACATCCGGTGGGAGGAGGTCACGTCACGGGGCGTCACCGTGCAGTACTACCTCCAGCGTGACATCCCCATCTTCGGGGCTATCGCCGCCGTCTCGCTCATCATCGGCTTCGGCGGGGCCTTCTACTACAAGCGTCAGATCGAGGAACTCCGCGAACTCCGCGAGGAGATGGGACTGGACGTCGAAGTCGAAGAGAAGGACGACGGCCCGCCGCCGGGCATGGGATGAGCGCGGCGGCGGACTGCTGACTCGTCCGTCCGCCGCGGTGGGACGACTCGTCACCTGGACTGGTTCGAACGGAAAGACGGGAGAGACGCGAGCACGAGGGGAGAGACTCCCGCCGCGCGTACCGACGACGTGTGGGGTGGGGGAGGGAGAGAATCGCCGACTGCGGCTCTGCCCGCAGTGGCAGTGGGCCGCAGTGCCGTGTAAAGCTTTGTGAGTATTCGAGTGACACCCCCGTGTCGAGGTGTCGGATCTCCAGCCAGTCGTCCGAGGGGTTTGGATTCGTACATCTGTCAGCGAGTAACTGTCGGTGTCACGGGGAAACTCACAAACTGTTTTGAGACCGTGTTTGAAACGTGGAGGTATGAGACGCAGAGGCACCCGCTCTCCGACCCCTCCGCGGTGTTCGGCCCTCCACGCCGTTAGCATCCCCGCTCCCGACAGCCATGACTGTCGACTCGGATAGCGAGGCGCGCGCGGAGGCAGTCGCACAGCTCACCGAACTGGGTCTCGGGTTGTACGCTGCACGGACGTTCGTCGCACTCACGACTCTCTCGGGAGGGACCGCCGTCGAGGTGAGCCGCGCGGCCGACGTCCCACGGACCCGGGTGTACGACGCCGTCGAGGAGCTGTCGGAGGCCGGCCTGGTCGACATCGACGACACGACGCCGAAACGGTTCACGCCGGTCGGCGTCGCGGAGGCGGCCGACCTGCTCCTCGGCGAGTACGAGACTCGCGTCGAGACGCTGCAGGACGCGCTCACCACGCTCGAAGCCGAACGCGACAGGTCCTGACTTCGGCACCCGCAGAGGAACGTATCGTCTCCCCGACAACCCGGTGACGCGGCCGTCGCCTCGTGCTTTTTACCGTCGGGTTCGTACGCCGGGTATGCGAGTAGCAGTCGTGACCGTCGGGGACGAACTCCTCGCCGGCGACACGGTGAACACGAACGCGACGTGGCTCTGTGAGCGCCTGACTGACCGAGGCGTCCGGGTCGAACGCGTCACGACGGTCCCCGACCGGGTGGCCGACATCGCCCGCGTCGTCAACGAGTACCGCGCGGAGTACGACGCCGTCGTAATCACGGGCGGGCTCGGCCCCACCCACGACGACGTCACGATGGAGGGGGTCGCCGCCGCGGTGGGGCGGACCGTCGAACAGCACGACGAGGCGCTGGAGTGGCTCACGACCCACGGGGGCTATCAGGCCGGTGACCTCGTCGAGGGGACGACCCACCTCCCGAGCGGGGCGCGGATGCTCCCCAACACCGAGGGCGTCGCCCCGGGCGCGGTCGTCGAGTCGGTGTACGTCCTGCCGGGCGTTCCGACGGAGATGAAGGCCATGTTCGAGGCCGTCGAAGCGGAGTTCTCCGGCGAACGGACCTACACCGAAGTCGTCGAGACGCCCGACCCGGAGTCGTCGCTCATTCCGGTGATGGACGAGGTGCAGGCGGAGTTCGCGGTCAGGGTGGGGTCGTACCCCGGTGAGTCCGTCCGCCTGAAGCTCTCCGGTACCAGCGAGGCGGAGGTCGGTGCCGCGGCCGAGTGGCTCCGAGAGCGAGTCAGTCCGATGACGGACGGCGGGTGAGGCCGGTCAGCGACCGAGATAGAGCAACCACGCGATGGTCACGAGCAGGCTCGCGACGAGCACGGCGGTCCCCGTCGCCCCGATGGGCAACGCCTGTTCTGCGGCCTCCTGCAGCACGATTGGGTTCATACTCGAACGCACCTGCCCGCCCCGCATAACCGTGGCGGTTCCGGTGACCGAAGCCGTCGCACACGGTGACGGCTCGGACCCCGCGGCCTTTTGTCCGTCCTCTCTCTACTCTCCTGTATGCGCATCGGCGTCGTCGTCAACCCCATCGCGGGGTTGGGCGGACGAGTAGGACTGAAAGGGACTGACGGGAAGGTCGCAGAGGCACTCGCGCGCGGCGCGGAGCCGCGCGCGCCCGACCGTGCCCGGCGAGCATTCGACGAACTTGCTGCGCGTACGCCCGAGGCGACAGTCCTCACGTGGGGTGGGTCGATGGGCGCTGACGCGGTTCGCGCGGCGGGGTTCGAGCCGACGGTGCTCGGGGCCCCCGCCGGCGAGGAGACGACCGCGCGTGACACCCGGTGTGCCGTTGAGGCGTTCTGTGACGCCGACGTCGACCTCGTGTTGTTCGTCGGCGGCGACGGCACCGCCGCGGACGTGGCGGCGGCGCTTTCGGGCACCGAGACGCCGATGCTCGGCGTCCCCGCGGGGGTCAAGGTGTACTCGTCGGTGTTCGCCGTCTCCCCGGAGGACGCCGCGGTCATCGCGGCGACGTTCACGCGGGTCGAAGAGCGGGAGGTGATGGACATCGACGAGGACGAGTATCGTGAGGGGGAGGTCCACCCCGAACTCCGCGCCGTCGCGTGGGTCCCCGTCGCAGAGGACCTCCAGTCGTCGAAACAGACGGGTGGTGGCTCCGTCGAAGCGCTCGCCGAGGGCGTTGCCGCCAGCGTCCGCGAGGGCGTCACCTACGTCCTCGGCCCGGGCAGCACCGTCGGGGCGGTCAAACGGGCGCTCGGCTTCGAGGGGTCGCCCCTGGGCGTCGACGTCTGGCGGGACGGCGAGGTGCTCGTCCGCGACGGGAGCGAACGGGAGATTCTCGCGGCGCTCGGCGAGGAGAACGTGGTCGTCGTCTCGCCCATCGGCGGCCAGGGGTTCGTCTTCGGTCGTGGGAACCCCCAGCTCTCGCCAGCGGTCATCCGCCACTGCGACGTCCAGATCGTCGCCTCGCGGGCGAAACTCGACGACATCGGCGTCCTCCGGGTCGACACGGACGACCCCGACCTCGACGACGACCTCCGCGGGTGGACACGGGTGCGCGTCGGCCGCGTCGAACAGCGGATGATGCAGATCGTCTGAGTCCGCGAGCGGCTGCCGCGCGGCGGCCGACGAGTACGCCACCCCCACCAGAACGGTCTAGTGAAGTGACTATGTGATTCCCTCTCGCACTGGTTCTCCCTGTAAGATAATGTTGTATAATCGCAATATGGTGAAGATTAAGGTTATTGAAGGGGTATAGGTGGACATATGGAGACGCGGAAGGTTCAGCGGCTCGGTCCGTCGACGCTCGCGATGACGCTCCCGGCGGAATGGGCGAAGGAACACGGTGTCGAGAAAGGTGACGAGGTGTCGTTACGGATGGGTGGCAAAGGAACGCTCACGGTCCTGCCCGAGTCCGCGAACACGGAAGACTCGAAGGCGGTCATCCGCGCGGACAAACTGAACGCGAACGCGCTCGAACGCGCGATCGTGGCGCAGTACGTGCTCGGGCGGCGCATCATCCACATCGAGAAGTCGGAGGGTGCGCTCGACTCCGAGCACATCAACGCGGTGTACAAGGCCGAGACCCAGTTGATGGGCCTCGGTGTCATCGAAGAGACGCCAGAGCGAATCGCCATCCGATGTTCTGTCGACCCCGAGGACTTCACGCTCGACAACCTTCTCGAACGCCTGGAGAACACGGGGAGTACGATGCGCGGCGAGGCGGTCAAGGCGCTCGCACACGGCAACCCCGACCTCGCCCAGCGCGCCCTGAACCGCGAACGGCAGGCGAACAAGATATTCGTCCTCCTGCTCAGACTCATCTTCACGGCGTACCAGAACCCGAGTCTCGCCCGTGCGGTCGGTCTCGAGGAGGGGTTCCCACTCATCGGCTACCGCTCCGTCGCGAAGAACCTCGAACTCACCGCGGACAACGCCGAGGACATCGCCAACATCTGTCTGAACGCCGAGGACCACACCCTCGACGTCGACTCGGCGACGATGCGGCGCATCCGCGAGTTCACCGACCAGGTCGACGACATCACCGCGACGGCGGTGCGCGCCGTCGTCGACCGCGACTACGACCTCACCATCGAGGTCCGCGACCTGTTCCGCGATCTAAAAGACCGCGAACGGGATATCCTCGACGACCTCCCGGAGATGGAGAACCAGAAGCTCCTGCAGGTGCGCGAAGTGCTCGTCAGCCTCCAGCAGACAGCTCAGTACGCGATGCGGAACGCCGAAATCGCGGCGAACCTCGCGCTCAACGAGGAGTCCGAGCACGTCACGCTCATCTGACTCGCGGTCCCGCTCCCAGTCCCAGCCCCGCCCCCTGTGGGCGTTGCTATCTCGCGGCCGTCACGACGACGGTGGCGAGCGTGACGACGGTGGCGGTGAGCAGATAACTCCCAACCGCGAGCGATGCCGGGCGCAACAGGTCGCTCGCGCGTGCCTCGTGGAGGTCGACTGACGTGCGAAACGCCGAGAGGCGGACGACGAGAACGAGCGCCGGGAGGCAGAACGAGAGTGCCGCGAGCACGAGGCCGACGGCGACGGAGCCGACGTCGTCCGGAACCGTTCCCGGGGCGACCGCTCCACCACGCCGCTCGTGGACCCACGCGACGACGCGGAGCGCCGGCGCCGTCCAGAGCCAGGCCCCGAGGACACAGCAGGTCAGGTGGTAGCCGACGACACGCCGGTGGGGGGTGTCGGCCGAGTAGTACGGCCACGTCCACGGTGGGGTGAACCCGACACCCGCCCACCACAGGAGCGGCAGCGTGAGGAGGCCGCTCGCGAGTCCGACGGGCAGCCAGAGACGGACGTCACGGACACCCAAGAGGAGCAGGTCGGGCCCTTCGAGAACGAGCGCGAACGAGACGAGCACCGCACTCGCGTGGAGCGCGCGGACGGTCCAGCGTCTCATCGTTGTTTTACTCTCGGAGTGGCGACGGAAAGCGTGACCGGTGACGGGGATGCGCGGTGTCGAATGAACTAAGTAGGCACTCGCGCTCTCCCAGAGTATGCAAGCGTCTGTCGGTTCGGACAAGGGAATCGGGTTCGCGGTGGTGCTGTCGCTCCTGACGGTCGTCGGTGCCGCGGTGATGCTCGCCGGCCCGGGACAGATGACGAAGGCGTGGGGCTTCGCGCTGGCGATGGTCGCCGCCATGCTCGCCGTCGTCTTCACCCAGCTGTACTGGTGAGCGACGAGGGACTGATTCTCCGGACTGGTAGCCGACAAGCAACCGTTAATAACGTCTGAGCCCAAGGTTCGACGATGACTGAATACACCGAGGAAGAGCAGCGGATCGTCGCCTACCTGCGAGAGAGTGTCTCGTGTGGAGAGCGATACTTCCGTGCCAAGAACATCGCCGAAGCCATCGGACTCTCGGCGAAGCAGGTGGGGGCGCGCCTGCCGACGCTCGCCGAGAAGTCCGAAGAGGTCGAGATCGAAAAGTGGGGCCGAGCGCGGTCGACGACCTGGCGCGTCACCCCCTCCTGACGCCCTCGTCGGACGCACCGCTCGGTGCTGCTTCCTCCGTGTCTTCACGACGATTCCGCGCTTTTTTATCGACGCCGACGGATACTGAGGTATGACAGTCCGTGTCCAGCGGACCTTCGAGTTCGACGCTCCAGGTGAGCGCGTCTGGGAGTTCATCTCCGACCCCGGGAAACGCGCCGAGGCGATAAGCGTCGTCGAACGGTTCGACGTCTCCGACGACGGCAGGCGAGCGACCTGGCACATCGCACTTCCCATCCCCGTGATTAGCCAGACGGCCGAGGTGGAGACCAAAGACATCGTCGTCGAGCCGCCCCGCTACGTCAAGTTCGTCGGCAAGTCGTCGGTGATGCGCGTCACGGGCGAGCACACCATCGAGACGGTCGACGACGACAGCTGTCGGCTCCGGAACGAGTTCGTCGTCGACGGTCGACTCCCCGGGGTCGAGCGGTTCTTCAAGAAGAACCTCGACCGCGAGCTCCGCAACCTCGAACAGGCACTGCGTCGTGACCTCGAACTCACCGCCTGAGATGCAGCTCACACTCGTCCAGCTCGAACAACGGGCCGGAGACGTCGACGGCAACAGGCGGCGGGCGGCCGGCGCCATCGAGCGCGCCGCCTCGCGCGGTGCGGACCTCGTCGCCCTGCCCGAACTGTGGAACGTCGGCTACTTCGCGTTCGACTCGTACGCACGCGAGGCCGAAGGTGTGGAGGGGCCGACCCTCTCGGAGATGAGCGCGCTCGCCGCGGAACACGAGGTCGGCTTGCTCGCAGGGAGCATCGTCGAGGACCTCGCCGCCTCGGCCGAGGTCGGCATCGACGTCCCGGCCGACGAGGGGCTCGCGAACACGGCCGTGTTCTTCGACCGCGACGGGACGCGGCGAGGCATCTACCGCAAACACCACCTCTTCGGCTACGGCTCCGCCGAGACGCGACTGCTCACGCCCGGTGAGCGGCTCCTGACGGTCGACTTCGAGGGGTTCACCCTCGGCTTCACGACGTGTTACGACCTCCGCTTCCCCGAACTCTACCGCGACCTCGCGGCGGCGGGTGCGACGCTCGTCGTCGTTCCGAGCGCGTGGCCGTACCCCAGAGTCGAACACTGGACGACCCTCTCGCGCAGTCGCGCCATCGAGAACCTCTCGTACGTCGCGACGGTCAACGGCTCTGCGACGTTCGACGAGGGGACGCTCCTCGGTCGGTCGACCGTCTACGACCCGTGGGGGACGACCCTCGCGAGCGCCGGCGACGATCCCGCACTCGTCACCGCGGAGGTGACGCCGGACCGGGTCGAGAGCGTCCGAGACGAGTTCCCCGCGTGGGAGGACCGCCGGCGTTGACACCGGCACTGACCGCGCCGAACTCGCCTCGGAACCGACACCCACACGTTCGGCCGCGGTCGGTGGGTTTAACTCGTTGCTCCTCGTAGCCGCTATTGCCAACGGACGACGCTTTTCTCGTCGAAGTTGGCACTCAACAAATCCGCCGCGCCACCGCCACAGTATCGGGGTCTACTGTGGCAACTCGACCCGGACCGTCTGGCCACGTTCCCTGAGCCCGGCAGGGAGTCGGCCGCACATCCGGTTCACTCCACCTCGCCTCCCGTTTCGTTGCGTGTGCTGATTCACTCGCCGAGCGGTGCGTCGTGACCTGTAACACCGCCTCGTGAGTCACCGTCGCCGAGAGGCGCTCGCCTGTCCCGAGCGAGAGCGGTGAACGACACGTCGTGAGAAGAGACCGAGAACCGCGGTAGCGACCACCGATAGCGGACACAGCCGCCCGACGCTCAGTCGTCTTTCGTCTTGATGTCCGCCGAGAGGCCCTGCGCCATCTGGATGTCCTTGGAGTTGTTGAGCGTCCACGCCGTGCGCTCGGTGACGGCCTCGATGATTTCCCGCGCGCTCGGGTAGCCGTTCCCGGACTTCTTCACGCCGCCGAACGGCAGGTGGACCTCGGCACCGATGCAGGGGAGGTTGCCGTAGGCCAGTCCCACCTCGGCGTTGTCACGGTAGTAGTTGATCTGACGGTAGTCCTCGGAGATAATCGCACCCGCGAGGCCGTAGTCGGTGTCGTTGTGGTACTCGACGGCGTCTTCGATGTCACCCGAGTACTTCAGCAGGGCGACGTGCGGCCCGAACACCTCCTCGTGGGTGCAGCGGAGGTCCTCGTCGATGTCGGCCTCGTAGACGAACGGACCGACCCAGTGGCCCTCGGCGTGACCGTCGGGAATCTCGTCGGCCCCCAGTTCCGTCCGGTCGACGAGGACGTTCACGCCCTCCGTCTCCGCGAGTTCGTTGTACTTCGTGACCTTCTCTCTGTGTGCGTCCTCGATGAGCGGCCCCATGAACGTGCTCTCGTCGAGGGGGTCGCCGACGGCGACGTCCGCGGCGATGTCGACGAAGCGCGCTTTGAACTCGTCGTACACCTCCTCGTGGACGATGAGCCGCTCGGAGGAGACACAGCGCTGTCCCGTCGTCTTGAACGAACTCATCACCGCGGAGTGGACGGCCACGTCGAGGTCCGCCTTCTCTGTCACGACGATGCCGTTCTTCCCGCCCATCTCACACGCCGCGAGCTTGCCGGGCTCGCCACCGACCTTCGAGGCCACCTCGTGGCCCACCTCCGCCGAGCCGGTGAAGAGCACCGTGTCGACGCGGGGGTCGTCGACGATCTCCGCGCCGGCGTCGCCGAAGCCCTGGACCATGTTGAACACCCCGTCCGGGATACCGGTGTCGTCGAACATCTCGGCGATGATCTGCGCACACCACGGCGTCTGTTCGGCGGGCTTCCAGACGACGGTGTTCCCCTCGACGAGCGCGACCGCCATGTGCCAGAAGGGGATGGCGACGGGGAAGTTCCACGGGGTGATACAGCCGACCACGCCGCGGGGTTTACGGCGCATGTAGGCGTCCTTGCTCGGAATCTCGCTCGGGATGACGTCGCCCTTCGGGTGCCGGGCGTCGCCGGCGGCCCACTCGACCATGTGATACGCCTCGATGACGTCGGCGCGTCCCTCGGAAATCTCCTTACCGCACTCTTTGGTGACGACCTCCGCCAGCTCCTCGGTCCGCTCGCGGAGTTCGTTGTAGATCTCCCAGAGGTACTCCGCACGGTCGATGTGTGAGAGTTCGCGCCACTCCTCGAACGTCTCCTCGGCGGCCGAAAGCGCCGTGTCGACGTCGTCTTCGGTCCCCTGTCTGAACGTCGCGAGCGTCTCCCCGGTCGCGGGGTTCTCGCTCTCGAACGTCTCCGTCCCGGTTCCCTGGGTCCACTCGCCGTCGATGTAGTGCGCGTAGACGTCGTCTCCTGGCATGGTCGAGAGAACGCGTATCGGTCATTAATATCCGCAACCGTCCATGGAAGGGTCCGCGCGACCGGCCCCTGCGGGGGGTCGACGGCGGCCGTGTTCACTCGATGCGGTGATATCACATGGTAAGTCTCATCACACACGAGCGTCAACGCCCGCCATGAGCAGCGAGACGGTCTCCGGGGGGACGCGGCTGACGCTGGACCTCTGGCATCCGAACTGCTGGGCCATCGAGGCGACGTCGGCGTGTCCGGGGGGAATCCTCGCACACGCCATCTACGACGCACCGGCGGCCGCGGGTGAGACGGTCAACGGCCTGTTCACCGCCTACGGTGAGTCGGCGGACGAGGTCGAGACGCTCCTCGAACACATCCGTGACTCACGCCTCACCGGCGGCGTACAGGAGCTCAAAGCACGCTTCGGTCAGCCCGGACGGGACATCTCGCCGGGGAACGCGGCGCGGGAGTTCTTCCTCGAGTACGACCCGAACGACATGATCTGCCCGAAGCTCGTCCGGGAGGGGTTCGTCCACAGCGCCCCCTGTCGCATCGAAGACGGTCGCGAGTACTGGCAGGTCGTCTACGCGGGCGAACGCGACCGAATCGAACCGAAGCTGGACGTCATCCGCAACGAGGAGGGAGCCGACATCGACGTCGCCCGCATCGCCTCGTCGGGGTCGGCCAGTTCCGAGCGCGCCCGCCGCCTCGACACCCTCACGCCGAGCCAGCGCGAGGTGTTCGACCTCGCGCGCGAACGCGGGTACTACGAGTGGCCCCGCGGCGTCTCGACCCGCGAACTGGCCGACGAACTCGACGTCTCGAAGACGACGCTGCTGGAGCACCTGCGGAAGGCGGAAGCGAAGTTACTGGACCCCTGAGGGGTCGCTTGCGGACCGCCGTGAGACGGGGGCGAATCACTCGTCTGTCGCCGACCGGTGTAGTCGACGAAAGAGCGGGAGGAACACGACCCACAGGAGCACCCCGGCCGCGACGACGAGCGCGACAACGAGCGGAAGACCGGCGAGGCCGAGACGTGAGAGGCCAACAGCGACCACCAGACAGCTGAGCGCGTACGCCGCGACTGCGAGGTACTTCGGCGCGTGTCGCTTCGTCCCCATCGCGTCCGTTGGGTCCATCATCGTTGAGTCGACTCGTGTCGACCGTCTCTCGACGGGACCGAAAACCCACCGAACACGCAAACAGTCGCTGGAGCGGTCAGTTCCCGACTACAGCCCGCAACGCGAACAGTGCGTTCTCCTTTCGCTCCCGAATCCGGCGATAGAAGTACGAGAACCACTTGCTCCCGTAGGGGATGTACTGCCAGACCTCGTACTCGTCTGCCAGGTCGAACTGCGCGCGTTCACGAACACCCATGAGCATCTGCACCTCGAAGTCGGTGCCGTACTCCTCGTGGAGTTCCTCGGCGAACGAGATCATCGCCGGGTCGTGACTCCCGACGGCGACGCCGCCCTCGAACTCGCGGAACATGAGTTCGAGGTACTCCTTGTACATCCGGTCGACCTCGCTCTTCTTCTTGTACGCGAGCTCTTTGGGTTCGTCGTAGGCCCCCTTGACGAGCCTGACCTTGCCGGGGAGCGGCGCCAGTCGCTTCAGGTCCTCGCCCGTGCGTTTGAGGTTCGCCTGGGTACACACGCCGACCATCCCGTCCGTCTCGCGGGCGAGTCGCTCGTAGGCGTCGAGCGTCACGTCCGTGGTCGTGTGGTCCTCCATGTCGACCCAGGTGAACACCCCGTTACGCGACGCGTGGTCGACGATGTGGGCGATGTTCTCCTCGAACACCTCGTCGCCGACGTCGAGACCGATCTGTGAGGGTTTCACGGAGATGCACGCGTCGACACCCGCCGCGTCGATGGCGTCGACGAGGTCGACGTACGCGTCCCTGTCCTCGTCCGCGGGGGGCCGTTCCTGGTAGTGCTCGCCGAGGAGGTTGAGGATGCCCTTGACGCCCCCCTCGTTCAGTTCTCGGACGTGTTCGAGCGCCGTCTCCGGGTCCTCCCCGGCGACGAAATTGCTCGCAATGGGCGGAATCATACCCCACTGTATCGACTGGCTCCTCTAAAGGGGGGACCCTACCATACAATCCACCACCGAACGGTCCGTAAATAATCAGCTCGGGTGGTTCCGTGACCGAAGAGTGGGCGAATCCGGGAGACCCCTACCATGGGCGGTTTCATCTATAAGGATAGGCTGTGGATAGCTCGTGATAGTTCGCCATGAAACCGACTCGCATGCGAAACTGGACGCGCAGAGACCTCGTCAAACTCTCCGGCCTCGTCGGCCTCACTGGCCTCGCCGGCTGTGCGGGAACCACGGATGACGGAGGAAGCGAGGGCAGCGGCGATGGTGGCAGTGGAGACGGTGGCGGCGATGGCGGCTCCGACGACGGCAGCTCCGAGGAGACCGAAGCCGAAACCGAGGCCGAAACCGAGAGCGGGGGGTCGGAGAGTGGCCCCTACACCATCGGGATGGTCGACTCGCTGACCGGGTCGCTGTCCGCCTTCGGTGAGCGCAACCAGCGCGGGAAAGACCTCGCGCTCGCGGCGGTCAACGAGGTCGGTATCGACGGCCGGGAACTGGCAATCACCGTCGAGGACTCCGAGAGTCAACCACAGGGTGGCGTCTCTGCCGCCCAGAAGCTGGTCAACCAGGACGAGGTGCCGTTCCTCATCGGTGCGGTGGGTTCCGGTGTCTCGCTCGCCATCTACGAGTCCGTCATCCAGGGGACCGACGTGGTCCAACTGAGTCAGAACTCCACGGGACTGAGCCTCACCGACTTCCCCGGCCTCCTGCGGATGTCGCCGACCGGCCGCACGCAGTCTACCGCCCTGTCGAACATCATCTCCGACGACGGCTACGACTCGGTCGCACTCACCTACGTCAACAACGACTACGGACAGAGTCTGGCCGACGCCTTCGTCGAGGCGTTCGAGGGCGAAATCGCCTACAACAACCCACACGACCAGGAACAGCAGTCGTACTCCAGTGTGGTCTCCGAGATGAACAGCGCCGGCGCCGACGCGTGGCTGTTCATCACCTATCAGGCGGAGTTCGCGACGATGGTCAACGAGGCATTCTCCTCGGGCTACGAGGCCCAGTTCTACGGTGCCGACTCGGTCTCCGGGGACAACGTCCTCGAGAACACCCCGGAGGGCAGCACCGACGGCATGAAGATCGTCGTGCCGTCGGCACCCGTCGAGGAGGAGAACTACCAGCAGTTCGCCGCGGAGTTCGAGGAGGCCTACGGCGAGCAGCCGACCTCGTGGTCGGCCTACGCGTACGACTGTGTCATCAACGCCGCGCTGGCCATCCAGGCCGCCGACGAGTTCACCGGTGCGGCCCTGCAGGAGACGGTCCGTGAGGTGTCGCGTCCGGAGGGTGAGCAGGTCACGTCCTTCGAAGCCGCGAGCCAGATTCTCGCAGACGGCGGCGGCCCGAGCGACGTCGACTACCAGGGCGTCAGCGGCCCCATCGACTTCAACGAGGACGGTGACCCCGTGGGCTTCCTGCAGATTCAGACGGTCCAAGACCACGAGTACGTCGGCACCGGCTTCATCGAGTCCTGACCGGGTCATGGTACTCGACTACCTCGCAAGCGGTCTCGTGTTCAGTAGCATCATCGTCCTGGGGAGCATCGGGCTCTCGCTAATCTACAGCATCGCGAACTTCGCGAACTTCGCTCACGGCGACACGATGACCGTCGGCGCCTACGCCGCGCTCGTGACGTTCGGGGCGACCGGCGGACTCGGAGCCGGCCTCCTGGGCCTGCCGCTCGGGTTCTTCGTCGCGCTGGTGGTCGGTATCGTCGCGGCGGCCGTCGTCGCCGTCCTCACGGAGAAGGTAGTCTACGACGGCATGGACGCCGGCTCCATCGAACTGCTCATCACGTCTATCGGTATCGCCTTCGTCTACCGGGCCATCATCCAGATGGGCTTCGGCGCGGACTTCACGCGCTACGACGTCCAGACGCTGCGCCCCATCGAGGCGCTGTTGCCCTACGGTATCCGCGTCACGCAACACGACGTGGCCATCGTCGTCACGGCGTTCGTCCTCGTCGGGGGGCTGCACACGCTGTTGCAGTACAGCGACCTCGGGCGCAAGATGCGGGCGATGGCGGACAACCCCGACCTCGCGCGCGTCAGCGGCATCCGGACCGACCGCGTGAAACTCTGGACGTGGATTATCGGTGCCGGCCTCGCCGGCTCCGGTGGTGTGTTCCTCGGACTGTACAACCAGCTCTCGCCGCGCATGGGGTTCAACCTCCTGCTTCTCATCTTCGCCGCGGTCATCCTCGGCGGCATCGGCTCCGTCTACGGGGCGATGCTCGGCGGCTTCCTCATCGGGATGATAAACCAGTTGACGCCCGTGCTGGGACAGCTGGGCGAACTCCTGCCGCTCGTGCCGGACACGTTCGCCATCCCCATCGGCATCGAGTACGCCAACGCCATCGCGTTCGTCATCATGGTCGCGGTCCTGCTCATCAGGCCGCGCGGCATCGCCGGGGAGGGCGCCTGAGATGAGCGCTCTCAGCGACCCACGGGGGTACTGGGCGGACCTCACGACCCCCGAACGAGGCGTCGTCGCCGCCATCACTGCCTTCGCCGTGTTGCTCGTCCTCGGCCTGCTCACCGGGGCGCTCGCGCCCGCGTACTTCCTGTACCTGGTCGGTCTCGCCGGTATGTACGCGCTGCTCTCGTTCGGCCTGAACTCCCAGTGGGGGTTCACCGGGCTCATCAACTTCAGCGTGGCCGCCTTCTTCGGCCTCGGCGCCTACGGGACCGCGCTGATGAGCGCCAGTTCGTCGCCGATTGCCGGGCAGTTCCTGCCCATCTTCGGGTTGGTCGCTGCGCTGGTGCTGGCTGCGATACTGGCCGTCGCCATCGGCATCCCGACCCTGCGCCTGCGGGCGGACTACCTCGCGATCGCCTCGCTCGGCCTCGCCGAAGTGGTCCGACTCATCGTCCTCAACGAACGCGAGGTGACGAACGGGAGCGCCGGCGTCCGTGGCATCCCGACGTTCTTCGAGGGGTGGCCGGTGCTCGAAACCCTGCCACAGCAACTGCCAGGCATCTTCCTCCAGCCGCTCCCCGGGACGCGACTCGTCTTCGAGGAGCCGTTCTGGAGCGCGCTGTTGAACGTGGTCGTCGTCGTCACGTTCGTCGCGGGGAGTTACGCCATCCTCCGGCGGGCACATCGCTCGCCGTGGGGGCGCGTCCTCCGGACCATCCGGGGCGACGAGGACCTGGCGCGCGCGCTCGGCAAGCACACCTACCGGTACAAGATGCAGTCGTTCGTGCTCGGGAGTCTCATCATGGCGCTGGCCGGCGTGTTCTACGCGCATCTGAACCTCTACGTCAGCCCGAGTGACCTCGACCCGGTGACGACCTTCTACGTCTGGGTCGCCGTCATCCTCGGCGGCAGCGGGTCGAACCGCGGCGCGCTGTTCGGGGGCATCGTCATCGTCACCATCCGCGAGGGGACCCGCTTCCTCAACAGCTTCGAGTGGATTCCCGTCGACGTGGCACCGCTGCGCATCCTGCTCATCGGCGTCCTCATCGTCGTACTGATGCGCTACCGGCCGCAGGGCATCCTGCCGCCACAGCGAGAACTCATCTGGCCGAGCGTCGTCGACGAGGCACCCGACCAGCCGACTTCCGGCGTCCGCGAAGCCAGGATGGGAGGGAAGGATGACTGACGCCGACACGACGGCTGTCGGCGACCGTGAGACGACGGAGACGAGCGCCGTCCGGCCGACTGCAGACGGCGGCAGAGACCTCGTCCTCGAGGTCGACGGCCTCCGGAAGTCCTTCGGGGCGCTGACCGCGACCGACGACGCGACGTTCTCCGTCGAGCGTGGCACCATCACGGGCCTCATCGGGCCGAACGGCGCCGGGAAGTCGACCCTGTTCAACCTCGTCTCGGGCTTCTACATGCCCGACGCCGGGTCGGTCAGGGTCAACGGCGTCGACGTGACCGGCATGGAGCCCTACGAGGTGTCCGACTACGGCCTCATCCGGACGTTCCAGACCCCCCGAAAACTGGAAGGAATGACGGTTCGAGAAGCGATGCTCGTCGGGCCGCGAAACCAGCCCGGCGAGTCGTTCCGGAACCTGTTTCTCAACCCGAGCGCGGTCGAGGAACGTGAGCGGGCGAACCTCGAGCAGGCCGAGCGCATCCTCGAAGAGTTCGAGATCGACCACCTCGCCACCCAGCCGGCGACCAAGATTTCGGGGGGTCAGATGAAGCTGGTCGAACTGGCTCGCGCGATGCTGGCCGAACCGGAACTCCTGCTGCTCGACGAACCCGCCGCCGGGGTGAACCCGACGCTGCGGAACAAGCTCGCCGAGCAGATCCGTCGACTCAACGAGCAGGGCACCACCTTCCTGCTCATCGAACACGACATGGACTTCGTGATGAAGCTCGCCGACCCGGTCATCGTCCTCGACCAGGGGAGTGTCCTGATGGAGGGCACCCCCAAACAGGTCCAGACGGACGACCGTGTCATCGACGCCTACCTCGGAGGGAGCCCATGAGCGAACACGTGCTCGAACTGACGAACGTCGACAGCGGCTACGGCGAGGTGCAGGTCCTCGACGACCTCACGCTCCACCTCGATGCCGGCGAAATCGTCTGTCTCATCGGTCCCAACGGGGCCGGGAAGTCGACCGTGCTGAAGACGGCCTTCGGGATGTTGACGCCGTGGAAGGGGTCGGTCAGCTACCACGGCGACGACATCGGAGGGATGGCTCCCGAGGACATCGTCCGCGAGGGAATCGGCTTCGTCCCCCAGACGGACAACGTGTTCGGATCGCTGACCATCGACGAGAACCTTCGGATGGGTGGCGTCGCCCGGTCGTCGGGACTCGACGACGTCATCGGCCGCCTCTACGAGCGCTTCCCGCTCCTCGACGAGAAGCGGGCGGCGAACGCACGGACACTCTCGGGGGGACAGCGGCAGGTGCTCGCCTTCGCCCGTGCCCTGGTGATGGAACCCGACGTGTTGCTCATCGACGAGCCCTCGGCCGGGCTGGCACCCAACACGGCCGACGAGGTGTTCGGCCACGTGACGGCCGTCAACGAACTGGACACGGCGATCCTCATGGTGGAACAGAACGCCAAGAAGGGGCTCGGTATCTCCGACCGCGGATACGTCCTCGACCAGGGCACGGTCGCCTACGAGGACGAGGCGGGCGAACTGCTCGACAACCCCGAGGTCTCCAAACTCTACCTCGGGGGGTGAGCAGTCGAGCGCGACGAAACGCGTACGCCCTCTTTCCCCTCGCGGCGGCCGCTCTCTGGGGCGGCATGTACGTCGTCTCCGCGTGGGGCTTCTCACGGATTCCCCCGGTAACCCTCGGGTTTCTCCGGGTCGCGATCGGAGCCGCGACGCTCCTCGCGGTCGTCCGTCTCCGTGGACATGACCCACTCACCCGAACCGACTGGCGCGCCGTCACTGTGCTCGGTGGGTGGGTCGCACTCACCATCGTCTCGCAGTTCCTCGGCACCGCGTGGACCAGCGCCAGCCAGGGGTCGCTCCTGACCGTGTTGACGCCCGTGTTTACGGTCCTGCTCGGCTGGTCGGTCCTCGACGAACCGGTCGGGCGAGTCAAGGCCGTCGGACTGGCCCTCGCTGTTGTCGGCACCGTGGTCGTCCTCGGTGGTCGATACGACGTCGGCGCGGCGTTCACCGACCTGGGGCTCGGTGTGGGTGCGCTCCTCGTCGCCTCCGCGGCGTGGGCGGCGTACACGGTGTTCGGCGCGCCGGTCGTCCGCCGGCACTCGGCGCTGGTCGCCGCGACCTACTCGACCCTCTGTTCCGTCCCGCTGCTCGCCGTCGCCGCGGGCGTCGAACTCGTCGTGACGGGTCGGCCGCTCTCCACTCTCCCCACGACCCTCGACGTGGTCGGTGCGGTCGGCTATCTCGGTGTCGCCGCGACGGCCGCCGCGTGGTACCTCTGGTACAAGGGGTTAGAGTCGGTCGACGCCGGTACGGTCGCCGTGTTCTTCTTCGCCCAGCCGGTCGTCGGGGCGGTCCTCGGTGTCCTCTTCTTGGGCGAATCTGTCGACCTCGCGTTCGTCGGCGGCGGCGTCGTCATGGCCGTGGGGATAACGCTCGTGAGTCGGACGCGTGCGTAGAGTGGGTTTCCGACGACCCGGTGACCCCACAACCGCGGCGTCAGACCCTTACCCGGGGCTGTCGTGGTGTGGGTATGACTGAGACAGTCCCCCCGGGACTCCGTCGGGCACGACGCGTCGCGACGCTCCTCGACGACGCGGTCACGATACCCGTCGTGAACGTGAAGGTCGGCCTCGACTCGCTCATCGGCCTGCTCCCGCTCTCTGGGGACCTCGCCGCCGGCCTCCTCTCGCTGTACATCGTCTTCGAGGCGGCCCGCAGCGGCGTTCCACGGCCGGTCCTCGCCCGGATGCTGTTCAACGTCGCCGTCGACACCGTGGTCGGCTCCGTCCCCGTGGTCGGCGACCTCTTCGACGTCGTCTGGAAGGCCAACCGGCGGAACGTGACGCTGTTCGAGCGGGTCGTCGACGCGGACGGCTGACCCATACCGGGACGGGCCCGCAAAAAATCCGTCCGGTGTGCGGTGCCTCGGCGTCAGGACTCGATCTGAATACGCGTTCCGGTGACCGTCGCTCCGGCCTCGACCGGGAGTCGGACCTCGAGGCCATCGCACGTGTGTGATACGTCAGTACACGTCAGTCAGAGCCTGAACGCCGTCACGGACCGACGTCAGCGTCGGCCGTGGAGCCCTCGTCCCACGTGCCGAGCGCCGGCGAGTCGACGATGGAGGACATCACGCGCGAGCAGTCGACCGAGACACGAACCTCCTCGGGCCGCCTCCGCTCCCCCGAGGTGTACAAACAGTTAACACATTACACGTTACAGTTGTGGTACGATGTCTGAGACGACACAGCGTCTAGAGCCACTGGACCCCCGACCACTCGCCGGACGTACCTGTCTCGTCACGGGCTCTTCCCGCGGAATCGGGCGGGAAATCGCCTTCGAGTTCGCGCGGTGTGGCGCGGACGTCGTCGTGAACTACCGCCGCTCGGACGCCGCCGCCGAGGCGGTCAAGGAGGTCATCGAGGAGGACGGCGAGACGGCCATCACCGTCGGTGCGGACGTCTCCGACCCCGCCGCTGTCGAGCGGATGGCACGCGAGATTCACGACGAACTCGGCTCCATCGACGTCCTCGTCAACAACGCGGGGATCACCGTCGACAGGAAGTTCGAGGAGATGAGTTACGACGACTGGAACCGGGTCATCGACACGAACCTGGGTGGGACGTTCAACTGCACGAAGGCCTTCTTCGACGACATCAAGCGCGCCGACGCGGGGCGACTCATCAACATCTCGAGCGTCGTCGGCCAGCAGGGCAACTACGGGCAGGCGAACTACGCGACGTCGAAGGGTGGGCTCTTCGCGTTCACCCGGACGCTCGCGCTCGAACTCGCCCGGTACGACTCGACGGCCAACTGCGTCGCGCCGGGGTTCACCGAGACGGACATGCTGGAGAAGGTCCCCGACCGAGTGCGCGAGAAGATTCAAGCGCGCATCCCGCTCGACAGGTTCGCCGACCCGAAGGACGTCGTCGGGATGGTCCGGTATCTCGCGAGCGACGAGTCGAGCTACATGACCGGGCAGGTGCTCGGTATCAACGGCGGGCTGGAGTGGTAAGCAGAGGCGTCACGACGCACGCTTTTCGATCTCGCCTTTCAGCCGGGCGGCGTCGAAGTCGTGGTCGGGACGGATGTTGACGAAGTCGAGAAACTCCAGGGCGGCGACGAGGTCCGACACGGAGTAGGCCGTCAGCGCGGCCTCGACGACCGCCCGTGCGCCGATGAGCGGTTCGAGCGCGGCGAGTGCGCAGGCGAGGTCGTACGACTTCGCGTCCGCGGCGGCGTCGGCACGGACCCGCGTCGCGTCGATGAAGTAGAGTTCGTCGTCGAGGATGAGCACGTTCTCCGCGCGGAGGTCGCCGTGGGCGAGGTTGTTCTCGTGCATCGTGTGCAGCGCCGCGAACAGGTCCGGCGCGAGCGCCGCCTCGGCCTCGCGGTCGAGCTGGTCGAGCGGCCGGAACTCGGGGAGATACTCGAGGACGACGACGCCCAGGTCGTCGACTTCGAGCGCCTCGACCGGTTCGGGAGCGTTCAGCCCGAGCTCCCGGATGCGTCGTGTCGCCTCGAGTTCGTGTTTCGCCATGTCGTAGGGCGTTCCGAAGTGCTCGAAGAACCCCTCGGTCCCCGAGGAGAAGGCGCCGAGGTTCCGCCCCGTGGTGATGACGGCGTGGACGAGCGAGTTCTGCCGCGAGATGACCTTGACGAACAGCTCCTCGTCGAGCACCATCGGCGTCGACAGCCAGTTGTCCGCGTCGAGGAATCGGATGTGCGCCTGCTCGCGGTCGTAACGGTTCTGGAGGGTTCGGACGACCCGTTCGAGCTGTTCCCAGCCGAGTCGACCACGGACGAGACGGCGCAGTTCCACGCTCGTTTCGTTCGAGGTGAAGCGTGATAAGTTCGCGGGCGAGCGCGGTGAAGAGCGCGCGAGCACCGACGGGGACCCGACACGCCGACTGGGCCGGAGCGGGTCTCCGCTCCGTCGACGCCACCGGGCGCTGACTTTATACTCGCGCTCTGGCAAGGCTTGCCTATGGATTTCGAGGTTCCCGCGGAACACCGGATGGTCCGAGACCAGGTCCGGGAGTTCTGCGAGGCGGAGATCGCCCCGATCGCCCAGGAACTGGAGGACGAACACCGCTTTCCCGGGGAGGTCTTCGAGGAACTCGGGAGACTGGACGTCATGGGCGTCCCCGTCTCCGAGGCGTACGGCGGGCTGGGTGGCGACCAGCTGATGTACGCCCTCGTCACGGAGGAACTGGGGCGGGTCTCGGGCGGTATCGGGCTCTCGTACGCGGCGCACGTCTCGCTCGGTTCGAAGCCCATCGACCTGTTCGGCACCGAGGAGCAGAAGGAACGGTGGCTCCGACCGCTGGCCGAGGGGCGCGAGATGGGCGCGTGGGCGCTCACCGAACCCGAGAGCGGGTCGGACGCGAGCGACATGGAGACCACGGCCGAGAAGGACGGCGACGAGTGGGTGCTGAACGGGACGAAGCAGTTCATCACGAACGCGAACGTCGCCAACTCGGTGCTGGTGAAGGCGGTCACCGACCCTGCAGCGGGCTACGACGGCATCTCGACGTTCATCGTCTCGCCCGACGACGACGGCTTCGAGGTGACGACGGTCTGGGAGAAGATGGGGCTGAACTGCTCGCCCACCTGCGAGATACGGTTCGACGACTGTCGGCTCCCCGAAGAGCGCCTCCTCGGTGACGAGGGAGAAGGGTGGAAACAGACGATGAAGACGCTCGACGGGGGGCGGGTCTCCATCGCCGCGCTCTCTGTCGGCCTCGCACAGGGCGCGTACGATGCGGCACGCGAGTACGCCGTCGAGCGTGAACAGTTCGGACAGCCCATCTCGGAGTTCGACGCCGTCCGCGACACCCTGGTCGACATGTATCGGAAGACCGAACGGGCACGCCTCCTGACGCACAAGGCCGCGGCCCGCTACGACGCCGGCGAACGGGTCACGACGGAGTCGTCGCTCGCGAAACTCGACGCCAGCGAGGCGGCTCGCGAGGTCGCAGAGGACGCCGTCCAGGTTCTCGGCGGCTACGGCTACACCACGGACTTCGCCCCACAGCGCTTCTACCGCGACGCGAAGCTGATGGAGATCGGCGAGGGCACCTCCGAGATTCAACACCTCGTCCTCGGTCGGCAGTTGGGGCTCTGACCCCCGTCACGACGCGGTGTCGCGACGCGAGTGACGACCCGGAACACGGTCACGACGACGGTCCAGGGTATCAGAACAGATACTCGAAGCTCACCATTTAACTACACGACCTCGAATCGAACAGACAGTCAGGAGACCGTGACTGTGGAGGCCAGTCGTCAGTAGTATGGACGTGAGAAGATGACGACAGAGATAGTCTACGCCGGGGGCCTCTTCGGTGCGGGTGTCGTGTCGGCCGTGACGGCCATCGTCGCGCTCGGGCGGGTGCGCTCGTACACCCAGCAGGTCCCCCTCACGTTCGCCGCGACGGCGCTCTCGGCCGCCGTGTGGGCCACCGGCTACGGTTTCTACCTCCTCTCGACCACGGCGGGCGGGCGCGCGTTCTGGCTCCAGGTGCTCTGGTTCGGGGCCGCCTCGGTCACGACGCTCTGGTTCGCGTTCACCCTCTCGTACACGCGGTACGACGGGTTTCTCACCCCCTGGACGGCCGCGCTGCTGGCTGTCGTTCCGGGGACCGTCATCGGCCTCGTGGCGACGGCCGACCAGCATGACCTCCTCTCCAGCGGCGACGTCGCCACGCTCGGAGCGCTCCCGACGCTCTCGACGGAAGCCGGGCCGCTTCCCGCCTTCCACGGCGTGTACACGGCC
This sequence comes from Salinigranum halophilum, assembly GCF_007004735.1. Taxonomy (NCBI): domain Archaea; kingdom Methanobacteriati; phylum Methanobacteriota; class Halobacteria; order Halobacteriales; family Haloferacaceae; genus Salinigranum; species Salinigranum halophilum. The sequence goes on from NZ_ML660182.1 coordinate 505,704, forward strand.
GTCCTCGCCGTCGCGGGACTCGCCTGCCTAATCGCGCAGTTCAGGCGCTCGCGCCGCCTCTACCGGCAGCAGGTCGCCGTCGTCCTCGCCGCGTCGGCGGTGCCCGTCGCCGCGTCACTCGCGACGGTGGCCGCCCCGCGCTCGCTGGTGGGACTCGACGTCACCCCCGTCTCGTTCGGACTCTCGTCCGTCGCGGTCCTCGTCGGCTTCTACCGCTACCAGCTGTTCGACGTGGCTCCCATCGCTCGCGACGTCGTCGTCGGCGAACTTCGCGACGGTGCCGTCGTCGTCGACGACCGCGGCCGGGTCGTCGAGGCGAACCCCCGCGCCAGACGGCTCTTGGGTGTCGGGGACGGTCGCCTTCTGGGCCGGCACCTCGACGACCTGCCCGAGTACGGCCCCGTGTTGCAGCGCATCGTCGACGACACCATGTCGCGCGAGGAGTTCGCTGTGGACACGTTCGGTAACGAGCGCTTCTTCGAGGCGACGGCGAGCCGATTCGACGGGCAGGGCGACCACGAGCGCGGCCACCTGATTATGCTCCGCGACGTCACCGAACGGCGGCGCACCGAAGCGGAGTTCCGGGCCCTCATCGAGAACTCCCGCGACCTCATCACGGTCCTCGCACCCGACGGGACACGCGTGTACTGCGCTCCCTCGTTCGAGCGGGCGCTCGGCCACGACCCCGAAGACGTGGTCGGGCAGGACGCATTCGACCTCGTCCACCCCGAAGACCGCACCGACATCCGCGAGACGTTCGACCGGCTCTGTGCCAGCGACCAGGGGACGCAGGAACGAGTCGAGTACCGCGTCCACCACGCCGACGGGTCGTGGCGGACCGTCGAGGCCGTCGGCGTGAACCTCGTCGACGACCCGGTCATCCAGGGCGTCGTGGTGAACGCACGCGACGTGACCGCTCGACGTCGCTACGAACAGCGACTCCGGGTACTCAACCGCGTCCTCCGCCACGACCTCCGGAACGAGGTCAACGTCATCCAGGGTCACGCCGACCTCATCCTCGACGGGAACGTCACCGCGGAGACGAAAGACCACGCAAGTGTCATCAGGCGGAAGGCCGAGACACTCGTCGACCTCGGCGAACAGACGCGCAAGATCGACTACACGCTCCACAGCACCGACGGAGTGGAGAAGCCCCTCGAGATCACCGCCGCCATCCGTGACCGACTCGATGCCGTCCAGAAGGAGTTCCCGTCGGCCATCGTCACGAGAGAACTCCCCGACGAGCAGTGGGTGCTCGCCGACGACCTCGTCGATTCGGCCATCCTGAACGTCGTCGACAACGCCATCGAACACAACGACCGCGTCGCGCCCCAGATCACCGTCGCGGTCGAGCCCGTCACGGTCGGCGGCGTCGACTACGTCGAGGTGGCCGTCGCGGACAACGGACCGGGGATACCCGAGTCCGAGCGGCGCGTCTTCACCGAGGGGACCGAGACGCCGCTGAGCCACGGGAGCGGCCTCGGGCTCTGGCTCACCGAGTGGATCGTCACGCGGTCGAACGGTCACCTCTGCTTCGAGGAGAACGACCCGCGCGGGACGGTCGTTCGGGTCCGCCTCCGCGAGACCGAACCCGCTTCGGCCAGTACCGAACCCGCGGTGTCGACGGCGTCGACCGACTGATCGCGACCGGTCGCGACGCGTGACCGCGCCTCCCTCACTCGCGCGTGAGCACCATCGCTCCCCTGTCACCCGTCGGTGAGCCGCCGACCGTGGCTTCCAGTTGACGCCGGTGGACCGTCCGTAACAGCGTCGCCTCCCGCTCGTCGAGTGAGAGCGCGGCGGCGAACTCCGGCCAGACGGTGTCGGCGACCGACAGGTAGTACGCCTCCTGTCGCCGCTCGACCACCGGGTCGTTCGGGAACCCCCTGCGCCACTCGTAGACGATGTCGTCGACGCCCGGCAGGCGCCGAACCGCCTCCTGCTGTCGGCGGACGAGGTCCCGAAGCGCCGCCGTCGAGGTGTCGAACTCCTCGGCGACCGCGGCGAACACCGCGTCGTCGAACGGGGCGAGCGGGTCGCGGGTCATAGCTGGACAGAGTCGCGCGTTCGTATAAACGTCCGCGAACCTCGCGCGTGGGGTGGCGAACGGGAAGCAGGAGGTTTCAATTAGGTGCCGACAGAAGCGCCTGCCATGACGCAGGAGGTTCTCGTCGCCGGCGAGACGCTCGTCGACTTCATCCCCGAACAGACCGGACCGCTCGCGGCCGTCGAGTCGTTCTCCCGCCGCGCCGGCGGGGCACCCGCGAACGTCGCCGTCGGCCTCGCACACCTCGATTCCGCCCCGTTGTTCTGGACGCGCGTCGGCGACGACGCCTTCGGCGACCACCTCCGGGAGACGCTCGCTGACGCGGGCCTCGCCGACACCTACGTCGAGACCGACCCGGTGGCGAAGACCGGCCTCGCGTTCGTGAGCCTCGGCGAGGAGGCCGAGCGCGAGTTCTCCTTTCACCGCCACGAGAGCGCCGACACCCGACTGCAGCCCGGAACCGTCGACGACGAGACGCTCGCGGAGGTCGAGTGGGTCCACGTCGGCGGTGTGACGCTCGCGGACGAACCCGCGCGGACGGCGACGCTCGACCTGGTCGAGCGTGCACAGGCGGCCGACGCGACGGTCTCGTTCGACCCCAACGCCCGCCCGGAGCTGTGGGCGGGAGACGAGTGCTCGTTCGCCGAGACGGTCGACGACCTCCTGCCACAGGTGGACGTCCTGAAGGTGACGCCGGACGACCTCGCCGAGGCCGACATCGCCTACGACGGACCGGAGGCGACGGCCGAGGCGCTTCTCGACCGCGGCCCACACACGGTCTTCTTGACACTCGGGGACGCGGGCTCGTTCGCCGCGGCGACGGCCGAGGCACCGTGGACCGAGGCGGCCGTGGCGACGTTCCACGACGGCTACACCGTCGACCCGGTCGACACGACGGGAGCGGGCGACGCCTTCACCGCCGGGGTGGTCGCCGCACTCGTCGAGGGGGCCGACCTCGACGAGGCCCTCGGCTTCGCCAACGCCGTCGCCGCGGTGACGACGACGGCCCCGGGAGCGATGACGGCGCTCCCCAGCTGCGAGCAGGTCGTCACGTTCCGCGCCGAACAGTCCTAGTCCGCGCCTCGGTCGCGGCTCACGCGCGGTTCACCGCGAGTTCCGCGTCGAGTGCCCGCTCGAGTCCTTCGACGGCACGGCGTCCGACCGCAGACGACGGGAGGTCGAGTTCGAGGGCCTCCTCGCCGGCGCGTTCGACGACGAGCGTCGGCTGTCGCCCTCGAACGTACCAGACACCGAGCGCGAGCGCGAGCATGCCAGCGACGAACGCGCCGACGAAGAGCAGGTCGACGAGGAGTCCCACGAGCGCACCGACCAGCGAAAGTACCGAGACGAGGCCGCCGACGCCCGGCGTGTTTCCGACGCCGGGAGCTGTGGCGAACAGCGTCCCCAGCCCCAGCGCGCGGGCCATGACGCCGCCACCGCCGAGGACGACGGCGTAGAGGCCGGCCCGCAGTGCGTACGAGCGAACCCGGCGACTCCCGCCGCCCGTCGTTCGAACGTCGACCACGTTCGGGCGGTCGACGGTCTCGAATCGCTTCCCCGAGGAGTCGGGGTCGAACACCAGGAGGCGGTGACTCGTCGCAACGACCCAGCCGCGGCGCACGTCGACGCGCTCGACGACCGACTCACCAGCGAGGAGGTACCGCTCGGGGTCGAGCGTCGACGAGGCCGGGGCGGACGCTCGAACACCGGGGGACACCGACTCGGACGCCGCGTCGACGTCGGAGGGCCCCGTGACGGGCGGGCCGCCGGCTTGGCCCGTGTTTGCGTCCGTCGGTTCGGCGTGCTCGCCCGCCTCGTCGCCGAATTCGTCCTCCCAGACGAACGAGGTCGACCCGGTCGCGTCGTCGATGTTCGGCGTTCCGTCGGCGCTGACCGCACCGTCCGACCCGTCGGCGTCGTCCCCGCCGTCGAACGCCGCCGAGTCGGTGCCGTCAGCGCCCATCGTCGTGCGTTACCGCCGCTCGATGAGTCGACCAGCGATTCGCTGTGCGCCCTGTGCGGCCGCGAGGTCGGGCCGCTCTGGCGCCGTCGCTTCGACCTCGCGATTCAGCTCCGCACCGAGTCGCGCCTCGAACTCCTCGACGATGCCCGGGATGCAGGCCATCCCCCCCGTCACAGCGATGGGCCGCGAGAGGGCGATCTGGTAGGGTTTGATGTGGCTGTTCGCCAGTTCCGAGAGGAAGTTGTTCGCGATCTCGTCGACGACCTCGTCGACGTAGTCGTCGAGGGGGTCCATGACGGAGCGCTCGATGGTGAACTCGTGGCTGCCGCCGCCGGGCTGCTGGATGACGTCGGTGAACGGTTCGAAGTCGACGAAGTTTCCGTGTTCTTCCTTGTACTCCCGGGCGGTGGTCCGGTCGATGTTGACGCGCCCCTGCGTCTCCTCTTCGACCGCGTTCGCGATGTGTCGGTCGACCTCGTTTCCGGTGACAGAGCCCGTCGAGAAGGGAGCGAGCTGTTCGCCGTGACGGTACGCACACGCTTCGAGGTTCGTCGACCCCATGTTGACCGCGATGAATATCTCGTCGATGGCCTCCAGGTCGTCGCCGAGGGCCGGAATCGAGCCGCAGAGCGACTCGGGGAACGACCGGACGAGCGCGTCCCCGATGCCGCTCTCTTCGATGACGGCCGCGAGGTTCCCGAGCCCCTCCTCGTTCTCGATCGTCGGGATAGCGTAGACGACGGCGCTGTCGCTCGGGATGTCCTGCGACTGGACGAGCTCGGAGAAGAACTGCTTTGCGAGGTCGGCGTTCTCGTCGTCCTCGGGGAGGCCCGAGCGGAGCATGTAGCGGACCCGGTCGGGATACTCGCGGGCGGCCTGTTCGCCGTAGATGACGCGCTCCTCGCCGGTGAGCGCGTCCTCGTAGGTGGAGAGACAGGTGAGCGTCCGGATGGTTCGGAGCGAGCCGTCCTCGTCTGGGACGTAGATGACGGTTCGGGTGCTGCCGAGCTTCACACCGACCGGAACCGGTCCGTCCGCACCGCTGGCGGTCGGTTCGTGGTCTGAACCCGCAGAATCGTCGGCTGGTGTCTCGCTCTCGTCGTCCGGTTGTGGCTCGTCCTCGTCTGCCATGATAGGCCGCTCGGTGTCTACCCACTTAACTCATCGAGGCGAGGCGGGCGACGTACAGCAGACTGAGCTGGTGGTCGTCGACGTCGAGGTCGTGCCCGCCGTAGCTGTCGTCGGTGAAGCCGACCAGGTAGTCCTGGAGCGTGTCCTCGACGTCGCCGGTGATCCAGTCGATGGTCCGGTAGTACCGGAGCGCGTCCATCGTCCGCTTGAACCCGCCTTTGAGGACCAGGAACTCGAGCCAGTCGAAGACGACCCGTTCGGCGGCGTACTTCTGCGGGAGCGACCCGAGATACGGCTTCGTCATCTCCTCTGTGACCATCGCCGACTGGTGGAGGAACAGCTGTTCGAGCTGGTTCGAGCGGAGCGCGTCCGCGGCGACGCCGCGTCTCGACGGCGTTCCGCGCGGTGTCGGACGCGCTCGCGGTTCGCGATGACCGCGCTCACCGTACGCCTCACGGCGGCCGTCGCGACCGTCGTGCCGCGCGTGCGGCTCGTCGCCCTCCCCGTTCCGTCGGGAGTGCGCGTCCTCCACGCGGTCTCCGGCCTCCGCCCCGTTGCGCTGTTCAGTGCGGTTCTCGGGATGGTCGAGGTCCCGTCGGTCCGCTGCCATCCGCCGCAACTCTTCGGGGTCGTAGTCTTCGGGGTTGACGTTCATATTGTATTCACGCGAGCCTGACTGTTAGTGTGAGTGAGCAGTGTGTCGGACATAAAGCTACGTCCTCTGTTATCTCGATTGATACTGGTCGCGGGGTCAGAGCATCTGCTGGCCGGCCGACGCGGAGCGGACGTGGAGCGTCCCCGTCGCCCCGTCGAGTTCGAGCGAGCGGCCGTGGTCGCCGCCGACGTCCTCCGCCTCGACGGGTACCGCGAGCGCGGCGAGCGTCGCTCGTGCCGCGTCGACGTTGCGGTCGCCGACGCTCTCGTCCGTCGATTTGAACTCGAACATCGTACTCCCCCCGGCGAGCTTCGCCACGAGTCGGCGACGCGACGCGCCCTCACGTTCCATCGCCTCGACGAGCGCGCCGACCGCGGTGTCGACGTACTTCGCCTCGTCGCTCTTTCCCTCACCGTGAGGGAGCATCGCGTGCGCGAGCCCGGCGACACCGACGCGGTCGTCGTACAGTGCGACCCCCACGCACGAGCCGAGTCCACTCGTCGAGAGCGTACTCTCTCGGTCCCCGACCGCGAAGTCGGCGATACCGACTTTGATGCGGTCGGTCGTCCGTCGGGTCGGCGGGCCGCTCGTGTAGATTTCCATCAGGCTGGCCGCGCCGTCAACTGGTCCAGTGCGCCGTGCAACTCCTCCTCGTTCGGCAGGGCGTAGATGTCACAGGTGAACTCGTCGTCGGCCGTCCGGATGGTCGAGTCGATGAGGAACGCGTAGTCTTGCTGCTGGGCGAGTTCTGTCGCCAGCGGGTCGATAATCGCCGGGCCGAGGTCGTGGACGAACTGCGGTGGCGATATCTCGATGGTCGTCTCCAGCCGGTTGGCCCACCCGTCGAGAAAGCCCGACGTGATGATGTTACCGATTTCCTGGATCGCGCTCTGTCGCATCTCCGCCCCGGCGTCCACACCAGGGAGGAGCGCCGAGGCGATGCGTTCCGACGACGGTTCGTCGAACAGGATGGCGATGTAGCCGCTCGGAGCCCCTTCGAACTCGAGGACGACTCCGACGCGTGTCGCGTCGTCGAGTTGCATCGGGATGCCCTCGATCGGGACGAAGCTCAACCGGGAGACGTCGACGGTGGTGTCGGTTCCCGTCATCGCCGAGATGTCCGCCGACGCCTGTTCGGCACCGTCGGCGATCATATCGCTGAACGCGGTGAACGTCTCGATAGGAAGCGCCTCCTCGGCGTCGGTCGCGGTGTCGACGATGGTCTCGATCGACCCCGCCGTCGGGACCATGTAGAGGTAGAACGTGACCGGGTCGGTGACGGTCTCGAGTTGATTCCGGAAGACGAGGACGTGCTCTTTCTCGCCCCCGAACCCCTCTTTCGAGACGTTGAAGTCGTCGAGCGGCCCGTCGCTGTCGACGTCGAGGTAGGTCGGCGTCGTGATGTCGATGGTCGTCTCGAGGTGGTTCGCCCACCCGTCGATGAAGCCGCCGAGCATGATGTTCCCGACCTCTTTGAGCCCCGACGTCGCGAGTTCGTCGCCCGCGGTCGCTCCGGGGAGGATCGCCTCGACGACGTTCATCGCGCTCTCGCGGTCGAACGCCAGGATGGTCCGTCCCTCGAGCCCGCCGCTGAACCCGATACGGATACTCACGAAGTCGTGTTCGCGGAACTCGCACTCGACGTCCGAAGCCGTCTCCAGTTCGACCTTCGTGACGTTGACGTGCGTCTCGATCCCGGTCAACTCCGACAGCGACCACGCGGCCGTCTCGGCACCGGAGTGTGCCAGTTGACTGAACGTCCGGAGCGCGTGGACGTCGAGGTTCATACCTTCGCCTTCGCGACGTCGTCGATTGCCTGCAGCACGTTCGGCTTCTGAAACGGCTTCGTGATGTACCCGTCCGCGCCCGCCTCGACGGCCTCGCGCATCTTCTCTTCCTGCCCGACACTCGTGCACATGATGACCGACGAGCCCGGGTCGAGGTCTTTGATCTCGGTCGTCGCCTCGATACCGTTTCTGATAGGCATCACGACGTCCATCGTCACCACGTCGGGGTCGAGTTCGCGGTACATCTCCACCGCTTCGACGCCGTTTTCGGCCTCGCCGATGACCTCGTGCTCGCCGTCGAGAAGCTGTTTCAGTAGGTTTCGCATGAACGCAGAGTCGTCGACGACCAGTACTGTGCTAGCCATACAATCTGGATTCCCGAAAACGAGGCATAAAGCCTCCCCACTGAATATCAGAGATGATTTCTAATCTGGAGGTCACTCGCGGGCCGCGTCGTCCGGTGGCAGCACGAGCCCGTCTTCACGAACCGTCTCGAGGAGGTCCCGAATCGAGTCGTCGGGCGAGAGGTCGTGGACCCCGAGGAAGTCGACGAGCGTTCGGGCCGGATACCGGACCTGGACCTCACCGGCGAGGCAGAGGATGCCGAGCACTTCCGGAACCGGGGTGTCGCCGTCGACGTGCACCGCGTACCACGTGAGGAGGTCGCCGAAGACCGCGCCCGGATCGTCCGAGGCGCGCTCGTTCACGTGGACGTCGCCGTCGAATCGCCCGGCGACGACGAAGCCGTTGGCGACCGAGAGCGATTCCAGGTGGTCGACGAGCGCCGACCGGGGGTCGGAAGCCGGTGCTTGCTCGGCTGCCAGTTCGGCCCGGATGTCCGCACGGAGGTCGGCGAAATCGTCAGCCGCGCTGTCGGTGGCGATGACGTACTGCCCCTCGCGTAGCTCCTGGACCTGTTCGTTCTCCGTGATGTCGAGGTCCTCGGGGTCGACTACACCCTCGTCGTCGCGCGACCCACCCGGTGGCATAGTTCACGTTCTCCTGAGACGATAATAAGCCCATCGGGCCCTGACTCTCGTCTGACGGACTGAACGCGGGCCCGAATCGACGACCGCAGACACGCACACGTCAGCTCCACAACCAATACATTGACATTAGTCGGTATCATGCATGAAATTACTCATGGAGCCCGATCGGACACTCGCGGCACTCGGGAACGATTACAACCCAGACATTCTTCGGTCTGCGTACCAGCCACACTCCGCACAGGAGTTCAGCGACATGCTGGACATCCCCATCGCGACGTGTTACCGTCGCATCGAAGAGCTCTCGGAAGCCGGCCTCCTGACGCTCCACGACCGCGTGCTCTCCGACGAGCATCGACGGACGAACGTCTACCGTCGCGAGGTCGACGAGATCAACGTCCGGTTCGAAGACGACGACCTCGTTCTCAACGTCACCGAACGACCCGAGGTCAAGACCAAACTCGACGACGTCTGGCGTCGGATCGCTCAGGACAACTAACGCCTTCCACTTCTCCCACACCTCACCCGCTGAGCCGCGGCCCTCTCCGTCGATTGCGGCCCTCCCTCCCTCTTCTTTCTCGTCGCGTACGGCCGTCGGTCTCGTTCGGTACCGCCACCGGTGCGGCCGGCTCTCCGAGAATCATACCCGCACGCGGACGCGTGCATTATGCTGAGTGTCCGCACCACTGACTGGTTTTCTATCGTGATAATCGGGGGAGTATGGTTATGTATTCGCTGTCGCTCGATGCGAGTAAGGCACGGACCCCCTCGGGGGATTCGGCCGAGACTACCCAATATGTTCGAAGACACAGACAACAGGGGTCAGGTCGGTATCGGGACCCTCATCGTGTTCATCGCGATGGTACTGGTTGCGGCGATCGCAGCCGGGGTCCTGGTCAACACGGCCGGGTTCCTCCAGGAGAGCGCAGAACAGACCGGACAGCAGGCACAGGGCGAAGTGAGTGACCGGGTGCAGGTCGTGACGTCGTACGCGCTCGATACCGACGGCACCGATCCGACGAGCTACGACGAGCTGAACATCACGATTCGGAAAGCCTCGGGCTCTGACGACATCAACATCAGCGATATCACCTTCACCTATCTCGGCCCGAGTACAACTAACTCCGGCACGCTGGGTGATCTCACGAACGACCGGAACGCCGTCTCTGGTAACGCCGATTACCTCCGCAACGAGTCGGACCGTGTCCAGTTCACGATCGACGTCGATGGCGGTGACGTCGGTGCAACAGACGAACTCCAGCCCGGCACGGAGTTCCAGCTCCAGCTGACGACCTCGTCCGGTGCCTCGACCTACATCGAGGGCCGCATCCCTGAGACCGCAGAGAACGGCGGCGTGGTGGAGGTCTAAGACCGATGGAGCTCAACATCTTCAACGACGAGGACCGCGGTCAGGTCGGTATCGGCACGCTCATCGTGTTCATCGCGATGGTGCTGGTCGCCGCGATTGCCGCCGGTGTACTCGTCAACACGGCCGGGTTCCTCCAAGAGAGCGCAGAACAGACCGGACAGCAAGCCCAGAGCGAAGTGAGTGACCGGCTCGACGTCGTCAACGCGTACGCCGGTGTCTCCGATGGCTCAACGTCGGACGTCAACATTACCGTTCGTAAGGCGTCTGGTTCGGACAATATTAACCTGTCCGCCGCCACTGTCCAGTGGATCGGCGAGAACGGGCAAGCACAGACGATTGTCGCGGGCACCAACGAGGTCGAGATTAACAACACGGCTGGCACTGCAGTCACCGATCTCATCATCAACAACAGCTCGAAGTACGTCCTCTGGGTTGACATCGAGTCGCTGAACGGCGGGAACGCGCTCAATGCTGGCGACGAGGGGACGCTCATCATCACGACGTCATCGGGCGCCACCACCCGCGTCGAGGTGGCCATCCCCGAGAACGTCCAGGACGACACGGTCTTCCTCTGAGACCGTCCTGAGACGTCGCTGAACCGGCACGCGAACCACCTTTTATCAGACTCGCTCCGACCAGCGGCACGCTCACCGTCCCGAGTCCACGACGGACTGGTCCTCCGAATCCACCGGCCGTCGTCGGCTTCTCATCCGTACCACCGGACAGGTACTCGTACAGGACCGTGACGGGTTCTAACACTTGAGTCCCCGACACGTGTCGCGTCGGCGCTAGCACTCGTGAGGGGCGGTCGCTCTCGGTCTGTGAGTCGGGCGTGTTCTCAGTCGAACGGGAGAGAAAGCGTCGCGAACCGCGCAGTTCAGCGTTCGGGCTGTTCGCCGCCGCCGAAGAACGGCGCGCTCTCGCCGACCATCGAGAAGCCGGCCGCCTGTTCGTAGATTTTCAGGCCGCCCTGGCCGATCTCCATCGGGAACATCGAGTTCTTGATGGACTGTTTGCGCATCTTCGCCACCCAGACGTACCGGTTCGAGGTCGAACCGGCGGGCGACTGCACCAGGTAGATGTTCCCGTCGGTGAGGAAGTTCTCGAGGCCGATCTCGGTCTCGGGGAAGATGGCCGACTGCTCCGTCGTGAGAAGCGACGTCAGCCCCGAGTCTTTGAGGATGTCGATGAACTTCAGGAGGTAGTGGCGCTGTTCCTTCTCGTCCTCGAAGAAGAGCTGGAACATCGTCAGGGAGTCGAGGACGAGTCGGTCGTAATCCGTCGAGGTGAGGTCGTCGAGAATCCTGTCGAGGGTCCCCGAGAAGTCACCGTCACGCAGGAGCGTGCGCTTGTCGTAGACCTTGATGTCTCCGTTCTCGACGAACTCGGGCCACTGCTCGAACCCGATCGAGAGTGCTGCCTCCTCGATGTCGGCTTGCGATTCTTCGAACGTTAGATAGATACCGCCCTCTCCGTGGTCTTTCACGCCGTTGTAGAGGTACTGCATCCCGAGGATACTCTTTCCGGTCCCCGGGTTGCCACTGATGAGCACTGCGGCGTTCTTTACGATGCCACCGTTGAGGATGGAATCGAGTCCTTCGATTCCAGTTTCGACGAGTTCAGGCATTTGAGATATCCTCGGACCTGTGAAAACTCGTAACCATCCCCAATAACTCTTCTCACCGATGAGAGGGGGTTCGCGACCACCTCGAGCGGGGCAAAAATCGCCCGCCGGCGTGCATTATCACGGTCGATATCTGGGTGGGAAGCTTCATGTATCGTTCATGGCTACCTGAATATCAATGCGCTCTCTTCCCCCGCCATCTGAGCAGGTGTCTGGCGCTACCGGACGCTCGCAGACGGCGCTCATCCCGACGTCCTGGCCGGACAGCGGGGCCGTCCGCCGGGCCCACAGGAGGCGATCCGTATGGGAATGATGGACTGGGTAAACGACGGCCAAGACGGCGACGGAGACGCCGACGGAGGAGACGGAGGAGACGGAGGAGACGAAGGAAACGACATGGACGAGTTCGACGACTTCGACGACGACTTCGATGAGTTCGGCGACGACTTCGACGGTGACGGCGCTCCTGACACCGACGAGGCTGCTGAGGAGTTCGACGACCTCGACGACTTCGACGGGGGGTTCGACGACGACTTCGGCGACGAAGCGATGGGAGACGCTGGCGGCGAAGCGAGTGGGAAGACAGCCGAGAAGCTCGCCGAGTTCGAAGACCGAATCGGGGAGCTCGAGACGGAGCTCGGCGGACTCTCTTCGACGATGAACACGGTCCGCGAGGAGAACAAACAGATCGGGGAGACGGTGGACGACCTCGACGACACCATCCGGAAGCTCCTCGACATCTACGAGATGGTGACGCGCGGCATCAACCCGTTCGTCGACGACGCCCGGGAGATGGGCGGGCTCGAGCACGGCGACGGCGCGTTCGGGCTCTTCGAGTCCGAGGAGGAAGACGAGGACGACCTCGACCCGGACGTCGTGAACGCGGACGCCGAGAGCTTCTTCGACGAGGACTTCGGCGACCTCGACTCGGAGGAAGGCGAGGCACGAGCCGAGGAAGCCGCAGAGGACGAACTCGCCGAGGAAGAGGCCGACCAGCCGGAGCTTCTCGACGACGACAGTGTGGCGGACGCCTCGGACGGCCCGGCCGACGTCGACGACACGGGCGGAGGCGGCGGTGTCTCCTTCGACGAGCTCAAAGCGGAGTACGACGAGAGCGAGGGCTGGGACGAGCCAGCGGGTGACGAGGCGGTCTCGGAGCCGGCAGCTGCTGACGGCGTCCCCGGGGACCTCGACGACGACACGGAGACGACGCTCGACGCGACCGAGGAGGACACGAGCGACGACGTGACCGAGGCGGACGAGGGCGACGGGCCGGACGTAGCCCAGTCAGACGAGGCCGACTCCGACTCCGGCGAGACCAACGACGACGTCGCTGTGGACGTCGACGTGAGCGCGGACGCGGACGAGATGGCAGAGACGGCCGACGGTGATGGAGCCGACCCGGACGAACCGGTCGATGCCGATGGAGACACCGACGAAGCGGAGTCGGCCGCATCCGAGACACACCGCGAGGTGAGCGTCGACTCGGTCGAGGTAGTGACTGACGACGAGATGTTCCTCGCGGACGACGAGACGGCACGTGCGGAGGAGGGTCGCACGTCGACGACGCCCGACACCGACGACGGGGTCGGACGGGAGCGCCTGGGTGCCGAGCGCGCAGCCGCGTCCGGTCCGTACCTCACGTCGTTGCCGACGACCTACGTGGCCGAGTCGGTCGCGATGGAGTGGATGCAGTATCTCGTCTCGTCGGGTGGGCCGCTCGGGGCGTCGCGTGCGCTCCGACTCTACGAGGACTTCGGCTGGATCTCTCCCGAGGTCAGAAGCACTCTCGACGCGTACGCGCGCTCTGTCGCGAGCCCGCGAGACGACGCACAGAACGGTTCACTCACCGCGAAACACCACGAGACGAGCCTCTCGTACGTGAGTCGACTCGGCGACCGAACGCCCGAGTCGGGTGCGCTCGACGCGCTCGTCGCCGATGGAGGGAGCCACGATGGGATTCGGCGTTAGCGGAGCGACGGCGATCATCTTCCTCGGCCTGTTCATCGCCGGGGGGACGCTGGTCACGACGACGTCCGCGACGTTCGAGGAGGTCGACGAGGCCCGCGACGACCGTCAAGAGCACCTCCTCGACCGCCGGAACACGGAAATCGCCGTCCAGAGCGCGGTCTACAACAGCACGACCGGAACACTCCGCCTCTCGGTCTCGAACGAGGGGGCGACGACGCTCTCGGTGAACGGGACCACGGTGCTCGTCGACAACGAGTACGAGCCGACGACGGCTGCAGCGGTCGATGGAATCGCGACGACCGACCTCTGGGAGCCCGGCGAGACGATGACGCTGAACCTCAGTCGACCCGAGCCCACACGCGTGAAGATCGTCACCGAACAGGGAGTCGCAGACACGAGTGACGTCACGGTGACGTAACATGGCGGAGATATCCGTTCCCACGCTCATCCTGTTCATCGCGAGCATCGTCATCGCGGCGGGCGTCGCCGGAGTACTCATCGACACGGTCAGCGGCATCTCGAACGCCGTCGACGACCGCGGCGGGGACGTCTCGAAGTCCATCAAGACGGACGCCGAGATCATCTCCGACCCGGAGGCGGGGGTGTACGACGAGACGAACGACACGCTCACCCTCTACGTGAAGAACACCGGGGTTCGGACCCTCTCGGCGGACGCCCGCACCGTCGACCTCTTCGTCGACGGACGATACCAGACCGCCGTCTCCGTCTCCGTGGTCAGCAGCGACGAGTGGACGCCGAACGCCGTGGTTCGGGTCGTCGCCACCGGCGTCACGCTGTCCGCCGGCGACCACCGCGTGAAACTCGTCGTCGACACCGACGAGGAGACCTTCGAATTCAGGACCTCATGATATGACTGACTCAACCCAATTTCCGATCGGACTCGACGGTCACGACCGCCTCAGAGAGGAACTCGGCGGCGGTATCCCACGCGGTGCGATCGTCCTCATGGAGGGCGAGTACGGTGCCGGAAAGAGCGTCCTCTCGCAGCGGCTGAGCTACGGCTTCACCGACGAGGACATCACGGTCACGCTCGTCTCGACGGAACTCAGCGTCCGGGGCTTCCTCGATCAGATGCACTCGCTGGAGTACCCGATGGTCAAGCCGCTGTTGAACGAGGAGATCCTCTACATCCACGCGGAACTCGACTCGGGCGGGGTCCTCAGCGGTCAACAGCGGGACCGGAAGGAACTGCTCCGGCGGCTGATGGAGGCCGAGGCGCTGTGGAACGGCGACGTCATCATCATCGACACGTTCGACGCCATCCTCCGCAACGACCCCCAGTTCGAGGCGCTCGTCCGAAACAACGAGGAGCGACAGGCAGCCCTGGAGATCATCTCGTTCTTCCGCGAGATCACCTCCCGGGGGAAGACGATTATCCTCACCGTCGACCCGACCACCGTCGACGACGAGACGATGGGGCCGTTCCGCTCTATCGCCGACGTCTTCATCCAACTCGAGATGGTCGAGGTCGGCAACGACGTCCGGCGGAACATCTTCGTCAAACGCTTCGCGGGGATGGGCGAACAGGTCGGTGACCGCATCGGCTTCTCGGTTCGGTCCGGCATCGGCATCGTCATCGAGTCGAGGAGTGTGGCCTGATGGCGACAGAGCACGGCTCGGCGCAGCTCTCGGAGGAACTCAAACGGCACGCCATGCGCTGGGACCACCTCCGGGATCACCTCAAACGGTTCAAGAAGATTACGGGCGAGTACCCCTTGCTCGTCGACGAACCCGGCGACTACGAGTCGCGACGCCCGAACGTGCTCTACCCGCTCGGCGGCCCGGTCTTCGTCCAGGTGTACGGCAACATCGGCGAGGATACGAAGTACTACACCATCGAACCGGAACTCGACGAGGCCGAACGGGCGGTCTTCGCCGACGTCAAGGACAAGATTCTCGAGTACAGCGTCCACCAGCCCGCACCGGAGTCCGACACCGACTACGAGGAGCGTATCGAGTCGCTCCTCGACGAAGTGGTGAACGTCCGCGAGCCGATTCCCGAGGAGGAACAGACGTCGCTCCAGCAGCTGAAATCGCGGCTGGAGCTCGGACGCATCAACGTCTCGGAGACGACGTACGAGAAGATGCGGTACCGTCTCGTCCGCGACATCGTCGGTCTCGGTCCGCTCGAACCCATCATGCGCGACCCGGAGAACGAGGACATTCACGTCATCGGGCCCACCCAGGTCGACGTCGACCACGGGACCTACGGCCTCTTGGAGACGACGGTCGAGTGGGACTCACCCGAGTCGTTCGACAACTGGCTCCGGAACATGGGCGAGCGCATCGGTGACCCCGTCTCCGACGCCCACCCCATCGTCGACTCGACGCTGCCGGACGGTTCCCGTATCAACATCATCTACTCCGACGACATCTCGCTGAAGGGCTCCTCGCTCACCATCCGCCAGAGCGAGGACGTCCCGCTCTCTATCTTCCAGATCACGAAGTGGGGGACGCTCTCGCCGCAGCTCGCCGCGTATCTGTGGGTCGCGCTGGAGAACGAGCGAACGGTGTTCGTCGTCGGCGAGACCGCGTCGGGGAAGACGACGACGCTGAACGCGATGCTGTCGTTCATCCCCCAGGATTCGAAGATATACACCGCAGAGGACACTGCCGAGGTGCTGCCGCCGCACAACACGTGGCAGCAACTGCTCACCCGCGAAGGGCGCGGCGCGGACTCCGAGGTGGACATGTTCGACCTGGTCGCGGCGGCGCTCCGCTCGCGGCCGGACTACATCATCGTGGGCGAGGTCCGTGGCGAGGAGGGACGGATGGCGTTCCAGGCCGCCCAGACGGGCCACCCGGTCATCCTCACCTTCCACGCGAGCGACATCGTCTCGATGATCCAGCGGTTCACCGGCGACCCCATCAATATCCCTGAGACGTTCATGGACAACGCCGACATCGCACTCTTCCAGAACCGTGTTCGGCGGGGTGACGACATCCTCCGTCGCGTGACGAGCGTCGTCGAAATCGAAGGGTACTCCAAAGAGATGGGTGGCGTCGTCACCCGCGAGGTGTTCTACTGGGACCCCGTCGAGGACGAGATCGTCTTCCAGGGGATGAACAACTCGTACATCATGGAGGAGAAGGTCGCCTCGCTGCTCGGCTACTCCGACACCCGGCAGATATACGAGGACATCGAGTATCGCGCGGAGATCATCAGGCGCTCCATCCAGGAGAACATCGTCGGGTACCACGACGTGAACGAGGTCATCCAGGACTTCCAGCGGGACGGGGTGGAAGGTCTCCCCTTCGATATGGCCTCCGTGAGACGATGACAGATGGGACAGAACACGAACGTCGCGACTGGGACGGCTCGGCTCAAAGAGTTCACCGACTCCGTCTGGGAGTCGTACCAGCGGATGCCGATGCAGATCGAACGGTACCTCCTCTTGGTCGTCTCTCCGGCCGTGCTGTTCTTCCTCCTGTTGACAGTCGCGGCGGTCGTGCTCCCGCTCCCGCTTTTGGTTCGGCTCCCGATATTCTTCCTCGGAATGCTCTTGATGGCGACGGCGGTCCTCTACCCGCGGCTCCTCGTCGAACAACAGCGCCGCGGCCTCGAGAACCAACTCCACCTCCTCATCACGCACATGACCGTGCTGTCGACGACGAACATCGACCGGGTCGAGGTCTTCCGTGCGCTCTCACGCGAGCGAGAGTACGGCGAACTCGCGACAGAGATGAACCGCATCGTCCAACTCGTCGACACGTGGAACCAGTCGCTCGACGACGCGTGCAAGCGCCGGGCCCGGGAGGTGCCGTCGAAGCCGATGGCTGACTTCCTCGACCGCCTCGCGTACTCGTTAAACGCCGGCCAGGGCATCGACGACTTCCTCCTCGGCGAGCAGGAGGCGATGATCCAGTCGTACATCACCGTCTACGAGGGCGCACTGGAGAACATCGAGGTCATGAAGGACCTCTACCTCTCGATGATCCTCTCGATGACGTTCGCGCTCATCAACGCCATCGTCCTCCCCATCCTCACGGGGATGGACGCCACGATGACCATCCTCGCGGTCATCATCATGTTCGTCTTCGTCCAGCTGGGCTTTTACTTCGTCATGCGGACGATGTCGCCGTACGACCCGCTGTGGTATCTCCAGGACGAGTACCGCACGAAACCCGTCCGGCAGGTCGACATCAGCCTCTACGGCGCGGTGGGGCTGTCGTTCATCCTCATCCTCGCGCTCGCGCTGGGGACGCTCGGGGTCACTCCCGTCGGACAGGCGATGCGCGGGGTCCTCGTCGGCGTGCCTATCCCCATCTTGATGGCAGCGCCGTTGACTCCGCTCGCGATCCCCGGCATCCTCGCTCGGCGTCAGGAGAACTCCATCAAGGGGCGAGACGGCGAGTTCCCCGGGTTCATCCGCGCGCTCGGCTCCTCCGAGAGCGCGAAGCAGGCGACGACGTCGGCGGTGTTGCAGACGCTCCGGAAGAAGGACTTCGGCACCCTCTCGGCCGACGTGAACCGGCTGTACACCCGGCTGAAGATGCGCATCGAGCCCACGCGGGCGTGGTTCTACTTCACCGCCGAGAGCGGGTCGTATCTCATCCAGAAGTTCTCCGAGATGTACCTCGTCGGACGGCAGATGGGGGGGAGTCCGAAACAGCTCGGCGAACTCATCAGCCGGAACATGAACGAGGTGCTTCAGCTCCGCCGACAGCGACAGCAGGCGACCGTGACGCTCATCGGTGTCCTCTACGGCATCACGGCGTCGGCCGCGTTCGCCTTCTTCATCGGGCTGGAAGTCGTCGAAATCCTCGTCGACATCTCCGCGCAGATGGACCTGACCGGGACGAACGTCGGGACGATCATCCACGCCGGCGTCTACGACGTCCCGACAATCGAGTACCTCCTGACGCTCATCATCCTGTTCAACGCGCTGTTGTCCTCGCTGATGATCCGCGTCGTCGACGGTGGTCACAAGGCGAACTCCTACCTCCACTTCGTCGCGCTGGCGTGGATCGGGAGCATCCTGGCCGTCGTGACCTCACACCTCGCGGGAGCACTGATCTCCGTATGAGCGACGCCCCACAGACATCGAACACGGACTCGGACTCGGCCACGGCTGCGGAGACGACG
Source organism: Salinigranum halophilum (assembly GCF_007004735.1). NCBI lineage: Archaea > Methanobacteriati > Methanobacteriota > Halobacteria > Halobacteriales > Haloferacaceae > Salinigranum > Salinigranum halophilum. The sequence goes on from NZ_ML660182.1 coordinate 524,344, forward strand.
GAGAGCCAACGGAAACAGCAGGCCGCGACGGAGGCCGTCCAGCAGGAGAAGCAGGCCCGGCAGAACCTCAAGCGGACGAAGTCCGGTGAGACGATCATCGTCGACTTCGTCGCGAACTTCGTCGCCGGCGGCTCGGGGACCTTCGAACCCCTCAAGGGGCGCGTCCTGATGAGCGACCGACGACTCATCCTCGCGACGTCGGACTCGAAGACGGTCGTCCCGCTCACCTCGGTGTTCGACGTCGCCGTCGGCCAAGTCCCTCCGGAGGTCGAGGAGTTCTTCGACCACACCGTCCTGGTCGGCTACGTCGTCAACGGCGTCCGCCGGACGACCGTGGTCGGCGGCGACCGCGAGACCATCGAGAAGTTCTCCGTCCTCCTCTACCGGGCGACCCTCCGCGGCTCCGTCGTCGCCCTCAAACACCCGGCGAAGGTCGGCGGCCGGTTCCAGGACGAGCCCGTCCGTGAGGTGGGGCTGCGACTCGACACCGACTCCGTCTCGTTCCCCGGAACCGAAGAGCTGACGCTCAGCGACGAGGTGTTCCGCATCGACCTCGGAAACATCGTCTTCTTCGAGGTGCTCGAGCGGACGGTCCTCGAGGAGAGACGCCTCGTCCTCTCGGTCCAGCACGTCACTCAAGAACAGACCGTCACGACGGAGGTGTCGATGGGGTCGCGGCGGAAGATGAACATCCTCGGCCGCTACCTCCGACAGATGTATCACTACCTCGTCTCCGACGTCCGGAACCTCGACGTGAGCGAGGACGCCCTGGAGGTGCTCGTCGGTATCTACTCGATGGCAGGGGTGGGTGGCGAGGTCGACCTCGCCCCGATGCTCGGGCTCGAAGCGGCAGAGCTCACGGCCCACCTCGAGTCGCTGTCCGACGACGGACTCATCGAGAGCGTCGAACCACCACACGACCTCACGCCGCAGGGGCAGTTCCTCATCAACGAGCGGTTCGAGGACATCAACTTCTGACCGCGACGCGCTCGGGCTGATTCTCGCTCGTGGAGCCGTGCGGCTCGGAGGGGTGGAACGAACGAAAAAGGACAACGTGTCGTCCGCGCGCTCGTTACTGGTCGGAGATGACGTCGCTCGCGATGCTCCGCCCGCGGGCGTTGAGCGTCACCTCGTGTCTGATACGCACCTCGTTGAGGACGTCGTGGTCGATGAGCCGGACGTAGAGCTCTTCGACCTCGTCGACGTCGACACCGAGAAACGAAGGGATGTCGAACGGCGAGACACCGGAGTACAGCGCCGTGAGGACCTGCTTGTCGGTCTCCGAGAGTTCGAGCGACACCTCCGACTGCTCTTCGCCCTTGCGGAGGAGCGACTCGAGGAACGACATCTGCCGGTCCGACCCCGCGATGTACGTCTGAACGCTCGTCTCCTCGTCGGAGTGTTCGACCTCGACGACGAGCCGGCTGTCGTCGATGATGGTTCGTCGCCCCGTCGTGATATCGCCGATGTCGTCGAGCCGAATCTCGACGAACGTACCGCTCACGGTGGCCATGCTCACCGCCTCCGGTTCGACCTTCAACCGGGAGCGCTCCCACTCCGTGTTCTGGACGACGCCGCCCTCGACGGCCGGGTGGCGGGCGAGGAACGTCCCCTCGTTCAACACCGCCCCGTAGAACTCCTGTTCGAACTCCTCGAACTCCTTCGGGGCGACGAGGATGACGCCGCTGGGGATGCGAACCGAGAGGTACTCCGAGACGCTCGCGACCTCCTGGTTGACGTCGACCCGCCCCTCCAGTCCCTCGATTGCCGACAGCGGAATCGTCTGCTTGCCACCGTTGCCCGCCAGGATGAGTCGTCTGTTCGACAGGAGGATGCGACCGCTCGCCCACGTGGCGTCGTGGATCTCGTGGCCGTTCTTTTCGGCTCGCAGGAACCGTCCGTGCGTGTCGGACAGTTTGTACTCACCCCGTTTCATGTCAACGTGCGTTTCGGTAGATCCGAAGGCGCTTCTCGACCGGCTCGAACCACGACCGGCAGTCGGCGGGGACGGTCTCCGTCATCCCGATGGTGAGGTAGCCGTCGGGCCGGAGGCCGGAGCCGAGCGTCTCGAACACGGCGCGTTTGGCGTCCGAATCGACGTAGATGAACAGGTTCCGACACAGGATGAGGTCGAACTCGTCGGGCGGGGACTGCCTGATGAGGTCGTGCCGACGGAAGTCGACCATCCGCCGCACCGCCCGCGAGACGCGGTACGAATCCCCGTCTCGGTCGATGTACCGCTCGTAATCGCCGATGGGTGCGAGTTGCTCCTCCAGGTCGTTCGTCTCGGAGGCGTGGTACTCGCCGCGGTCGGCCTTCCGGAGGATCTCGCGCTTGATGTCCGTTCCGACGATGCGCACCCGGTCTTCGCGAACCTGGGGGTCGTCGTGTGCGAGCATCGCTAGCGAGTACGCCTCGCGGCCGTCCGAACAGGCCGCGCTCCACACCGTCGTGCGGCCCGAGGCCGTGAGGTCGCGAAGCACCGGCCGGAGCGCCTCCCACACGTCGGGGTTGCGAAAAAAGGAGGTGACGTTGACGCTCAGCGTGTCGAGCAGCGCCTGCTTCTCGTCGTCGTCGGATTCGAGCAGGCGCTGGTACGTGCGGTACTCCTCGGTGTCGTTCCGGCGCATCCGTGCCGAGATGCGTCGGTCGAGGTACGCGTCGTTGTACATCGAGGTGGCGAAGCCCATCGACTCTTCGATGTACGCGAGGAGGCGGTCGAAGCCGCGGCCCCTGGCGGTGGCCATCAGTCTGCCCTCCCACCGTCGGCGGCCAGTTCGGTGTACGTCCGCGAGGTACCACCCGTGTCGGGGCCGTCGAGCGTCCCGATGTCGAGGATGGGGATGACGTTCCCGTCGCCGATGACGGCCGTGCCGGAGAGCCCCTCCGAGTTCGAGAGCGGCCCCTGCAGCGGGGTCACGACGACCTCCTCCTGCCGGGTGACGCCGTCACACCACAGCGCGACCTGTCGGTCCTGCGGACGGATGCGGACGACCATGCCCGCCTCCGGCCGCTCCGCTCGTATGCCGAGGGCATCGCGTAGGCGGATGAGCGGGTACACCCGGTCGTCGTGGACGACCACCTCGTCGCCGTTGATGGTGTCGACGCGGGTCTGTCGAGCCACCTCGTCGATGTACTTGATGGGGACGCCGAACTGTCGGTCGCCGACCAGCACGAACAGCACCTTGATGATGGCCACCGAGACGGGGAGTCGGATCTTGAACGTCGTGCCGTCGCCGAGCGCGGAGTCGACCGACACCGAACCGTCGAGCGCCTCGACGGTCGTCTTCACGACGTCCATCCCGACACCCCGTCCCGAGACGTCGGTGATCTGTTCGTTCGTCGAGAAACCGGGGTGGAAGATGTAGTCGAACACCTCCTCGTCGGGGAGCGCCGAGATGGCCTCGGCGGACGTGACGCCTTTCGAGACGGCCTTCTCGCGGATGCGGTCGACGTCGAGGCCGCCGCCGTCGTCGGACACCTCGATGACGACGGTGTCGTGTTCGCGGCGAGCCGACAGGGTGACGACGCCCTGTTCGGGCTTTTCGGCTTCGACCCGCTCTTCGGGCGGTTCGATGCCGTGGTCGACGGCGTTCCGGAGGACGTGCATCAGCGGGTCGGATATCTCGTCGAGGATGGTTCGGTCGAGCTCGATATCCGCCCCTTCGACGCGGAAGTCGACGCGCTTGTCCTGTCCGCGCGCGAGGTCGCGCACGAGCCGCGGGAACTTGTCGAACACTTTCTTCAGCGGGATGAGCCGCATGTCCATCACCGTGTTCTGGAGGTTCGAAGAGATCTTGTCCAGTTCGTCGAGCGTGTCGACGCCGTTCGTCTGTTCCTCGCCGATGGCCTGTCGGAGCTTGATACGGGAGGTGACGAGCTGTTCGACCAGTTCGTGCAGTTCGTCGAGTTGGTCGACGTCCACGCGGACGGACTTCACCTCCGCGATGCGACGCTCCTGCCCGGCGTCCGTCTCCTCCGACGCTTCGGCGTCCCCGCCCGCCCCGCCGTCGGCACCGGTCGCCGTGTCGGCCACGTCAGTCGGTTCGTCCCCGCCGTCCCCATCACCGTCGCCGAGTGACCCGCCGGCTCGGGTGATGGCCGTCGAGACGTCTGTGACGACACAGCCGGAGACGGCCCACAGGTCGTCGAACGTCTCTTCGACCGCCTCGCCGTCGGCGGCGTCCGCGACGAACAGTTCGACACGGTCGTCGAACGCGCCCTCTCTGACCGCCTCGAGCGAGGGACTCGCGCCGACGACCGCGACGTCGTCGGGGATGCCGTCGAGGAAGATTCCCGCGTCGACGCTCTTCATCTCGCCCGTCGTGAGCGTGACGTCGAGGTGGTAGAGGCTGTCGTACCCCGCGAGTTCCTCGGCTGGGATGGTCTCTCTGGCCGTATCGATGTGTTCGGCCCGCTCGGCCGGGACGTCGTCGTCGACCAAGTCCTCCATGCCACCGACCTCCTCGATGTCGTCGACAGCGTCGGGTGGGGCCGCCTCGTCCACCTCGGTCCCGTCGCTCCCGTCGTCCACGCCGAGTGTCGTCTCCCCGTCGTCACGACCGTCGCCTTCGGCCGCCGCCCGGAGCGCCGTGACTGTCGCCTCGGGGTCGATGCTCGTCTCGCCGTTCTTCTCGATGTCGTGGAGGATGTCGACGATGAGGTCGACGCCGTCGAAGACGAGGTCCATCCGCTCGGGGGTGACGTCGAGGCCGCCCTGCCTGACCTCGTCGAGGAGGTCCTCGACGGCGTGGGCGACGGTCGCCGCCGCGTCGAACCCCATCGCGCCGAAGTTCCCCTTCAGCGTGTGGGCACGCCGGAAGATGTCGTCGATGGCCTCGTCGTCCTCGGGGTTCGACTCCAGCGTGAGCAACGAGTTGTTGAGTTGCGTGATGCTCTCTTCGCTTTCAGTGATAAACGCCTGGTAGAGTTCTTCGTCCATGTTAGCTCCTCAGTGTGTGCAAGATCCCCTCCGCGACACCGTGGGCGGGGAGGACCTCGTCGGTGTGTCCCGCCTCGATTGCTCGCTTCGGCATCCCGAAAATCGCCGACGTCCGCTCGTCCTGTGCGATGGTCGCCCCGCCCGCGCGCTTGACCGCCCCCATGCCGTCGACGCCGTCGCGTCCCATCCCGGTGAGCAGCACCGTCGTGAGCGGGCCGCGGACCACGTCGGCGGCCGACGACATGGTGTGGTCGATGGCCGGCTTGACGCCGTGGAGGCGGTCGCCGCCGCGGAGTCGAAGCCGGAGTCTGTCGGCTCTGTCGTCGTCGACGAACAGGTGCGAACCGCCCGGTGCGACCCGGGCCTGGCCTGGTCCGATTCGCTCGCCATCCTGCGCTTCGCGGACCTCGTAGCCGCAGCGACCGTCGAGGCGCTTCGCGAACCGACCGGTGAACCCCTCCGGCATGTGCTGGACGACGAGGATGCGGAGCCCCGCCTCCCGTGGGAGGCCGGTGAGCACCTCCTCGACCACGTTCGGCCCGCCCGTCGACGCACCGATGATGACCGTCCCGCCGTCGGGGAGCGACCCGGGGGCGACAGCACCGCCCGCCGGGCCCGCTGCCGACGGTGTCCGTGTCACTTGCGTCGGCGCGGCCGTCCGCTCTCGGGCCGTGAGGTCGACGGCAGCGGCCGACCGGACCTTGTCGACCAGTTCGCGCTTGACCCGCGGCATCTCCGAGGTGACCTCGCCACCCGGCTTCGTGACGAAGTCGACGGCCCCACGGTCGAGCGCCTCGAACGTCACGTCGGCGTTCTCCTCGGCGTGCGCCGACAGCATCAGTACGGGCGTCGGGCGGGTCGACATGATCTCCTCGACGGCCTCGATTCCGTTCTTTCGCGGCATCTCGATGTCCATCGTCACCACGTCCGGGTCGTGTTCGGCGACGACATCGACGGCCGCGACACCGTCTTCGGCGTCGGCGACGACGTCGATTCCGCCGTCTTCGAGGAGTTTCGTGATGAGCGTCCGCATGAACCGCGAGTCGTCGACGACCACCGCCCGCGTCGTCCCCGCAGCCACGCTCATCGACACCTCTCGACAGCGCGTCCAGTGTGCCGGCCGCTCCCATGCGGGAGCGCTCGGCGTGACGGTCCGATTCGCATCTCTGTCCGTGCTTCGACGATACGCTACATAAACACACCTCGGCGACAATCAGTTGTGATAACGCTAGGGGTAGGTTTAGGTAGCGACTCACCGACCGCTGCGATAACAGGCGCGCCGACGCGTCAGACAGCCAGACCCATGCACTCCCAGAAGACCCCGACGAACCCCCAGCCCGCGGCGCACGACCACGAGGAGGCAGAGAGCGCGACGGAGATTCAGGTGCTTGAGTTCAAACTCGGTTCCGAGACGTACTGCGTCGACATCGACTACGTCTCCGAGATCGTCGACAAGGGCTCGCTCACCACGGTCCCGAACGCGCCCCACTACGTCGACGGCGTGATGGACCTCCGCGGGCGGACCACCTCCATCGTCAACCCGAAGAGCCTGCTGAACATCCGCGAGGAGAGCGAGGCCAAGCGGATTATCATCTTCGACTCCGGTGGCTTCGAAGACGACGCCGCCATCGGCTGGGTCGTCGACGAGGTGTACCAGGTCGTCCGTGTGTCGATGAACGACGTGGAGAAGCCGCCGCTCGACAACGACCCGTCCATCGAGGGAATCATCAAACGTGACGACGAACTCGTCATCTGGATCTCACCCGTCGCGGCGCTGGGGTGAGCCGGCGCGATCAGCCGAACAGCACACCGCGAACCGCCTCCTCCGTGACCCAGACGAGCGCCGCGGCCGCCGCGGTGAGCACGACGAGAGAGACGAGGTCGACCTCGCTCTGGCGGTGCTGTGCGACCTTCGCCCGGACGGCGGCCGCGAAGTACCCACCCAGCGCGACCACGAGGACGAACACCGTCGTCGGCGCGATGGACGCGACGCCCGTCCCGGGTAACGCGACGAGCGCGAGCGACGTCCCGAGCCACTGGACGACGAACGCCGTCGGGAGCGCGAGGCGGTCCGGAACGCGGGGGAGACGCGTCGTCACGCTATCGAACGGCGGGGCTTCGAGCAGGCGGCGCGGTGCAAGGGACAGTGCCGTCAGCCCCACCATCGCGACGAGCGGCACGACCGGGCTCGACCCGGGGGCCGACCCGGGATAGAGGACGAACACCGCGGCCACGAGCGCGAGCGCCTGCGGGACGAGGACGCCCGGCGGTCGGTCGAGCCGCGATGGTTCGGCTCCCGCCTGCCGACCCGCCTCGGCGAACGTCGGAAGCCACCGCGCCGCACGCGTCCAGAAGTGTCCGACGGTCGCCGCGTACACCAACAGCGCGACGACGACGACTCCCTCCGTGAGGACGCCCCAGGGCGACAGCGAGAGCGTCGCGCCGAACGCGACGGCGCGCCGGACAGCCGAGGCGGCGACCGCGACGGCGAGAACGGTCACGCTACTGCCGAGGAGGAAGCCGGAGGTGACGAGGAGCGTCGCCGCCATCCCCCGAAGCGAGGTGAGGAGGCTTCGGACGAGCCACCCCAGTCGCCGGACACGCCGGGTCGACCGCCGCCATCGGAGCCGCCACATCGGCGGCAGGTGTGCGAACAGTCGTCGCCCGGCGACGGCGGCGAGCCCTCCGAGAACGAGCAGTTCGAGCGCGGGGAACACGAGCGTCGGAAGCGCCGCGAGTGTCCCGGTCACGAGGACGAACCCGGCCGTGACGAGGCCGAACACCGCCTGGAGACCCACTCGTGCGCGCGGGTCGACCGTCGCGGTCTGAAAGAGCGCGGCGAAGTCGGTGAGTCGGTTCGTCGGGACGAACGACGAGAGCACTGCGAACGCGGGGCTGACGTACGGCGTCGTGAACGCCCAGTCGTTCGTCCACGAGGTCGCGACGACGGTGACGACGACCGTCGCGACGACGACTCCAGCGAACGCGACGGCCGGGACCCGCCCGGCGACGACGAACCGCGCGAGCGCCGCCGTCACCGTCGTGAGTGTGGCCACGCCGACCCGGAACGGGAGCGCCGCGGTCAGCCCACGAGCGCGCTCGGGATACAACTCGGGGAGCACGAGGAAGGCGACCACCCAGATGAGAAGGAACTCGAGGCCGACGCCGACCGGCGACAGCAACGGCTGTGTGGGTTCCAGCCAGCCGAGCAACGCGCCGACGAGGGGGACGTCCTCGGTCGAGAGACCGGCACGTCCCCATGGGAGACGCACGAGGAGCGCACTCGTGGCGAGGACGGCGAGCACTGGCCCGCGTATCGACGCCGCTGTCCGTCCTGCATCGTACGCCATCGAGTAGCCGGATTCGACGGAGATGTATCAAACTTTTTACGGAACTACTGAAAGTCAACGACACTGATATCGCACCCTCGGCTCACGCGCCACGATACCGGCTCACAGCGACGAGCAGAAGGTAGCCGACGAGACCCAGACCGAACAGTGCGACGGGGATGAGAAACGGTCCGAACGTCGAGACGAGCGTGTCGACGACCATATCCGTGCTGTGTGGCCGCGGGTAACAGGTCTTCCGCCTCGGTCGTCTCGTTTGGTTCGTCCCCGTTCCAAACGAAACAAGTCCCTGGAGCGACGACCGCCGACCGAGATGGACGAAGCACTCGAAGCCGCCGAACTCGTCGCCGAGTCGGAACTCGAGGGTGCCGTCACCTGGCTCCTCCGCGTCGTCGGCCTCCTCGCCGTCGTGGCCGGGGTCGGGCTCTGGCTGTTCACCGAGATGGGTCTCCTGGTTCTCCCTGCGCTTCTCATCGCGGGTGGGCTGGTGCTCGTCGTCGCACCGACCGTCCTCCTCGCGCTCGCCCAACTCGGCTGAGCTACCGTTCTTCGCGTCCGCCGTCGGTCTCGCTCGGCACGCCGTCACCGGCCTCGCCGTCGAACGGTGCCGTCGGAGTCACCGGGTTGTCTGTCCCACCCGGCGTGTTGGTGACCGTGAGGTCCCGCTTCGGGTACGGGATTTCGATGCCACTGGCGGTGAGTTCCTTGTAGATGGCCCGGTTGAGTTCGTGCGTCGCGCGGGCGCGGCGGGTCGGACTCGCCACCCAACAGAGGAGTTCGTACTCCAGCGCCGAATCGCCGAACCGACGGAAGCGCATCCGTGGTTTCGGCGACTCGAGGACGAGCGGTTCTTCCTGGGCGATCTCGGTGACGAGGGTCTCGAACGCGTCGACGTCGGTGCCGTAGGCGACCCCGATCGGTACTCGGATACGGCGACGACGCTGAGGGGCCGACTCGTTGATGATCTTCGCGGCGTTCAACGCCGAGTTCGGAACGGTCACGAGCACCTCGTCGCGTGTCATGAGCGTGGTCGAACGAATCCCGACCTCGACGACCGTTCCGGCCTCGCCGGAGTCGAGCACGATGTAGTCGCCGATCTTGTACGTGTCGTCGAAGTACAGCGCGATGCCACCGAAGAAGTTGGCGACGGTGTCCTTCGCGGCGAAGCCGACGGCGATGCCGGCGACGCCGGCGGCACCGAGGAGCGGCGTGATGTCGATGTCGTACAGTCGAAGGAGCGCGGCACCGGTGCCGACGGCGACGACGAGCGTCCAGACGTTCGAGAAGACGGGTGCGAAGTCGAACCGACTCCCCCGCTCTTTCACCTCCTCGACCGCTTCGGTGACGAGGGTGTTGAGCGCCCACGCCCACGTGACGATGATGACGACGAGCGACGGCCGCCCGAAGAAGGTGTTCAACTGGTCGGCGGTGACGAGCGTGCTGTCGACGACGGCCGGGGTCCGGGTCAACACGTAGATGCCCGCGAGGCCGACCGAGATGACGAGCGGCCACCGGACGTTCCGCACGAAGATGTTGTCGAACTGCGTGTCCGTCCGCTTCACGAGGCGAGACGCCCCACGGATGACGACCATCTCGACGACGAACGCTCCCCCGACCGAGAGCGCGAGGACGACGAGCGTCGCTTGCCACGCCGTCAGTCCGTCGAGGAGCCGGGTTACCGCATCTAACACGAACCCAATCATGAACGCCGACTGACTAACCGTTTTCGCCTCGTTCACACCGCCGAACACCGGATAGAGCGGCGGTACGGGAATCGACGGCGTCCCGAACGTGTATGAACGAAGACGACCCCACCCGCGGCCCGTGACCTGATACGAGCCACGGGACGCTCAGCGGTCGTGTGGCACCTCGTCCCGTGTCGGCACTGTGCCGCCTGTTCGCGAGAAGTCGCCCCGTCGCCCCTCAGTCGCTCTCGACGTCGTCCGCGCCCCGGACGGCCTCGAGTGTCTCACGGGCGTTCGCCAGCGCCGCCTCGCGCTTTGCAGGGTACGCCTCGACCTTCGCGCGGAAGGTGATGCCGCTCCCGAGGCGGACCTCACCGCGGAACGCCGCCTGCTTGTCGAATCGGAGGAACAGCTCGCAGTTGTCGGTGATGCGGTCGTCGAGTTCGTCGAAGATGCGGTCGTACTCGGGCGCCGCCCCGACCTGCGCGAGGACGTGTCGGACGTCGTCCGCGCGCTCGACGCGTGCCGAGCGGACGACGATTCGGTCGCCGTGGTGCCCACGGCTCTCTGCCCGCTCCACCTCGAACTCCTCCGGGAGGAACGTCCGAAGCGCCGCTTCGACCCGCGCTTCGTCCTCCGTCTCGTAGGAGAACGCCCGGAGGTCGATGTAGTGGAACGGGACGCGAGCCACGGTTACGCGTCGTCTTCCTCGGCCGCTTCGAGCTGGTCCTCGGGCACGCCCGTCTCCTGTCCGTCCTCGAAGCTCACGGTGTAGGTCGCGTCGCCGAACATCGTCTCCATGACCTGTGTCACCGTCCCCTCTTGGCCGTCGAACTCGCTGTGTTTGTCGTTCAGCACGACTGTATCGTCTTTCTCGAAGCTCATACCAACTCCTCGGCGTGGCCCGAATAAAAACTCGGTGATACGGTGACGTGTGGCCGTCGAGCCGACGGGGAACGAAGGGCTTTGGCCCACCCGGTGACTACCACCGGTATGGAACTCGTCTCCGTCGCTGCGCTCACCGACGACCACGTCATCGGGAAGGACGGCGAACTGCCGTGGCCGAGCATCCCGGCCGACAAGAAACAGTACCGCGCACGTATCGCTGATTCCCCCGTCATCCTCGGGCGACGGACGTTCGAGTCGATGCTCGACGACCTCCCCGGCGAGCGACAGATCGTCCTCAGTCGTTCGACCCGGTCGTTCGACGTCGACACCGCCGTCCACGCCGCCGACGTCGACGAGGCAATCGAACGCGCCGCCGAGACGGGCGCCGAAACCGCCTACGTCATCGGCGGTGCCGGCATCTACGACCTGTTCCAGCCGCACCTCGACCGGATGTTCCTGAGCCGCGTGCCTGGCACGTACCCCGGCGACACCCACTATCCGCAGTTCGACGAGTCGGCGTGGACGCTCGCGGCGGAGACCGCATACGAGGGGTTCACGCTCGAAGAGTGGGTCCGCTCGGACTGACTACCGCCGAACGTTTAAGTTCGCCATCATCTAAGTTGAAGCGCATGTGTCGCCTGTTCGTGTCTGTGTTCGTGTCCGTGGTCGAGGTGCAGCCGTGACGACGAGCACGCTCTGGTTCTTGGCCGACCAGGCGACGAGACGAGCGGAGGCCGCGTACTACCGCCTGCGTGACGATTACGCGGGGTTCTTGGAGTGGAACCGCTCCCGCCGCGTCTCGCGGTCGTACTTCCGCACCCTCGCCAACCGGACGCGGCAGTCAGGCGCGCCGTTCGGCTCGCACACTGTCGTCCGCGACGACGACCGGCTCCTCCTCGTCCGTCACGAGGGCGTCGACCGGTGGGTCGTCCCCGGCGGCGAGGTGGAGTCCGGCGAGTCGTACCGCGCGGCGGCCGAGCGCGAACTGCTCGAGGAAGCCGGCGTCGAAGCCACGTACGACGGACTGGCGATGACGACTCGCTTCGATATCCGGTGCGGTGAACACACCATGTGGGGTGTCCTCCCCGTGTTCGCGGCCGTCGCCCCGGGGACAGACCCGACCGTCTCCGACCCCGACGGCGAGATAAGCGACGCGCAGTGGTTCCCGGTCGACGCGCTCCCCGCAGACACCAGGAGCCGAGCGGAACTCCTCGCGTGGTACGACCAGTGCGTATAACTGCCACGTCGACGTCACCCCGCCCGTGCCACTCGTCTCCGTCACCTGTCCCGCGTGCGGTGTCTCGACCTACGTCTCGCTCCCCGACGGCCATCGGTTCGTGACCGCAGAACCGGACGGCGACGAGCCGACCCGCGCCGGCAGAACGGTCTCCGAGGAACCCTGCACGGCGTGTGGGTCCACGATACCGGTCGTCCACGCCCCACAGCGCGACCGCTGAGCACTACTCGCCGTCGTCGTCTCCGTCCACACCATCGTCCTCGTCGTCGACGTGTTGCCCCCAGAACCCCGCGTGTTTCTCGACGGTGACGTCACCGAGGACTCGGGTCTGACAGGCGAGTCGGAGGCCGGACGCCGGGTCGTGCGGCGGGACCCGCAGTCGCAGTCGCTCCCGCCGCGTGCTGTCGGAGACGGGGCCCGAAACCGAAACCGCACACGTCCCACAGGAGCCGAGGCCGCGGCAGTTCAGCGACCCCGACGCGCCGTTGTGTGGCGTCTCGTCCCCGGCGAGGAGGACGTCTCTGAGGACGGCGCCGTGGGCACAGTCGAACTCGCGGGCGCGGAACCGGACAGTCGGCATACGCTCGGAACGGACGGAGTGTACAAATCGGTGTTGGCCCTCTTACCACGTCGCCTAAGTATCCCTGCTGCCTCATCTCCGGTATGCACACCACTCGACGCGCCCTCCTCACCGGGGCCGGCGCGACGCTCGCTGCGACGGCCGGTTGTCTCGGCTCCGTGACCGGGTCCGGCGGCAGTAGCGACACCGACTGTGACCTCTCCGCACGCCCGACGGTCGAGTCGCTTCCGACCCCCGCACTCGGCCCGGAGGACGCCAGCGTGACGGTCATGGCCTTCGAGGACTTCTCCTGTCCGCACTGTCAGACGTACCACCTCGAGGAGTTCCCCGCTATCGAGCGCGACCTCGTCGGCGGGGACGTCCGCTACGAGCACCACGACCTCCCCATCCCGGTGAGCCAGCAGTGGTCGTGGGCGGCCGCGGGTGCCGCCCGGGCGGTTCAGGACTCGACTGACGACGAGACGTTCTTCGCGTACGCGAAGTCGCTCTTCGAGAACCAGGGGTCGTACTCGATGTCGCTCGTCGAGTCGCTGGCGAACGACGTCGGTGCGGACGGGTGCGACGTCCGCGCCGCCGCCGCGAACGACCGGTATCGTCCCGTCTTGGAGGCCGACCGCCAGCGCGGTCTCGACATTGGCGTCCAGGGGACGCCGACGGTGTTCGTGAACGGCCGGGAGGTGAACCCGACGTTCGATGCCGTCCGCTCGGCCGTCGAGGGCGCGCAGTCCTGAGCCGGCCCCGAACACGGCCGGTGGCGTGCGGAGCGCACGACAACGCGTGGCATTTATGCCCAGCGGCCGAACCCCGGGGCGATGACTCACATCGCCGATAGCGGGGTGACGCGATGAACCGACGACAGGTCCTCGCCGCGCTCGGCGGCCTCACGCTGACCGGCGGTGCAGGCTACGTCGCGGTCACCGGTCTCGGGGGCGAACGCGATGCAGTCACCGTCGACACCCTCGATGCCCCCGGGTCGGCGGCCGGGAGCCAGCGGATTCCGGCTCCGGGGCGGCCGACACTCGTCGACCTCTTCGCGACGTGGTGTGTCCCCTGTGAGGCGCAGATGCGGAGCCTCGTCCCCGTCTACGAATCGTTCGGCGACCGCGTGGCGTTCGTCTCCGTGACGAACGAGCGGTTCGGCGGCGGACTCGACGCCGAGGACATCCGGCAGTGGTGGGTCGACCACGACGGCCGCTGGACCGTCGGTCACGATCCCGAGAGTCGACTCATGAGCGAACTCGGGGCGGGCGGCCTCCCGTTTCTCGCCCTCGCCGACGCCTCGGGCGAGGTGGTCTGGACGCACCGAGGCGTAGCGAGCGAGTCCCAGCTCCGCGAGGCTCTCGGGGCCGTCGTCTGATGGCTGCCGCGCTCCAGGTGGATGCGGCCTTCACGGGCACCCTCGCATTCGCCCTCAGCGCGGGGGTGGCGACGTTCTTCGCCCCGTGTGCGTACCCGCTCTTGCCGGGGTACGTCGGCTACTATCTGAGTCGGGAAGAAGCCGACCTCGGGGGGGCCGTCGTCCGCGGTGGCGCTGCGACGGCCGGTGCGCTGGCAGTCCTCGCTGTCGTGGGTGGGGCGCTCGTCTCGCTCGGGACGCGCGTCGTGTCGAACCTCGCCTTCCTCGAGCCGGCGGTCGGCGTCGGGCTCGCCCTCTTCGGGCTCGCTGTCCTCCTCGGACGAGCACCCAGCGTCCACTTGCTCCTTCCGGAACACCGGTCGTCCATTCTGGGCTTCGTGTTCTTCGGCGGCGTCTACGCCGTCGCCGCCGCCGGCTGCGTGCTTCCCATCGTCTTCGGCGTCGTGACGCAGGCGCTCACGCTCCCGACGGAACAGGCGGTCACCGTCGTCGGCGTCTACGCCGCGTCGGTGTCGCTCCCACTCCTGGGCGTGACGCTCCTCTCTGCCGTCGGCAGCGACGCCCTCAGCGGCGTCTCCCGACACGTTGGCACCATCCAGCAGGTCGCTGCCGTCGTCATGGTCGTCGCCGGCCTCGCACAGATCGGCCTGTCGCTGTCGTACCTCGGCTGGGTCTGAGCCGCCGGCGGGAACCGACCCCGTTTTACCGACGCTGTCCCTTCTCGAGCTATGCACCGCAGTCGGCTGACGACGGCCGCGACCACACGGCTCGTCGTCGCGCTGCTCGCCGTCGCCACCGCACTGCTCGCGCTTTCGGCCCCCGTCGCCGCACACGGCCGGGCGGCGACGGCCGACCCGTCACCGTTCGCGGCAGTCCCCGCCTGGGCCGGCGTCGCCGCCGGACTCGCCCTCGCCGCGGTCGGGGTCCTCCTCGTCGCCCGCACCGTCTGCGAGTCGGGCGTCCCGCGCAGTGTCGGCGCGGTCGCGGTCGCCCTCCTCGCGGGGGGCGTGCTCGTCGCCGGCGTCGGCACGACCGGGGTCGGACTTCCCGGCGGGGCAACGACCGAGACGCCGCTGTGGACGAGCGACACCGACCGGGAAATCGGTGGTAACCACCACGCCCCGGCCGTTACCGAGGGGCGTGTGTACGCCCCGCTGAGTGGCCCCGGAACAGACCAGGGGTGTGAGCTGGTCTCTCTCCACAGCTCCGACGGCGGCGTGGTGTGGCGCGCGCCCGTCGACGAGTGTACCATCCACGCCGTCGCCGACCCCGCCGTCGCGGACGCCGACGGCGACGGGACGGACGAGGTCCTCGTCGCCACCACCGCCGACGACCTCCGCGTCTACAGCCAGGAGGGTGACCTCCTCCGACGAAGCGCGCTCGCCGACTACGGCTACACGCGCCCGGTCGTCGCCGACCTCGGCGGAACCGCCGCGCCCGAGACGGTCGTCGTCGACGTCCGTGGGACCGTCACCGCGTTCGACACCGCGGGCACGCCGAGGTGGGAGCACGCGCTGGACGACTACGTCTGGGCGCGTCCCGTCGTCGCCGACGTCGACGCCGACGGCGACACCGAGGTGTTCGTCGCCCAGCGCGACGGGACGCTCACGCTCCTCGCGCCCTCGGTGGGTGGCGTCGACGGCGCAACGGGCGACGCGGAGTCCGTCGAGTGGGCCGTCGGCGTCGGCGACGACCCCGCCGTCTCGTGGGTCGCATCGGGGCAGGCCGACGACGACCCGGCGCTCGAACTGTGGGTGGCGACGGTCGACGGGGGCGTCTACGCCGTCGACGGCGCGACCGGCGAGGTGGAGTGGTCCCGCGACGTCGGGTCACTCGCCTCCGTCGGCGGGTTCGGTGACGGCGACGGCGACGGGGCCAGCGAGGTGTACGTCGCCGACAACAGCGGGACCGTCCGCGCGCTCGACGCGGCGAGCGGCGAGGTGGAGTGGACGACGCGCGTCACCGACGAGGCGGTGCAGATGATGCCGCCGCCCTCGCTCGGTGACACCGACGGCGACGACGCTCCCGACCTCGTCGTCCCCGCCCACGACGGCAGTGTCACGAAACTCGACCCCGCCGACGGCACCGTCCAGGCGCGATACGAACGGCCGGCGACGCCCGCGGAGACGGACGCCGGTATCGACCGCCTCTTCGGGCGAGCCACGCTCGGAGACGTCGACGGCGACGGTGACGACGACGCCGTCGTCGTCTACGCCGACGGGACCGTCGTCGCCCTGGACTTCTGACGTCTGGCTCGCTCGGCGCTGTCGAGAGGCGCGATGGGTCGACGTCTCCACTCGAGAGGGTGGAACGGGCGCTCGGTCACGCGCCGGTCGGCGTCGGCAACGCCCGGAGCGGCCGTGGCGGGACGAGGTAGTTGCCCCGGCGGATGACGAAGATGTACTCGAGGATGCCGTTGTTGACGCGCTGGCGGATGGTGGGAACGTCGGTCAGGTCGGCTCCGTTCATCGCCTCTCTCACCGCCTCGAACGACGCGATATCCCGCTGGAGGGTGGGGAAATGCAGGCTCGCCTCGCCGTCGTCCGTCGACTCGACGTGCCGCCTGAGCAGCAGCGGTCGCCCGTCGGAGTCGCGGTTGGCGCGGGCGGCCTTCTGGGCGTGGCCGACCCGTCCGTACTCGCGCGCCTGCTCGCGGATGGTCGAGACGACCTCCTCGTCGACGCCGCTGAAGTCGCCAAGGTTCTCTCCCGTCCCCTCGACGAGGCCCCGCTCGGCGTGCAGGGGGGAGAACATCTCCATCACCTGTTCTTCGAAGTCCTGTTCCTCGTACCAGTCGTCGAGTCGCTGTCGGATAGTCGAGAGGTGTTTGGTCGTCCCGCCGGCGAACGGTCCGTCCTCGATGCTGACGGCGGCCTCGGTCGCCTGATTCCGCCGGAAGCCGGCCTTGAAGCCCATGAAAAGCGGCGATTCCGCCGGGACGGGACCCCCACGTGGGATGCCCGAGACCTCGCCCTGTCGCTCGGCGGGCATCCCCGCACCCATGAAGCCCGTGCGCCGGCCGACCACCGAGAGGGCGTCCGAGAGGGGCGTCTCGACGTCGAGACCGTTCATGGCGTCCCGTTCGCCCACCAGCGCCTGTTCCGCCTCGAGCAACGCGTCGGGCCGGTCCGAAGCGAGGTGCAAAAGGGCGTCCTGGGTGTCGAGTTCGGGCGTCTCGAACGAGGAGAGTGGGCGGGGGTCGGGCAGTGGATACCGGAGTTCGGCGTCGTAGCGCGCGAAGTACGCCGGCGTGTACGCCAGCGAGGAGAGGACGCCCTCGTGACTCCACTCGTAGGCGCGGTCGAGCGTCCCCATCGCCGACTCGACGACGGCGCGGTCGGCCCGGGTCGGCGCTCCGTCACGGCCGAGCGAGAGCGAGAGGAACACGTGGTGTCGCGGGAGTTCGTGGTTCCCGGCGTCGTCGGTCGCGAGGAAGTCGTTCCAGCGGTGCTGTCCCGTGGGGAGGTCGTCGGAGGGGCTCCCGCGGGGCACCGGTTCGTCGGCCTCGGAGAGACAGGCCGAGAGCGCCGTCGCCCCGCCCGTCGCCACCGCGAGCTTCAGTGCGTCCCGCCGGGACAGGTCGCGGTCGAACACGACCAGCGTACGGACCCGAAAAATAAACCGTTGTCGTCGATTCCGGAGCCGCGGGAAGGGGACAAGCGTCTTTACCTCCACGAACCGAACCACGAGCGATGAACAGACGCAGGTTCCTCGCCAGCGGCGCGGCGCTCGGTGTCGGTGCGACTGCTGGCTGTCTGGGAACGCTTGGCATCGGCGACCAGAACCAGAACGTCGTCCTCGGCGCGCCCGACCGGACCGCCGACGTCTCGAGCGAGGACCTCCCGTACCCCGCGTGGGGCCAGCGTGTCCCCGACGTGACCCTCCCCGCGCCGGTGTCGGGCGAGACCGTCTCGTTCCGCGACGTCGACCGACCCGTCCTGGCGACGTTCATCTTCACCAACTGCATGACGGCCTGTCCGGTGTTGCTCTCCACGCTCCGGGAGGTCCAGGTCCACTCCGTCCAGGAGGGGTACGCCGGCGACGTCGCCTTCCACCCCGTCACGTTCGACCCCGCCCGGGACGACGAGGCGGCGCTGCGAGCGGAACGAGACCAGTTCAACGTCGACACCGACGCCGGAAACTGGGCGTTCCTCCGCCCCGAGGACGAGGCGCGAGCGAAGGCGGTCGTCACCGACCAGTTCGGCGTCACCTTCCAGAAGCAGGAGGTCGAAGAGGGGCCGTACATGTTCATCCACCTCTCGCTCATCCTCCTCGTGAACGCCGACGGCTACGTCGAGCGCGCCTACCGCGGCGAGGAGACGGACGAGGGACGCATCATCGACGACCTCCGGACGGTGCGAAACGCATGACCCGGCCGACTCGTCGGCGCTTCCTCGCCGGCGTCGGTGCCGCGGGCCTGGCCGGTCTCGCTGGCTGTGCGGGCTTCTCGACGACGACGTACAGCGCCGAACCGCCGCTGGTCGAGGACCGGCCGAACGCCGTGTACATCCCCTCGCACGTCGAGGGGATGGAGATGGTGGGGATGGGCATGGCCGGCGACGCGCGGGTGGCGGTCACGTACAGCTACCCGCACCGGTTCTGGACCGTCGAGCAGGACGGAACCGAGTTCGTGACTCAGCAGGTCGACGTCCGAGACGACGACGCGGCCCACCTGATGGCGACGGTGTGGGACCCCGAGACGGGCGTCGTCCTCCCGAACACGGGGCTGTCGATGGAGATTCGGAACGACGACGGCCTCGTGAGCCAGGAGGTCGTCTACCCGATGCTCTCCCAGCAGATGGGCTTTCACTACGGGGCGAACTTCCCGCTGGACGGCAACGACGTCTACGACGTCACCGTCAGCGTCGGTGCCCCCAACGTGAAGCGGTTCGGGTCGCTCGGAAACCGCTTCACCGAGGCGGCGACGGCGACCGTCTCGTTCGACTACCGGGAGGGAGCCCGCAACGAGATCGACTACACCGTGTTCGAGGCGGGCCGGCGGGGCCAGCGCGACGCCGTCGCGCCGATGTCGATGGATATGATGCCCGTCGGACAGGTACCCGACTCCGTCTCGGGGACCGCTCTCGGCGAGGCGACCGTCGGCGACCTCGTCCTCCGCGGCTACGTCGTCACGAACGAGCGGTTCGCCGACGACTCGTACCTCGTCGTCACCGCCGCGACGCCGTACAACGACCTCGTCGTCCCCGGGATGGCGCTCTCCGCTCGCGTGCCCGGCGACGGCCGGGCGGCGTTCGCCGGACGGCTCGACCCGGCGCTCGACCCCGACCTCGGCTTCCACTACGGCGCTCCCGTCTCCGGGGGTGCCGTCCAGGACACCGAACTCACCGTCGAGATTCCCCCGCAAGTCGCCCGGCACGAGGGCTACGAGACGGCCTTCCTCGAGACGGGCACCGTCACGTTCTCCGCGTAGGGAGCAACCCTTTCGTTCGTCCGGCGACTTCCCCCTCTCACGGATGGGTACCGAACGCCGCGACAGGGTCGTCCTCGCGCTCGTCGTCTGGAGCGTCCTCGTCTCGCAGGTGCTCCTCTACCCGGGGCTCGCGGACCTCGTCCGCGCGCTCGGCGGGCGCGGACTCGACGCCGCCACGGCCTTCCTCGTCGCGGAGGTGGCGGCGTTCGTCACCTTCGCCTCCGTCTGGGGTGCGCTCTCGGACGCGACGGGTCGGCGACTGCGGTGGGTCGTCGGCGGCGCACTCGGAGGTGCCCTCTCGTACCTCCTCCTCGCGGCCCTGCCGACGCTCGGCGTCGGCTTCGGCGTCGCGCTCGTCATTCGCGTCGTGGGCGGCGCGTTCACCATCGGTGCCTTCTCGCTGGCCGTGACGACGCTCGCCGACCTGGGCGGCGGGAACGGTCGGAACATGGGCGTGGCGGGTCTCGCCATCGGCCTCGGGGCCGCCCTCGGTGCCGTCGTCGGCGGCCGGCTCTCAATCCTCGACCCCCTCGCCCCGCTCGTGGCGGCGGCGGGACTGCTGTTCGTCGTCGCCACCCTCTCGCTGTCGGTGACCGACCGTGCCCCCTCCGGGCGGAACCTGGGCGTCGGTGCCATCGTCCGCGGGCTCCGCTCCCGGCCGGCACTGTCTGTCCCCTACGCGTTCGGCTTCGTCGACCGTCTCACCGCCGGCTTCTTCGCGCTCGTCGGCGTCTTCTACTTCCGCACACAGTTCGGCCTCGACGCCGCCGGCGCGGGCGTCGTGCTCGCGCTCTTTTTCCTCCCCTTCGCCCTCTTGCAGTACCCGCTCGGGGTCGTCTCCGACCGGGTTGGGCGCTTCTACCCGGTGGTCGCCGGCTCCGCCGCCTACGGCGTCGCCATCATCGGCGTGGGGCTCGCGCCCTCGCTCGTCTCGGCGGCGAGCATGATGGTCGTGGTCGGCGTCTTCGGCGCGCTCGTCGCCCCGGCGACCATGGCGCTGGCGACGGACCTCGTCCCGGAGGACGAACGCGGCGTCGCGCTCGGCGGCTTCAACGTCGCCGGCTCGCTGGGGTTTCTCACCGGCTTCCTCGTCGGCGGGCTCTCCGCGGATTCGCTCGGCTTCCTCCCCGCGTTCCTCATCGTCGGCGGGTTGGAGGTCGCCATCGCGGTGGTCGCGCTTCGCGCCGTCCGGGAGCTGAAGCCGTTCGAGCGCGCGGTGGGCACGGCGGACGACTGACGCACGCTTTTTCACGGTCCCGGCCGACTCAGCGTGACGCATGACCGACCCGTTCGGCCGTGCGGTCGCCGACCACTACCACGACCGACGCACGGCACCACTCACAGTGCGCGACGGTGACGCGACCCGCGACCATCCGATCGAGTCGTTCTACTTCGAGCCGTTCGACACAGAGAGCGAGGCCGGCCGTTGGCTGTCGTCGTGGGTCCGTGGGCCGCTTCTCGACGTCGGCGCGGGTGCCGGCCGGCACGCGCTCGTCTTTCAGGCCGACGTGGAGACGGTCGCCATCGACGTGAGCGACGCGCTCGTCGCGGTGATTCGCGACCGCGGCGTCCGGGACGCACGCGCCGTCGACATGTTCTCGCTCCGCGAGGCGTTCGACCGCGACCGGTTCGGGTCTGCGCTCGCCGTCGGCACCCAGCTGGGGCTGGCGGGGTCGATGCAGGGGCTCCGGCGGTGGCTGGGCGACCTGGCGTTCGCGACCGACGCCGAGGCGACGGCCGTCGTCGACAGCTACGACCCGAGCCACGAGGCGAGCGACGACCTCCTCGGGTACCGCCCGGACCCGACCCGAGGACTCGCCGGGCGCGTCTTTCACTTCGTGTACGAGGGGGCGGTGAGCGAGACGCTCTGCTTCCGCCTGTTCAGCCCCGGCCGACTCCGGGAGGCGACGGTCGGCACCGGGTGGACGCTCGCAGACGTGCGGCGGAGCGACGCGGGGACGGCGTACTACCGCGCGGCGCTCGCGAAACGGGGGTAGGCAGGGGCGGAGAGCGTGTCCAGAAGCGAGAAGCGGCAGACGGCTACTCGTGGCCCGACACCCGCACCGGCTGGTAGGGCTCCTCCAGCCACTCGATGTCGGAGTCCGAGAGGGAGATGTCGAGGGCTTCGACCGCGTCCTCGAGGTGTTCGACGCTCGTCGTCCCCACGATGGGCGCGTCGACCCACTCCTTGTGGAGGAGCCACGACAGGGCGACCTGCGCCATCTTCACGTCCTTCTCCGCCGCGAGTTCCTGGACCCGTTCGTTGATTTCCCTGCCGCCGCCCTCGAAGTACGGGTGCTGACGGGCGTAGTCGTCCGTCTCGCCCCGGACCGTCGCGTCGAACTCCTCGTGTGGCCGGGTGAGGTAGCCTCGTGCCAGCGGCGACCACGGGACGACGCCGACCCCCTGCTTCGCACACAGCGGGAGCATCTCGCGTTCTTCCTCGCGGTAGAGGAGGTTGTAGTGGTTCTGCATCGTCAGGAACCGCTCGGTGCCGAGCGAGTCGGCGGTGTGCAGCGCCTCGGCGAACTGGTGGGCCCACATCGACGACGCGCCGAGGTACCGCGCCTGCCCCCGCCTGACCACGTCATCGAGGGCGCGAATCGTCGTCTCGAGCGGCGTGTCGTCGTCGAAGCGGTGTGTCTGGAGGAGGTCGACCGTGTCCATTCCGAGCCGCGAGAGGGAGTTCGCCACCTCCTGTTCGATGGCCTTCCGCGAGAGGCCGCCGGAGTTGGGGTCCGACTCGTCCATCTGGAAGTACACCTTGGTCGCGACGACGTTCTCGTCGCGTCTGCCCTCGAGCGCCGTCCCCAGCACCCGTTCGGACTCGCCGTCGGAGTACATGTTGGCCGTGTCGAAGAAGTTGATGCCGAGGTCGATGGCGCGCTCGACCAGTTCGAGCCCCGCCTCCTCGTCGAGCACCCAGTCGCGCCACGACGAGGTGCCGAAGCTCATACAGCCGAGACAGATGCGCGAGACCTCCATACCCGTGTCGCCGAGCGTGGTGTACTCCATGTCTACCACGCTCCACTCGGTGCGGGGACAAAAGTGAACGGGCGGGCCGCACCCGACTGTGGGCCGCGTTCGTCTACGGGTGCCTCGTCGCCGGGGCGTGGCTCCTCTCGCTGGTCGACCGGGAGGGGCGGTGGCTCGCGCTCGGCGTCGGTCTCACCGTCGTGACGCTCGTCGGCCTCGGAGCGTTCGTCCTCGTGGCGCGCGGCGTCCGCAGCGACGACGAGGGTGGCTTCGTCTTCGGCGGAACCGAAAAGGAGCCGGCTGCGGTCTAGAGACGGTCGGGAGGCGCGCTCACACCCCGCAGGCTTCGAGTATCGAAGCCACCCACCCGCGACCCAAATTATTATTCGTCGGGTTTTCGATGTGTGAGCTATGGCACTGGACTACGCCGCCGCCTGTGAGTCGTTCGAGTGGGACATCCCCGAGGGGTACACGCTCCCCGGCGTAATCGAGTCACACGCCGACGCGTTCGGCGACCGGGTCGCGGTCCGTTTCCTGAGCGAGGAGGGGACACGGGTCGAACGGACCTACGCGGACCTCCGCGCGGGGATGAACCGCTTCGCGAACGCCCTCGCCGACCGCGGCGTCGGGAAGGGTGACCGCGTGATGCATCTGTTCCCCCGCCATCCCGACGCGTTCGCCGTCCAACTCGGCGCGCTGAAACGCGGTGCCCTCCTGGTCCCGTGTTCGTCGATGTTGAAGCCGAAGGACATCTCGTTCCGCGCGTCGGACTGTGAGGCGTCCACCATCGTCGCCCACGCGTCGCTCACCGACATGGTCGAGCCCGTCCTCGACGAGACGCCGCTGGAGAACACCATCTGTCTCGACGGCGCGCCCGACGGCTGGGAGGGCTTCGCCGACCTCACCGCGGACCGGTCGGCCGACCACGACGGCCCCGACGTCGGCGCACAGGACCCGATGTCTATCAACTACACCTCGGGGACGACGGGCCAGCCGAAACCCGTGCTCCACAAGCACCGCTGGATGCGCTGTTTCGAGCTCGTCAACGGCCCCTACTGGTGGGGGCTCACGGCCGACGAGGACCTCTCCGACGAGTTGATGTGGGCGACGACCGGGACGGGGTGGGCCAAGTGGTTCTGGAGTCCGGTCGGCGTGGGGCTCACCACGGGTGCGACCCAGCTCATCTACGACGGCGCGTTCGACACCGAGACGTTCCTCGACATCATGGCCGAGGAGGGCGTCACGAAGCTCTGTGCCGTCCCGACCCAGTACCGGCTGTTCGCCCAGGAGGAGCTGGCGGACTGGGACCTCGCGCTCACCGACGCGCTCTCGGCGGGCGAGCCGCTCAACCGCGAGCCGATCGAGGCGTTCCAGGAGGAGGTGGGAGTCACCCCGCGCGACGGCTACGGCCAGACCGAGACGGTCGCGCTCGTGACGAACTATCCCGGCATCGAGGTGAAGGAGGGTTCGATGGGCAAGCCCACGCCGGGCATGGGGACGACCATCATCGACACGGTCGAAGATGAGCCGGTCGAAGACGGCGAGATCGGTGAAATCGCCGTCCCCGTCGACTGCCCGGGTATCTTCGACGGCTACTACGAGAAGCCCGACCTCGACGCCAAGACCTTCGCCGGCGACTACTACCGGACCGGTGACCTCGCCTCGCGCGACGACGACGGCTACCTCTTCTTCGAGGGGCGAGCCGACGACATCATCATCTCCGCGGGGTACCGCATCGGCCCGTTCGAGGTCGAGGACGCGCTCGTCTCTCACCCCGCGGTCACCGAGGCGGCCGCGGTCGCGTCACCGCACGACGACCGCGGGAACGTCGTCAAGGCGTACGTCGTGCTCGCCGAGGGGCACGAGGGCTCTGACGAGTTGGCGACGGAGATACAGGAGTTCATGAAAGAGGAGACGGCACCGTACAAGTACCCACGACGGATCGAGTTCGTCGACGACCTCCCGAAGACCTCCTCGGGGAAGATTCGGCGCATCGAACTGCGAGAGGAGGAACGAGCGCAGTTCGGCTCGTAAGCCGGGGCACCGGGGGTGACGACTGTTCCGCTCGCCACACCGACGATGACGAGCGGCTCGAAGCCGAGCGACCACGACGAGAGCGCGCTGTCGTCCGGTCGACAGTCGCCAGCGGGAACCGACACGGGCCGGCCCTCTGAGCGTTACTCGGTCGAACCGGTCGACTCCGGCGACTCGAACGTCTCCTCGTCGGGCAGTTCGCGGAAGGCCGCCTCGAAGTCGTCGTTCGAGTACTCCGTCAGCGTCTCGTCGAGTTCGCTCCGAAGCTGTTCCATCCGTTCGGTGAGTCGTTTGTACTCCGTCGTCGGCTCGTCCTTCTGGGCGCTCTCGAGGGTGGCTTTCTTCGAGGCGAGCGCGAAGAACTCCTGGGTTCGGCTGTCGAACGCCGCGCGCGAGAGCAGCACCGACACCACCGAGTGCAGTTCCTCGCGGGTGACGGGTTTGACGAGGTAGTCGTCGAACGGCATGTCGACGATGTCGACGTCGGGCTCGACGGCCGTGATCATCGCCACACGACAGTTGATTCCCCGCTCGCGAAGCGCCGCGAGGACCTCGTCGCCGGTCATCATCGGCATCCGTCGGTCGAGCAGGGCCACGTCGACGTCGTCAGTCGCCAGTTCGAGCGCCTCCTCGCCACCGGTGGCGACGCGGACCTCGTACTCGTCGGTCAGCCAGTGGGCGTACAACTCGGCGAGTTCGGCCTCGTCGTCGGCGACCAGGACGACTGGGGGTCCGTCACTGTCGGTGCCTGCCATCTGTTCTCGATACTACCGTCTCACTCCTCGTATATCATGGTGACGACAGCCACAACGAATTACCCCGACCGTTCCCTAGCCGACGCATGACACCGACCGCGCCGACTCGTCGACGGGAACGGGAGCGACCATGACCGTCTGGCTTCTCGGCGACCAGTTAGCACCCGACGCGACGCCGCTCGAGACCGCCGACCACGTGCTCATGATCGAAGCGCACGGCTTCGCCGCCCGTCTCCCGTACCATCCGGCGAAGCTCACCCTGCTCTTCTCGGCGATGCGTCACTGTCGCGACGAACTCCGCGAGCGGGGGTACGAGGTGACGTACGTCGAAGCGGAGACGTTCGGCGAGGGCTTAGACGAGTACTTCGGGGCCGCCCCCGGTGACGCGCTCGTCCTGATGGACCCGCCGAGCCACGGCGCGGCCGAACGGTTCACGGCGATGGTCGAAGACCGCGGTGGCAGCCTCACTCTCGTCGAGAACGACGCGTTCCTCACCACTCCCGACCAGTTCGACCAGTGGGCCGGCGACCGGACCGTCGAGGACGGCTTCAGGCAGGAGCGGTGGTACCGGTTCGTCCGCCGGGAGTTCGACATCCTGATGGACGGCGACGAGCCTGAGGGGGGTGAGTGGAACTACGACGACGAGAACCGCGAGACTCCCGGCCCGGAGTGGACGCCACCGCCGACGCCGACGTTCGAACCCGACGCGCTCACGCGGGAGGTCCACGAGTTCGTCACGGAGCGATACGACGACCACTGGGGTAACCCCGCGCTGGACGCGGTGGTGTGGCCCGTCACCCGGGCGGAGGCCCGGTCGGCGCTGGACCATTTCGTCTCGACGCGTCTCCCCGAGTTCGGCGCGTACCAGGACGCGTTGGTGGAGGGCGAGTGGGCGCTGTCGCACTCGCTTCTGTCCTCGTCGCTGAACCTCGGCCTCCTCCGCCCGCAGGAGCTGGTCGACGCCGCCGTCGAGGCCTACCGCGCGGGAGACGCACCGCTCAACTCCGTCGAGGGGTTCGTCCGGCAGGTCGTCGGCTGGCGGGAGTTCATGCGCCACGTCTACCGGCGGGGGATGCCCGCCATGGGCGAGGCGAATCAGCTGGAACAAGAGCGGGCGCTCCCGCCGCTGTACTGGGACGGCGAGACCGACATGACGTGTCTCTCCGAGGCGGTGTCGCACGTGTACGACCGGGGGTACGCCCACCACATCGAGCGGCTGATGGTGCTCTCGAACTTCGCGCTCGTCTACGGGGCCGACCCCCAGGAGTTGAACCGGTGGTTCCACCTGGGGTTCGTCGACGCGTACCACTGGGTGACGACACCGAACGTCGTCGGGATGGGCTCGTTCGCCACCGACGTGCTCTCGTCGAAGCCTTACGCGTCGTCGGGCAACTACATCAACAAGATGAGCGACTTCTGTGC
Source organism: Salinigranum halophilum (assembly GCF_007004735.1). NCBI lineage: Archaea > Methanobacteriati > Methanobacteriota > Halobacteria > Halobacteriales > Haloferacaceae > Salinigranum > Salinigranum halophilum. Next base: position 550,998 of record NZ_ML660182.1, read on the forward strand.
CGACTGCGAGTACACCGTCTCGCGCACTACCGGCGAGGGGGCCTGCCCGTTCAACGCGCTGTACTGGGACTTCCTGAAGGAGAACGAGGAGACGCTGCGGGGGACCGGCCGCATGGGCCTGATGTACTCGCACGTCGACCGGAAGGACGACGAGGAGTGGGCGGAGATTCGAGAACGCGCGGCTGACGTGCGGGAGATGGCTCGAGAGGGGACGCTCTAACTCGACGTAGGGTGTGAGCGCGCCGAACGCCGCCAGCCCGGTGTCGGGCACGTCTCGGCGGGCCGCCCGAGCACGCCGCTCGACGGCCGCGCTCGTGAACCGAAAGAGAGACAACCGGAACCGGTTATCCCCGAGTATGCGCCCCTCACACCTCGAACTCCTCCCGGAACTGCTCGAACTGCTCGTGTTCGGACTCGGGAGCGTGCTTCTCTCGGCCGCCGGCGTGTACATCGAGCGGTTCGCGCTGCTCACGGTCGAGGGAGGACAGCTCGCACTCGGTGCCTGGGTGGCACTCATGGGTGTCATGGCCTTTTACTTCGCCTATCTGACCGTCACCGAGAAGTTCCGTCCGCGGTTCGTCCGGTTCGTTCGGACCGTCACCGGCCCCTGAGCGTCGACTGTCTCGACCGACGCACCTCGATTCGGTCGGCCGGCCGCGATGTCACCGTCACCTGGCGTCTCACCGACCCAGCCCGTGGAACTCGTCGTTGGGCCGCATGTCGGCGAACATCGCCATCCGGTTCGAGAGGTTGAAGAACGCCGTCACCGCGGCGATGTCCCAGATCGCCTCCTCGGAGTAGCCCGCGTCCTCGAGCAGTGCGATGTCTTCCTCGGTCACCTCGGCCGGGGATTCGGTGAGCTTCACGGCCACGTCGAGCATCGCCATACGCTCGTCGGAGACGTCCGCCGTACGGTAGTTCGCCACCAGCTGGTCGGCGAGCGTCGGGTCCTTCGCGTAGATGCGCGCCAGTGCGCCGTGGGCGACGTTGCAGTAGTAGCAGTGGTTCACGCCGGAGACGGCGACGACGATCATCTCGACCTCCGCTCTCTCCAGGGCCGTGTCCTCGACGAGCGCGTCGTGGTACGCGAAGAACGCGCGGAAGTGCGAGGGCTTGTAGCCGAACGCCGAGAAGACGTTGGGGGTAAAGCCCGCGCGTGCGGTCTCGTCGGCGATTCGCTCCTGCAGGTCCTCGGGCAGGTCCTCGAAGTCGGGCACGGGGAAGCGTCGCATCGCGTCGTCGTCGAGTTCCGGGGTCGAATCTGCCATAGTCGGCGTTCGACGGGAGGGGTCAAAGGTGCAACGGCGAGGACGAGGGCGAGTGTTCGGGTGGTGGTCGCGGGCTCACCCCACGAACAGCACGCCGACCCACGCCGCGGTGACGAAGACGCCGAGCGAGAGCAGGCTGTAGTTGCCGAGGGTGCTGTCGGCGGTCCACAGCGAGAGCGTGAACTTCCGGCCGGAGAGCGGCCAGAGGGGCCTGATGCCCATCGGCGTCAACACGTCGGCCAGGAGGTGCGAGCCGACGCTCACGAGACCGACCGCGGCACCGACCGTCCCCAGCGTCTCGGGACCGTACGGCGCGCCGAGGCCGAGGCGACCGACGGCGACCCCCGCCGCGCCCAACACGCCCCCGAGGAGAAGCGCGAACCAGACCGTGTGCGTCACGCCGCGGTGTGAGAGGCCGGGGACCCGGTGGTCGAGGTCGGGGAGCATCGCCAGCCAGAGCGCGCCCGCGCCCACGACGAACGCGAGGTCGACCAGCCCAGTCATCACGAGGGCGACGCCGACCGGCGCGAAGGTGAGCAGTGCGACACCGTAGTGGCCGTTGCGGTACACAGTGAATGGGGAGCGTCGAGCAACGAGTACCTGACGACTCGCCGCGGCGGGCCCGACGTCGGTTCAGTCGCGCCACTTGATGCTACAGCCGCGGGAGGGGACGACCTCGACGTCGACGGCCTCGTCTGCGAGCACGGCCTCGACGGCCTCGCGCATGACGTACTCGTCTGCCTCCTCGTCGGGGCTCATCGCGTCGTCGATGCGCCCGTGGTACCGGAGACGGAAGGTGCCGTCGTCGTTCGCGAAGAGGAACGGGTCGGGCGTACACGTCGCGCCGTACGTCTCGGCGACCTCCTGTGACTCGTCGCGGAGGTACGCGGTGTACTGGACGCGGCCGTCGTCGACGTACTCGCGCATCTTCTCGAAGGAGTCGTCGGGGTACTCCTCGGCGTCGTTCGGATTGATACCGACGACCGCGAGGTCGTCGTACGCCTCGGCGAGGTGGTTCAGTTCGTCGAACTTCGCCTGCGCGTAGGGGCAGTGGTTACACGTGAAGACGACGAGCAGCGCGTCGTACTCGGCGAACGAGCCGAGCGAGTACGTCTCGCCGTCGGTACCGACGAGGCTGAAGTCGGGCGCTTCGTCACCGAGGTCGAGGTTCCCTTCGGACTCTGTTAAGACCATACCACTGGTTAGGAGTCGTGGAAAAAAGTCGTTGTGTGTCCACGGTCGGCCCGGACGGGGTCGCCTCGCTCAGGGCGGGGTGATGACGGCGCGTCCGTCGATCTCGCCGTGTTCGAGCCGTTCGGCGACGGTGTTCACGTCACCCAGGTCGTACCGCTCGGTGTGGAGGTCGACGGCCCCGCGGTCGACGAGCGCGACGAGTTCCTGCAGTTCCGCGTAGCGGCCGACGAGCGTGCCCCTGAACGCGAACTCGCCGTTGACGAGCGCCTGTGCGGGTTCGTGGATGTGACCGCCGTAGCCGATGATGTGGTGGTCACCGCCGGCGGCCGTGATGTCGGGCGCGAGCGCCGTCGTCTCGTCGCGGCCGACGAAGTCGAGCACCTGCTGTGCGCCGACGCCGCCGGAGAAGTCCGTGACGGCGTCGGTCACGTCCTCGGTCTGGGGGTCGACGGTCTCGTCGGCTCCCAGGTCCGACGCGAGGGCGCGCGCGGACTCTTTGAGGTCGACGGCGACGATGTCGGCGGCGGACATCGCCCGGAGGCACTGCAGGCCGATGTGGCCGAGGCCGCCGACGCCGATGACGACCGCCGTGTCGCCGGGGTTGAGTTCGCGGACGGCCTTCTTCGCGGCGTGGTAGGCGGTGATGCCCGCGTCGGCGTGCGGGGCGATGTCCGTCGGGTCGACCCCCGCCGGAAGCGGAATCACGGCGCGTTCGGAGGTGAGGAGATACTCGGCGAACCCGCCGTCGTGGGTGAGCCCGTTGAACTTCGAGTCCTCGCAGTACATGTCCTCCCCCAGGCGGCAGGAGCGGCAGGTCCCGCAGGTCTGTACCGGATGACAGATGACGGGGTCGCCGACTTCGACGGTGGTCACCTCGTCGCCGACCTCGCTCACGATTCCGGCGTTCTCGTGGCCGAGTGTCATCGGGAGGTCCTGCGGGGCGTACTCCGTCCACATCCCCTCGATGATGTGATTGTCCGTCTGGCACCATCCCGCTCCCTCGACCTCCACGATGACGCCGTCGGAACTGTCGATGGTCGGGCGGTCAATCTCGTCGACCGACAGCGCCTGGCTCATGTCGTGGGTGTACTCGTGTAGACGCGCAGCTTGCATAGCGATTAATCATGATGGAGCTCGGACAAAAAGCCCTCGTCTAGCGGAGATGTGTGTCCGCCACTGTACTGTCCCGCCCGGTGGGGCGCTCGCGCGGACGAGTGCTCCCGACAGTATTCACGGGAGAAATGATGAATAATTATGTTAATTATTTATCGGTGGTGTCCTCAGGCAGAATCGCATGTACACCTACGAAGGCGAAGACGTGTTCGTTATCGACGGACACACGCACATGTGGGACGCGACGGAGGAGAACATCAAACACGAGGGTGGCGAGCAGTTCATCCAGTGTTTCTACGACTATCACACCGGGTTCACACCCGAAGACCGCCAGCGCGACATCGACGACTACCGGAAGTTCACGCCACAGGAGATGAAAGAGGACCTCTTCACGAACCACGTGGACATGGCGGTGTACCAGCCGACCCACCTCCACGAGTTCTACACGGAGGGGTTCAACACCGTCGACGACCTCGGCCAGACGCTGTATCAGGACCACCCGGACCGGTTCGTGCTCAACGGACGCTGGGACCCGCGCGACGGTGAGGCCGGGCTGAAAGAACTCGAGCGACAGAAAGACGAGTACGACGTCAAGGGCGCGAAGGTCTACACGGCGGAGTGGAAGGGCGACTCGAAGGGGTGGCGCCTCGACAGCGAAGAGTCGTACGAGTTCCTCGAGAAGTGCGTCGAACTCGGCATCGAGAACATCCACCCGCACAAGGGGCCGACCATCCGCCCGCTGAACAAGGACGCCTTCGACGTGGGTGACGTCGACGACGCCGCGACGAACTTCCCCGAACTGAACTTCATCGTCGAGCACGTCGGGCTCCCCCGACTCGACGACTTCTGCTGGATCGCCACGCAGGAGCCGAACGTCTACGGCGGTATCGCCGTCGCCGCCCCGATGGCGCTCGGCCGCCCGAAGAAGTTCGAGGAGATCATGGCCGAACTGCTGTTCTGGCTCGGCGAGGACCGCATCACGTTCGGCTCGGACTACGGCATCTGGGACCCCGACTGGCTCATCGAGGCCATCATGGACCTGGAGTTCTCCGAGGAGACGGTCGAGGAGTTCGGCGTTGAGTTCGACCTCGAGACGAAGAAGAAAGTCATGGGCGAGAACATCGCGGAGCTGTACGACATCGACATCGAAGAGCGGAAGGAGCAGTTCCGAGACGACGCCATCAGCCAGGAGTTCGGCCTCGGTGACACCTACAGCGCGCCGGCCTCGGCGGACGACTGATGTCCGCGACACCCGCCGACGTCCGCGCGCGACTCGACCGTGTGACGGACCCCGAGCTGGACGAGTCCATCGTCGACCTCGACTACGTCGACCGCATCGACATCGACGAGACGTCGGTGACCGTCCACTTCACACTCCCGACGGCGTGGTGTTCGCCCGCCTTCGCCTGGATGATGGCGACGGACGCCCGTGACGAACTCGAGTCGCTCCCGGACGTCGAGACGGCCGCGGTGTACCTCCGCGACCACATGCACGAGACGGAGATAAACGAGGGGGTCAACGAGCGCCAGTCGTTCGAGGAGTCGTTCCCGGACGCCGACGGCGAGGTGGCCTCGGTACGTGCCACGCTCGACGACAAGGCCCGTCTCTCCCGGCAGTACGCGGCCGTCGAGGCGCTGCTCGACGCCGGGGTCTCTCCGGAGCAGCTCTGTGAGCTGACGCCCGCCGACGTCGACATCGAATCCGCTCCCCGCCGTGAGGGCGCTCGCGCCTCGGTCTACCTCGCCGACGGTGCGTTCGCGGTCACCGTCGACGCGCGGCCGCTCGACCGCTACCTCTGTAAGGCGCGCGCCGTCGACGCGGTCACCGGCGACGACGACCGGCTGTTCCGGACCCCCGAGGGCGACCCCATCGACCCGGACGCGTTCGAACTCGTCCACCAACGCGGTCGCCTCGCGCAGACGAACATGACGGGACAGGGCGGCGTCTGTGACGCGCTCAACGAGAGCCGACGCCGGAAGCTGAACCGCGACAGCCCGACGGTCGTCGACGCCGACTGAGTCGGCCTCACGACGCTCTACTTTTACTAAGTATATTATACTACTCTCTTCGTCTAATCATCTACTCTCTGGTGATGACGAGCGTCGAAGCGCTAGAATCAGTAGATTATGCTAGCTGTATTCTATCATCGAGTATATTTTACAATCTTTAGTCTGAAACTGTACTGTCGATTAATTGTTTTATCTAATTAGTTCTATCTAAACTGCGCGGCGGTCGGACCGACACGGAACGAGAGGCCGTCGCCGTCCGTGGGCCCGGTCAGCTCACGTAGATTACACCGATATGTGTGTAATCTCTCGGTGTCGAGCGTCGGGCTCAGAGGTACGTGATGTTCAGTTCGATGACGTTCGCGGCGCTCCGAAGCTGGTCGGGGAGCTCCGACTGGAAGCGGTCGCCGCGCAGCCTGCTCGTCGGGCCGGCGACGCTGATGGCACCGAGGACGTCGCCGTCGTCGGTCCGAAGCGGCACGGCGACGCTCCGCAGGCCGTTGATGCGTTCCTCGTCGTCGAAGGCGACCCCTTCCTCTCGAATCTTCCCGAGTTCCTCGGCCAGCGCGTCCGCGTCGGTGATGGTGTGGTCGGTCAGCGCCGGGAGCCCCCGCCAGTCGATGACCTCCTGGACGTGGTCGTCCGACGAGAACGCGAGCATGGCCTTCCCGAGGGCAGCACCGTGGAGGTGGATACGTTTGCCGACGTGCGTGTCGACGTGGACCGCCTGGTCACCCTTCGCCCGGTGTAAGAACACTCCGTAGCCGTGTTCCTCGACGACCAGCCCCGCGAGTTCGCCCGTCCCCTCCGCCAGCGCCGTCACCTCGTCGCGCGCGATCCGGTAGACGAGGTAGCGCTCACGAGTCATCGACCCGAGTTCGAGAAACCGACAGGCGAGGCGGTACTGGTCGTCCGTCTTGACTACGTAGCCCCGGCGGTTGAGCGTGTCGAGGTGGTTGTACACGGTGCTCTTCGGCTCGTCGAGTTGCCGGGCGAGTTGGGTCACGCCCGCGGTTCCGATGTCGTTGAGCGTCTCGACGATACGGAGCGTCGTGTCGACGGCACCGATGAGCCCGTCGGCGTCGTGGTCTCGTTCCATGAGTACTGGTACCACGTATGTCCTGATACAAAAAACATCTGTTCTGTCTGATTGAACACGACGTCAGCCGCCACCGGTCGTGACTTGTACACGTCCCACATACGTTCTACCCTGCTGAACACCTGTCTCACGAGAGAAGCCGCGACCCACTCGCTCGATATGTGGGCACGAACACACCTCAGGAGCGCCTATCAGGTGAGAAATTGTCTCACGTCGAATCGAAATAAACCGCTCCACAGCGCGGGACTGCTCGAGACGTGCGTTCCACACTGATGAACAGCGGCGAACCATTTCTGGACGCGTGTCGACGTCGACGGCGCACACGTGGAACAACACTTATCACCCTCCTGCGGGAGGTGCACGTGTATGCTCGACGGATACGAGATGTACGATCTCACGCAGCCGTGGTCGCAGGACACGCCCGCGTGGCCGACGTACGACAACCCGAAGATCTGGTACGAGAAGTCCCTCGACACCGAGAAGGTCAACGGCCAGAAGATCGAGTTCATGAACCACACGGGAACGCACCTCGACGGCGAGAAGCACTTCATCGCCCACGGCCGGGACATCGAGCAGATGCCGCTCGACGAACTGGTGAGCGACGCCGTCGTCGCCGACATCTCGGACAAGGTGGGCGAGTACGACGTCTACACCTCCGAGATGATCGAAGACGTCTGTGACGTCCGCGAGGGCGACATCCTGTTCGTCCACACGGGCTTCCAGAAGTACGCCTGGCACAGAGAGGAGGCCGACCCGCACGCCTTCTTCTGTAAGCATCCCGGGCCGAACATGGAGTTCGCCGAGTGGTGTCGCGAGATGGACATCAACTACCTCATCCTCGACTGCGGGAGCGCCGACCACCCGATGAACACGGTCGTCCGTGACGTCCGCCCCGAACTGGCCGCGGAGGCGCGCGACCACCTCGGCGTCGACGACCTCGACGAGATATTCCCGCCCGAGGGGTACCAGCTCATGCACACGGAGCTGTTCCCCCACGGCATCGTCCACGTCGAGAACGCCCAGGTGCCCGAGGAACTCCTGAACGAGCGTGTTCAGATCGGCACGTTCCCGTGGCGGTTCCGCGGTGGCGAGTCCTCGGTCTGTCGGTGTGTCGCGTTCAAAGAGGCGTAACCACACCGTCGGGCCGTCTCCGCTCTCTGGTCGGAGCAGTCGACCTGCCGTCCACCGTCCGGCCGGCGGACGACCGTCTCCTGTGGTTCGGTCCCCATGACGACTCGGCCCTCCGTCACCACGCCGGTCCGCGCGGCCCGGGGCCAGAGCGCATCGAACGGTCCGGGCTGTCGTCGACGAGCGACCCCCCGTTCTCTTCTACCAGGCCGCACGCGTCGACGCCGAAGACGGGACGCGCTCGCCTCGGTGAGCATCCGCCAGCGCGTCTCGACGTTCCCTCGACCGCTCGTCCGCGCGCGTACTGCGACAGGACGCAGGCCGCGTCGAGCGGGTCGCCGACTCGAGTCCGTCTGCGCCCGTCGGACGCCTCTCTGCCCGTTACGACTCCTCCGCACCGCCGTCCGTCGTGACGGCCGCAGGCTCACGCACCGGCGTCTCGTCGGACGGCAACACGAGGTTCAGAACGAGCGCCGTCACACCGCCGGCGATGAGTCCCGACCCGGCGAGCAAGCGGAGGTCCTCCGGGAGGCTCGACAGCACGTCGGGCCGCACCTCGACGCCCAGGCCGAGGACGATAGAGGTGGCGACGATAGTCAGGTTCCGCTGGGTGAGCTGTGCGCCTCTCGTCAGGATGCGCACCCCGACCGAGAAAATCATGCCGAAGAGGACGATGGCGGCCCCACCGAGGACGGGGTTCGGCATCGCGGCGACGACGGCGGCGACCTTCGGCACGAAGCCGAGGAGGATCAAGAAGACGCCACAGATGGCGACGACGTATCGGCTGGCGACCCCGGTGAAGCTGATGAGACCGACGTTCTGCGAGAACGAGGTGTTCGGGAACGCCCCGAAGACGCCGGCGATGCCGCTCATGACGCCGTCGGCGACCAGGCCGCCTTTCAGTTCGTCCCCCTCGGGGTCGCGACCCACGGACTCGGTCGTCCCCGAGATATCGCCGATGGTCTCGATGGCCGTGATGATGTACGCGAAGGCGACGACCAGGATGGCGCTCGGGTGAAACTCCACGCCGTAGCGGAGCGGCACGGGGAAGGAGATCCACCCCGCCGTCGCGACGCCGCTCAGGTCCAAGAGGCCGAGCGGAACCGCGGCGACGTAGCCGACGACGACGGCGATGAGCACGCTCGTCATCCGGAGGAAGCCGTCGAAGAACTGGTTGACGCCCACAGCGACCAACAGGACGAGCGCCGCGAGACCGACGTTCTCGACGTTCCCGTACGTCGCCGCACCGGGACCGCCGGCGGCGTAGTCCATGGCGACCGGGATGAGCGTGAGGCCGACGAGCATCACCACGACGCCCGTCACCAGCGGGGGGAACAGGCCCCTGAGGTCGTCGATGAAGTAGCCCAGGACAATCTCGACGGGGGCGGCGAGGATGACCGCACCGAAGATGGCGGCGAGTCCGAACTGGCTCCCCACGTCGATGAGGGGCGCGACGAAGATGGCGCTCGTCCCCATGACGATGGGGAGGCGCGCACCGACCGGGCCGATGGGGTACGCCTGCACGATGGTCGCGACCCCGGCGACGAGCAGCGCCATCTGGAGGAGGAACGTCGTGTCGGACTGTCCGAGACCGATCGCCCCCGCGATGACGATGGGGAGTGCGACCGTCGACAGGAACATCGCGAGGAGGTGCTGGACGCCCAACGGGACCGCCTCGCCCGCGGGTGGCTTGTCTTCGATATCGTACTCGACGATACTGGTACTCGACGCTCCGCCGCCGTCGATGGTGTCACCACTTGACATGGTGTCTCACTATCGAGACGACGGTGGTATAACTGTTCTGCCGACATATCCTGGTACGCGCGGGACGACCGGAGACGGCGCGTCCGCCGACGCCCCCCCGCACACCAACGCTTTTGACCCCCTGACCCGCACCTCGTCGCATGACTCAGATGAACGCCGTCGTCCTCGACGAGTGGGGCGGCGACCTCACCATCGAGCAGGTGGACAGACCCGAACCCGGACCCGGCGAGGTTCGTGTCGACGTGCGGGCCTGTGCCGTCACGCGAACCATCGAGAACGCCGTCCAGGGCGGCCTCGCCGCCGACCCCGCTCTCACCCCGCGCATCCCCGGCCACGAGTTCGCGGGCGTCGTCGAGGCGGTCGGCGACGGCGTCGACCTCGACGTTGGTGACCGCGTCCTCGCGTACTTCTACCTCACCTGCGGCGCGTGCGACCACTGCCGCCGCGGGGAGACGAACCGCTGTACGTCGTTCGGCGGCTGGTACGGCGTGAACTGCGACGGCGCCTACGCCGAGTCCGCGGTCCTCCCGGCCACGAACGCGCTCCCCCTCCCCGACGGGACTGGTTTCGCCGCCGGTGCCATCGCCGCGGACGGTCTCGCGACACCGCTTCACGTCTGTGAACGGACCGACGTCGACGACACCGACACCGTCCTCGTCGTCGGCGCGGCGGGGCGCATCGGCGTCCACCTCTCACAACTGGCGGCCGCGCGGGGGGCTCACGTCGTCGCCGCCGACATCGGGGCCGAGCGGCTCGGCCACGTCGACGACCTGACGCCGGACACGGTCGTGCCCGTCGACGCCACCGCGGACGACTTCGTCTCTCGGGTCTGCGACGCGACGCCCGGGGACGGCGGCCCCACCGTCGTCGTCGACACCGTCGGCGACACTGACACGCTCCGCGACGCCTGGGACGCGATGGCGATGGGCGGACAGGTGGTCTCGCTCACTACCCACCACGACCGGACGTTCGACGTCCCGATGACGGAGTACGTCGTGAAGGAGGCGTCGTTCGTCGGGTCGCGGTACGCGACGAAGGACCAGGTGGTCCGCGCCGCCCGACTGTTCGCCGACGGTCGCGTCGAACCGGTCGTCCGGCGGCGCGTCGGCCTCGACGAGGTGCCCGCGGTCCACCGGGAACTCCGCTCGGGGGCGACGTTCGGGACCACCGTCCTCGAGCCCTGACGGTGGCACGAACCACCCGCCGACTGCCGCGTCGGGCGCTCGCGACACTCGGGACCGGCCTGTTCGGGCTGGGTGTCGCCGTCGGCTCCTACGGCGCTGTCGTCTCGCTCCTCATCGACCGCGGGGTCGCGCCGGACGCGGCGGGGTTCGGCATGACGCTGTTCCTCCTCATGCAGGGCGTGGCGGCGCTTCCCGCCGACCGGCTCACGCGCGTTGTGTCGGTCCCGCGGGCCTGCGCCGCCGGGTTCGCGCTGACGGCACTCGGTGCACTCGTCGGTGGCTGGGCGACGCTCCCGGCCGCGCTCGCGTCGAGAGCCCTGCTCGGCGTCGGCCAGGGTGTGGCGTTCGTCGCGTCGATGAAGTACGTCGGCCGGCGCGTCCCCGACCGGACGGCGACGGCGCAGGGGCTGTTGGGCGCGTTGTTCACGCTCGGCTTCGCCGTCGGTCTCGCCTCCGCGCCGGGACTGCTCGAACGGGTGGGCCCCGTCGTCCCCGCCGTCGGCGCTGCCGCGCTCATCGGGGGCGGGGCGCTCGGCACCGTGACGCTCCCGGACGTCCGGACCGACGCACCGGTCCCGATGGGGGCGTACCTCGCGCCGCTCCGCACGCCGACCGGGCTCGCCCTCGGCCTGGGCAACATGGCCACGTTCGGCTTCCTGATGGTCGCCGGGACGTGGTATCCGGACGTGCTTCGCGGGGCCGGTGTGCCCGTGACGGCGACACTCGTCGGCTTCTCGCTGGCGACGGTCGCTGGCCGGGCCGTCGGCGGCCGGCTCTCCGAGCGGGTGGGCGACCGGCGGACCGTCCTCGTCTCGTTCGTCGGCAGCGTCGTCGTCCTCGCACTCTTGGCCCTCGCGCTCCGGATGGGGACACCGTGGCTCCTCGCCGCGACGATTGTCGGGACGGGCCTCGGCTTCGGCGTCCCGTTCGGCCCGCTGTTCGCCCTCGCCTTCTCGGAACTCGCCGACGATGCCGGCGTCACGCTGGTGGCGATGATACTGGTCGGCAACGTCGGGGCCGTCGTCTACCCGTGGCTCCTCGGACGGACGCTCCTCGATACGGACTCGTTCGCGCTCGGGTTCGTCGCGATGGCGGCCACCGTGCTCGCCGTCGCCCTGTTGTGGCTGTCGGCCATCGGGACGGACGCGCCGACGGTGACCCGACCCGTCAGCGAGTGACGGTGATGACAACGGCGAGGGTAACGACAACGCTTTTGCCCCGTCCACGAGGCTACGTCGCATGGACACGAACGGCACACGCATCCTCGACGGCGTGACGGTGGTCGACCTCTCGACGTTCGTCACCGGCGGGTTCTGCTCGCTCATGCTGGCGAACCAGGGTGCCGACGTCATCAAGGTCGAGCGTCCGGGCACTGGCGACGACATCCGACACTCCGGTCCGCCGTTCATCGACGGGGAGTCGCCGTACTACTGGACGCTCAACTACGACAAGCGCTCGGTCGAACTGGACCTCAAGAGCGAGGCGGGCGTGGCGGCCCTGTACGACCTCGTCGAGGAGGCGGACGTGTTCGTTCAGAACTTCCGGCCCGGCGTCGCCGACCGCCTGGCGGTCGACTACGACACCCTCTCCGAGTTGAACCCCGGCCTGGTCTACTGCTCCATCTCCGCGTACGGCGACAGCGGCCCGTGGAGCCAGCGTCCCGGCTACGACCTCCTCATCCAGGGGATGAGCGGTATCATGAGCGTCACGGGGGAGGCACCCCCGGAGGGGCGGCCGGTGAAAGTCGGCCTCCCACAGACCGACCTCATCACGGGGATGTGGGCCGCCTTCGGCGTCGTGAACGGGCTCTACAAGCGTGAGCTGACGGGCGAGGGCGACCGGGTCGAACTCGGGATGCTCGACGCGACGCTCCCGTGGCTGACGAAGCAGGCGGGGAAGGTGTTCGCCGGCGAGGAGCCCTCCCGGATGGGGACGAAAGACCCCGTTCTCGCCCCCTACCAGACGTACGCGACGAAGGACGGCCACCTCAACGTCGCCTGTCTGAACCAGCGGCTCTGGCGCGACTTCTGCGACGCCATCGACCGGCCCGACCTGCCCGAGGACGACCGCTTCGAGACGAACGCCGACCGTGTCGAACACATGGACGAACTGGAGGCCGAAATCGAGGCGGCCCTCGCGAAGCGCTCGACGAGCGAGTGGATGGACGTCCTCGTCGACGCGGGCGTGCCCGCCGGGCCGGTCCAGTCCGTGGAGGAAGCGCTCTCCAACGAGCAGACCGAGGCGCGCGGCGTCGTGAGCGAGGTCTCCGACGGGGAGCGGACGGTGCCGACCATCGAACACCCGCTGAACTTCACGCACGCCGAGAGCGGGTTCCGCTCGCCGCCGCCGCGACTCGGCGAGCACAGCCGCGAGGTGTTCGCGGAACTTGGTTACTCGGCCGAGCGCCTCGACGAACTCGAGGCCGCGGGCGCGTTCGGCGACCCCGACGCGTAACCGCCGAACCGAACGACCCGGGTTCCCCGTCCGCCACGCGCCTCGACGCAAGGATTATCACACGAGGCTCGTAACGTAGCGTCATGAGTACCGGTACCACAGATGGTGATGAGGCTCGCCCGACCGAGACCGTCACCCTGACTGTCAACGGTGAGGAACTCACCCGCGAGGTCGAACCCCGTCTGAAGCTCTCCGACTTCCTGCGCGAGGAGTGTGGACTCCGCGGCGTCCGCGTCGGCTGCGAACACGGCGTCTGCGGGGCCTGCACGGTCATCATGGACGGCGCGACGACGAAGTCGTGTCTCACGTACGCGGTCCAGGCCGACGGCCTCGAACTCGAGACGGTCGAGAGTCTCGCCGACGACGGCGAACTCCACCCCCTCCAGTCGGCGTTCCACGAGGAACACGCCCTCCAGTGTGGCTTCTGCACCAGCGGCTTCGTCATGTCCGCCGTCGAGTTACTGCGAGAGAACCCCGACCCCGACAGGGACGAGGTGAAGACGGCACTCTCGGACAACATCTGCCGCTGTACGGGGTATCACAACATCTACAGCGCCGTCGAGCGCGCCGCCGCCGACCTCGCGGTCGAGAGCGGGGAGGGAGAGTAGATGTCCCGAGCCGAGACCGAATCCGTCGGCGACGCCACGCCCACGAGCGAGCGCGAGTCGTACACCGGCCAGTCGGTGAAGCGCGTCGAGGACTACGACATCCTCACGGGACGTGCGGAGTACATCCACGACATCACGCCCCCGGACTGCCTCCACATGGCGCTCGTCCGGAGCGTCCACCCCCACGCCCGTATCGAGGAGGTCGACGTCTCCCGGGCGCTCGACCACCCCGACTGCGAACTCGTCATCACCGGCGAGGACCTGAAGGCGGACTACAACCCGATGCCATCGGGGCTGCCGGGGTTCGAGGAGTGGTCGCTCGCCACGGACAAGGTGCTGTACTCGGGCGAGCCCGTCGCGGCCATCGTCGCCTCCGACCGCTACGCCGCCGAGGACATCGCCGACCGCGTCGTCGTGAACTACGAGAAGCTCGACGCCGTCGCCGACGCGATGGAGGCGCGGACGGACGAGCACGTCATCCACGAGGACATCGGGACGAACGTCCCCGACTCGGAGCGGTTCGAGTTCGGCGACCCACAGACGGCGTTCGAGGCGGCCGACCACGTCGTCGAGGGCGAGTACTCGTGGGGGCGCATCTCGGGGGTCCCCCTCGAGACCGCGGGCGTCGTCGCACAGTACGATACCGAGAACGACTCGTTCGACATCGACTGTAACATCCAGCTCCACACGCTCGTCGACGACACCGTCTACGACACCCTGGGCTACCCGCCCGAGAAGGTCCGGCTGAACGTTCCCGCCGACGTCGGCGGGAGCTACGGGACGAAAATCGCCATCCACCGCTACTGCTGTCTGGCGGCGATGGCGTCGCAGTATCTCGACGGCCGCCCCGTAAAATTCGTCGAGGACCGCGTCGAGAACCTCCAGGGCGGCGACATGCACTCCTCGGAGCGCGACTACAAGGTGAAGCTGGCCGTCGACGACGACGGCACCATCAGCGGCCTGGACGTCTGGTTCGTCGACGACTTCGGTGCCTACCCGCGATATCCGGTGAACCAGGTGCTCAAGCCGCTGGCGGTGCTGACGAACGCCTACCACATCGAGGACGTCGGCTACGAGTACGAACTCGCCCTGACGAACAAGACGTGTCAGACCGCCTACCGGGGCTTCGGCGTCCCGTCTCACCTCTACGCCCTGGAGATGATCGTCGACGAGGCGGCCCGCGAACTGGGGATGGACCCGACGGCGTTCAGGCGACAGAACCTCATCCCGCCCGAGGAGATGCCGTACCTCATCCCCTCGAAGAACATCTACGACTCGGGCGACTTCCCCGCGGCGTTCGACCGCATCGTCGACATCGTCGACGAGGAAGAGCGCGTCGAGGGGGGGCTGCTCGACCCCGAGGTGGTCGACCAGCGCCGCGAGGAGGGGTACATCCGCGCCGCCTCGCCCTCGATCCACGTCGAGCCCGGGGTCTCGGGGTCCGACTGGACCGACCGCCAGCGTACCGACCGCGACACGCTCGAAGCCCGCGACCGCGACGACGTCGAAGAGCTCCCCGAACACCTCCGCGGGAGCATCCGTCCGGACGGCAGCGTCGAGGCGTTCATCGCCACCGACTCGCAGGGGCAGGGCCACCGGACCATCGTCGCCCAACTGCTCGCGGACGCGCTCGAACTCACCCCCGACGACGTCGAGGTCTCCTACCTCGACAGCGTCGAGGCACCCACCGAGTACGGCACCGCGGCCTCGCGGATGGCCGTGATGCTCTCGGGCGCGTCCGAAGGACTCGGCGAGTTGCTGAAGACGAACCTCCGCGAACTCGGGGCGCGCGAGTTCGACGCCGAGGTCGAGGACGTCGTCTACCGCGAGGGTGGTGTCGAACACGTCGAGACGCGCGAGCGCCTCACCCTCGCGGAACTGCGCGACCGAGACGACGGCGAGTACACCGCCGCCGCCTACGACTACCAGCACCCCGCCTCCGTGCGTGAGGAGTTCGACGACGCGCTCACTGGGAAGCTCCCGGTCTACCCGACGGCGGCGTTCGCCGCGAACGCGCCGATCATCGAGGTCGACACCCGGACCGGACAGGTCGAGATACTGAAGTTCTACACGCTGCGCGACTGCGGGACCCGACTGAACCCGATGATCGTCGACGGGCAGGCGATGGGCGGCCTCGCACAGGGCATCGGTGCCGCGCTGTACGAGGAGTTCGGCTACGCCGACGACGGGCAACCGCAGGCCATCACGCTGTTCGACTACCTCCTCCCGTCGGTGAAGAACATGCCCGACCTCGAACTGTACCACCAGGAGACACCGTCGCCGTACACGGCCACGGGCGCGAAGGGGACCGGCGAGGGGGGGATGATCGACGGCCCCGCCGCCATCGCCACCTCGCTCAACACCGCGCTCGCCGAGTTCGGTATCGTGACCGACACGATTCCCGCGACGGGCCACCGCGTCCGCCGCTGGCTCCGCGACGCGGGGGTCGGGACCGAGGGGGTGGGCCGATGAAGCCCACCCAGTTCGAGTACGACCGCCCCGACTCGGTGGAGGCGGCGCTCGAACTCCTCGAAGAGCACTTCGACGCGGAACTGCTCGCGGGCAACCAGTCGCTCGGCATCATCATGGCGAACCGCTTCGCCTCGCCCGAGCGCCTCGTCGACATCAACCGTCTCGACGAACTCGCCTTCGTCGACATCCGCGCGGACGAGGTCGAAATCGGCGCGATGACCCGACACCGGACCCTCGAGCGACACGACGACCTCCGGGGGGTCCTCGAACTCCTCCCGGAGGCGGCCGAGCAGATCGCGGGGCCCGCGGTCCGAAACCGTGGCACGATGGGCGGGAGCATCGCCGAGGCGGACCCCGCCGGTAACTACCCGACCGCCCTCTCGGCGCTCGGCGGCGAACTCCACGTCGTCTCCGTCGACGGCGAGCGAACCATCCCGGTCGACGACTACTTCATCGGCTACATGTTCACCGACTTAGAGGAGAACGAGCTCATCGCGAGCGTCTCGTTCCCGCGAGAACCGTTCCCGGTCGAGCGAAGCGGGAGTGCGTTCGTCGAACTCAAGCGCGGCGCGCAGACGTGGCCGACGGTGAGTGCCGCCGCCGCGGTCACCGTCGACGACCCCGCGAGCGACGACCCGCTCGTGGAGACGGCGCGACTCGCCGTCGGCAACGCCGGCGGCATCCCCCTCCGCGTCGACGACACGCTCGAAGCGCTCGAGGGTGAACCGCTCACCGACGGGGCGCTCGAGACAGTCGCCGAGGCGGTCCGCGACGACGCGGACCCCGCCGACGAGATGCACGCCGACCGCGAGTACAAGATCGAGATGGCCGGCGAGTACGCCGTGCGGTCGCTCCGAAAATCGTACGACCGGGCCTGTGCGGGCGGGAGCTGACCCCGAGACGGTCTCTCGACTGTCCCCCCGCATCTCGTGCCGAGCCGCAGACGCGGGCACACCAGAACCGAGCGTGGACAGTCTGGCGCACAGGAGCGAGTGAGTACAACGACCGAGGGACTCCCGCTCGGTTCGAGCGTGGTCCGCTCCGCACCCCGGTCGGCAAAATCAGTTCCACTGCCGCTGATTTCCGCAGGGCGAGTGCTCGACGCCGCGACTAGCGCGGCTGAAGCGGGAGTTCGACGTGCGTCGGGTGCGTCGCGCTGTGGTGGACGGTGTTGGTCGCCACGACGGGGTCGGCGTCGTCCGCGCCGCCGTACAGCGCCTCGCCGGTGTTGTGGTTGACGTCGTACCGCGGGAAGTTCGACGAGGAGACGTCGAGTCGGATGCGGTGGCCTTTCTCGAACACGTTCGCCGTCGGGTACGGCTCCATGTAGTACTCGTACACCTCCCCCGGTTCGACGGGGTCGGGTTCGTCGCGGTAGCCGCGGAAGCGACCCCGGCAGATGGAGTCACAGAGGTTCAGCGCGTAGCCGTCGGGGTAGTCGTCGCTCGCGGGATACTCGTCGATGAGCTTCGCGGTGAAGTCGGTGTCCGCCGCGTCCGTCTCGCCGTAGACGCGAACCCGGATGGGGCCGGCGACGACGACGTCCTCGTCGAGCGGTTCGGTTCGGAACGTCAGCACGTCGTCGCGGGCTTCGAGTGGTTCCCCCTGGCCGTCCCCCCAGACCCACTCGTGCTCGCGCTGGTCGAACGGCCCCCGACCGACGAAGTCGATGAGCTTGCGGTCACCGAGCGGGTACGCACCCACCGACTCCTCGCGCGGTTCGTACGTGAGATACGACGAGGAGTTGCCGCCGACCGACGGAACCGGGTCGAGCGGGTCGTACTCGTAGCTCGTCGACGAGTCCTCCTCGTCCGGTTCCTCGGCTGTGAGCGTCCCGTCCGCGTGAGCGTAGTACCGCGTGAACTCGGTCTCCGCGGGCGGCCACTCCTCCGACGAGCGCCACTCCCCGCCGTGGAAGAGCAGGCCGTCTTCGGTCTTCCGGCCGTCGCCAGTCCCCATCAGGAAGTACTGGACGGTCGGTTCGTCGGCGAAGGCGTCATCGCCCTTGAGGTACTGGTCGAAGAAGCGGAGGCGTGTCTCTCGGTACTGCTTGACGGCGTCGTCGCCGAACGCGAGGTCGCCCGCGGTCGGGACTTCCCACGTCAACGGGGGATACAGAAGGGTCTCGGAGTGGTCGTGCCCACCGGGGAGGCGTGCGAGGTGGGTCCACGGGCCGACAATGAGGTAGTGGTCCTCGTCTTTCCGCTCGCTCAACCCGACGAAGTTGTCGCAGGTCGCCTTGGTGTACGAGTCGTACCACCCGCCCGAGTAGACGGTGGGGACGTCCGCCGACTCGTCGTAGTAGCGCTCGAAGTTGACGCCGGGGTTCTGCCACAGGTCGTCGCTCGCCGCGCCCGTCTCCATGATGTCGAACGCCCACTCGTCGTAGTCGGGCAGTTCCGCGAGGGCCGTCTCGCCTCGCCGGGGTGGCCAGTCTTCGAGTACCTCCCGGACGTCGACGTCGGCGAAGACCTGCTGGACCTCGGGGTCGGCGAGCGACTCGTGGGCGAACCCCGCTCCCAAGGTGTAGGCCCAACAGAGCCACCGGAGTTCGAAGGCCCCGTTGTGCCGGAACGTCGCCTTGCGCGCGTTGGCCGCGCCCATGTTGACGAACATTCCACTCAGGCCGTCGGGGTCCTGTGTGGCGAGGGCGTTCTGGACCCACGCGCCGTAGGAGGTGCCGAGTGTGGCGACCTGGCCGTCACAGAACGGCTGGTCGGCGAGCCACTCGACGGTGTCCGCACCGTCTTCGGCCTCCGTCGCACAGATGTAGAAGTCGCCCTCGCTGTCGAACCTCCCCCGGACGTCCTGGATGGCGACGACGTAGCCGCGAGAGGCGTACCACTCGCCGTGGCGGCCCTGCGCGCCGCGCTTGCCGTACGGCGTCCGGTCCAAGAGCACGGGGAGTGGGTCGTCGACCGGTTCTCGGGTGTCGGGGTCCGCAGGTCGATAGATGTCCGTCGCGAGACGCGTACCGTCGCGCGTCTCGATCATCACGTCGAGGTCGGCGTGGACCTCGTACTCCGGTTGTGAGACCATGATGTCACGGACCAGGGAGACCGTCAAGTAACTTGTGACCGGGGCCACCTGCACGGGTCCCCGTCCGTTTTATCTCAGTACCAACAGGAAGAACGCTGAATAAAAGCCGAGTCGTGGCGTAATAAGTCGTATTCACCAATAGTTTTATCAGGAGAATCGGGGTAACGTACTGTCGACGTTTAACATATGACGCACCATAGCCCAACTCATCGGTCCAGCGAGGCGGAACCATGAGCGACGACGCGGCGCTCCGAACCGACGGCGGGTCGTCGAGCATGGTCGAGTACGGTATCGACGACAAGCCACCGCTCGGGCAGTCGATTCTGCTCGGCGTCCAACACTGGCTGACGATGGTCGGGTCGACCATCGCCATCCCGCTCGTCCTCGCGGGGGCGGTCGGATTCGACCCCGCGAACACGGCACAGCTCGTCGGGACGTTCTTCGTCGTCTCCGGTATCGCCACCCTGGCGCAGTCGACCATCGGGAACCGCTACCCCATCGTCCAGGGGGGGACGTTCTCGATGCTCGGCCCCGCGCTCGCCATTATCGGCGTGCTCGCGGCGAGTAACGCCTCCCCGACGGTGATGATGCGCGAACTCCAGGGAGCCATCATCGTCGCCGGGGCCGCCGAGGTGCTCATCGGCTATCTCGGCATCTTCGGCCGGCTCAAGCGGTTCATCGGCCCACTCGTCATCAGCGTGGTCATCGCCCTCATCGGACTGGCGCTCATCAGCGTCCCGCAGATCATCAGCGCCTCACAGAACTGGTACCTCGCGGGGCTGACGCTCGTCCTCATCGTCCTGTTCTCACAGTATCTCGACGGCTACTCGCGCGTGTTCAAACTGTTCCCCGTGCTGTTGGGTCTCGGTGGCGCGTACCTGCTCGCGGTGGTGCTCTCCGTCGCCGGCGTCGCGAACCTGGTCAACCTGGGCGTTGTCGCGGAGGCACCCGCCGTCCGACCCATCGTCCCCTTCCAGTGGGGGATGCCGCTGTTCACCGGGTCGTTCGTCGTCGGTATGTTCGCCGGGATGCTCGCGTCGGCCATCGAGAGCTTCGGCGACTACCACTCCGTCGCCCGGATGGCCGGTGAGGGTGCGCCCAACTCCCGTCGGGTCAACCACGGCCTCGGCATGGAGGGGTTCGGCAACATCTTCGCGGGCATCATGGGCACTGGTAACGGCTCCACGTCGTACACCGAGAACATCGGTGCCATCGGCATCACCGGCGTCGCCTCCCGGTACGTCGTTCAGGTCGGGTCCGTCGTGATGATCGTCGTCGGCTACGTCGGCGCGTTCGGCGCGCTCGTGACGACCATCCCGAACGCCATCGTCGGTGGGCTCTTCCTGGCGATGTTCGCACAGATCGTCGGCGTCGGGCTCTCACAGCTCCAGTACGTCAACCTCAACCAGAACCGTAACGTGTTCGTCCTCGGCTTCGGGCTGTTCGCCGGGCTCTCCATCCCGCAGTACATCTCGAACGTCCAGGGCGCGGAGACGACGCTCCAGGCCGGTCTCTCGTCGGTGCCGGTCCTCGGTGCCGTCCTCGGTATCCCCGCGGTCGCAGAGACCATCGGTATCATCATGGGTACGCCCATCGCCGTCGGTGGCATCGCGGCGTTCGTCCTCGACAACACCATCCCCGGCAGCCGCGACGAGCGCGGACTGACCGCGTGGGAGGATATCACCGAGGACGACGACGCGTTCGTCCCGCTCCACGAGCGCCTCCTCGGCCGGGAGACGCCCGAGTCGGACATCGCCGGCGACTGAACGAACGAGACCGTCGCCGTCGGCAGCACTCCTTCGTGACCGTCTCACAACTGCAAAGTGCGTCCACGCCGACGCCCGAGTATGAACGACGACGCGGAGCGGGCGACGGAGACGACCATCACGCGGATGGCACTCCGCCCGGGTGGCTGGATCGGCTACGACGACGACACCGTGTTCGTCCAGCCGGCGGACGAACAGGGGTTCAAAGTCACCCGGGGCGACATCGCTCGTATCACGCTCAATCCCGTCGAGTGGGACCTCGCCGTGATGAGCCTCCTGCTCGTTGGCATCGGTGCGTACGTCGTCGCGACGCGGAACCCGCTGGTCGGCATCGGCTTCGTGCTCGTCGGCTGCTGGAGCCTCTACCGGACGTACACGAAGCGATACGAGCTCGTGCTGTACGTCGACGACCAGCCGAAGCCCGTCTCGGTCTACCCGACGTACCCGAAAGAGTGTCACCGGACGCTCGGGGAGTTGATTCGAGCGGCGGACGGAAAAGAACACGCTGGGGCCGAGTCGACGTGACTCGCACCGCTCGCTACACGTAATTATATATACTCTTGCGGGGAACTGCGCATGTCATGACAGCCGAGGCTGCGGACTTACGAGTCACGAACGCGCGGGTCGTCACCCCGAGCGGGACAATCGACGGCGGCGTCGCCGCGAAGGACGGGAAGATCGTCGCGGTCGGGACCGAGGCGAACCTGCCCGACGCCGACGAGGAGATCGACGCGGAGGGGAACTACCTCGTGCCGGGGTTCATCGACCCCCACGTCCACTGGGGGCTCTCCCGATACGAGTTCGACTACCACGAGGGCCTCGCCCACGACTTCGAGACCGAAACGAGAGGAGCGGTCCACGGCGGCGTCACCAGCGTCGTGAACTTCCTGCTGCAACCCGACCCCTACCTCCCGGACATGGACTTCTTCCGTTCCGTGGGGGAGGAGAACTCCTACATCGACTTCGCGTACCACGCCATCGTCCACCAGGACCACCACGTCGCAGAGATCGAAGGCCTCGCCGAGGAGGGTATCCGCTCGTTCAAGGTCTTCTTCAACTGGTACAAACACGCCTCGCCGGAGTTAGGCATCGACCACTCCGACGCCGGTCGAACCTACAGAGTCCTCGACAAGGTGTCGGAGATGCCCAACGGCATCGTGATGTTCCACGCGGAGAACGAGGACCTGGCGTACGAACTCCGCCAGGACCTGATGGAGGAGGGACGGAACGACCTCGAAGCCTGGACCGAGGCCTCGCCCAACGTGGCGGAGGCGATGCAGATCGAGCAGATCGCCATGCTCACCGAGTACACCGACTCGCGGTCGTACATCGTCCACATGAGCACGGGCGAGGGCGTCGACATCTGCGAGCGCTACCAGGACAAGGGCGTGAACATCCACGCCGAGACCCTACCCGCCTTCTTATCGCACACGAAACACGACACCGAACTCGGCACGTGGGGGAAGATTTCGCCGCCGCTCCGAGGCGACGCGAGCGTCAAGCGACTCTGGGAGGGCATCCGCACCGGGGTCGTCGACTACGTCGGCACGGACCACTGCCCGCACAAGATCGAATTCAAGGAGAAGGGTGAGGGTAAACACGGCGACATGTGGGAGGCCATCCCCGGCGACAACAACGGCATCGAGTACCTCCTGCCCGTGATGATGTCCGAGGGCGTGAACAAGAACCGTATCTCGATGGAGCGTTGCGTCGAGGTCTGTTCGACGAACAACGCCAAGCGCTGGGGGCTCTACCCACGGAAGGGTGCCATCGCCGAGGGCTCCGACGCCGACATGGTCATCGTCGACCTCGAGAAGTCGGCTGTCGTCGACGACGACTTCTACCACACGATGGAACCGGGCTACTCGACGTTCCACGGGATGGAACTGACGGGCCTCCCGACCCACACCATCGTCGGCGGTGAGGTCGTCGTCGAAGAGGGCGAACTCCTCGCCGACAAGGGTGGCCGCGACTACCTGCCCCGGTACGACGAGGGCGTCCCGAGTAACTGAGCGCGTCTGCGACACCCGCCGAAGTTCATTTATTTCTGTATAGAAACGGCCCAGCCGTCGATTTCACACCGACGCATCGCGGAATCGGCGAATCGCCGAGAAACCGGCCGAAACACCGTTTTGCGGCCTGTGACGTCGCCTCTTAGGTCGTCAGTGCGCCGGTGTCTGTGCTCACAGTGATACTCCTCGCTCTGGCGCAAATCAGTTGACGTGAGCGTCAAGCAGGCGAGATGCGAGCGTCTGCGACACACGACGCGGTCTCCGCTCGACGGCCTCGTTCTCCGAAAGCGTTAGAGAAGTTCTTGTACTACTCGGTCGTCGCGGCCTACTCCACCCACAGCGACGCGAACGAGTCGAAGAAGTCCTCGCCGGTGTTCACGAGCGCGTGTGTCGCCCGGAGGTCGCTCGCGCGCTCGGCCACCTCCCCGGTGAACTGGTCGAGACGCGACCGGTACTGCTGGGCGAGTCGCCCGCCGAAGTAGGTGCGGAGTTCCTGTTCGGTCTCGGGCTCCTCGAAGACCGTATCGCCCATGACGTCGGGGTCGAGTTCGTCCGGAGAGAGGACCTGTGCCGTCACGAGTTCGTTCCGCGCGAGCGCCGCCAGCCCCTCCTCGATGTCGTCGAGGTCACCGAGGAAGTCAGAGAGGACGACGACGAGCGACCGGCTGGAGATGCTCGTGGTGTAGCTCTCGAGGGCGTTGCGGAAGTCGGTCCGTCCGCCGAGTTCCTGTTCGTTCAGGAGGTCGATGACCCGGAGGAGTTCGCCGCTGTTGGAGCGGCCGGTGTCGAGGCGCTCGTAGTCGTCGCCGAACACCGAGAACCGAAAGTCGTTGTTCTCCTGTGCGGTGAGGTAACAGAAGCCGAGCCCGAGCTTCGCCGCGTACTCGAACTTGTGCTCGTCGCCCGCGCCGAAGTCCATCGACGACGAGGAGTCGACGAGGACGTGCACCGTGAGGTTGCGCTCTTCTTCGTACTGTTTGATGAAGTACTCCTCCGTCCGCGCGTAGAGCTTCCAGTCGATGAGGCGCGTGTCGTCACCGGGCGCGTAGCGTCGATAGTCCGAGAACGTGAGTCCCTCGCCGATGTCGGGCGACTCCTGTTCACCCTGATGCTGAGAGGTGGTCTCGCGCTTCATCGACGAGTCGAAGCGGTCGAGTTCGTCGAGGAAGCCGGGGTCGATGGTCATCTCAGCTGGCCTGTGCGACGATGGATTCCACCACGTCGTCGGCGTCTAGCCCCTCGCGTTCGGCGCGGAAGTCGATGATGATGCGGTGACGGAGGACCGGCGCGGCCATCGCCGCGATGTCCTCCCACTTGACGTGGGTCCGCCCCTGCAGGAACGCCCGGGCCTTCCCCGTCAGGACGAGCGCCATACTCGCCCGCGGACTCGCGCCGTACTCGATCTGGTCGTGCTCGCGGGTCGCCCGCGCCAGGTTCACCGCCCGGTCGCGGAGGTCGTCGGCGATGGGCACCTCCCTGACGAGCTGTTGGACCTCCTGAATCTCCTCGCGGCTGAGCACACGCTCGACGTCGGGGACCCGTCCGCCTTCGGTGTACAGGCGGACGATCTGTCGCTCCTCCTCGAAGGAGGGGTAGTCGACGAGTATCTTGAGGAGGAACCGGTCGGTCTGGGCCTCGGGCAGCGCGTAGGTACCACCCTGGTCGATGGGGTTCTGGGTGGCGAGGATGAAGAAGGGCCGGGGGAGGTCGTACGTCTCGCCCGCCGCGGTCACCTGTTTCTCCTGCATCGCTTCGAGGAGCGCCGCCTGCGTCTTGGGTGTGGCGCGGTTGATCTCGTCGGCGAGGACGATGTTCGCGAACACCGGACCCTTCTCGAAGACGAACTCCCGGTCGCCGTCCGTCTCGCGGATGATTTCGGTACCCGTGATGTCGGAGGGCATCAGGTCCGGCGTGTTCTGAATGCGCGAGAACTGCAGGTCCGTCACCTCCGAGAGGGTCCGGATCATCGACGTCTTGCCGAGTCCGGGGTTCGATTCGAGCAGCGCGTTCCCGTCGGCGAGGACACAGACCAGGAGTTGTTCGATGACGTCCGTCTGGCCGACGATGCGCTTTCCGACTTCTTCACGGACCTGACTCAGCTTCGACTGGAGATGTTCGATATCACTCATGTATCGCTATCGTCTGTTTCGCGTATCTGCAGGTTGTACTCCCGGATGAGTTCGGCGTCCTCGAGCTGTTCGCTCTCGGCGAACCCGGCCTCCTGTCCCTCGACGTCGCCGCTGCCGGCGAACCCACTCGAATCGTACGCCGCGGCGGCGCTCTCGCTCCCGTCGTCGCCGCCTCCCTGTGTCGAGAGCGTCGTGTTCAACGTCTCCTCGCCCGCCGAGACGTCTTCGGGGTCGCCCAGCACACCGCTGGCGTCCTGGAGCCCCTCGTACTCGGAGGTCCTGTCGCTCCCGTCGACGCCCTCGTCGGCGTTGAAGTCGCGGACGTCGAGGTCGACCACCGCCACCTGGATGCTGGCGAGGCTCACCACGGAGATGACGACCACGGTCAGGAGGACGCGCTTGACGTTCACGAGGCCGATGCTCGACGTCCGACCGAGGCGTGCGAGGACGTCCTCGTAGAGCGCGAGCGCCATCCGGGAGTCCCGGCCCGCCCTGACGGTGTCGCGGGCCGTCCGCAACGCGTCCTGCACGCCCGGGTTCGCCCCCTCGAACTGCTCGACGAGCGGGCGGCGCGTCCGCGCGATGACCTCGCCGACGAAGACGGCGACCCCCGCGAGGAGGCCGACGACGACAGACGTCTGCAACGGTGCGGGCGGCGCGCCGGTGTACCCCACGATGGCGTCGAAGACGACGCGCGGCCACGGGAGCGTTGTCGGGAGCTGTTCGGGCTTCGTCACTTGGAGGAGGAGGTTCACCACGAGCACCGCGAGGGCGGCGTCGACGGCGGCGTAGATGACGGCGACCTTGTACCCCTCACGGCGGACCTCCGCGAGCGCACGCTGCATCCGGGTCTCGGGGGAGGCTCCCGACTCGGTGGCCGCGCGCTGCTTCTGGAGGGCCGCGCGGTACTGGTCGTCCTGTGCGGCCTGGGCACGTTCGCGGCGTTCGGCCTGGTCGCGCTCGCTCGCGGCACGGTTCCGCTGGCGACGGCGCTCGAGCCAGCCCTGGTTCTCACCCCCGTCCTGTCGGGGGGCGTCGTTCCCGTCCATCAGTTACACGCAGCCGGCTTGGGCTCGACGGCCTGGCTACAGATGCGGTTGATTCGGTCCTGTAGGGTATCCACTCGGTCCTCCAGCGTGTCCCGCTCGTTCCGCAGTTCGTCCCGCTCGTCCTCTAGTCTGTCCCGCTCGCTCTGCAGTTCGTCTACCTGCTGTTCGAGCTCGTTCCGCTCGGCTTCCAGGTCCTCCTCTCGCTCCTCGAGCTCTTGGACCTCCGACTGGAGCGAGTCGGCGCGGCTGCGCGCCTCCGAGAGGTCCTCTCTCGTCGCACTGAGCTCAGAGGAGGTCTGTGAGAGTTCGCTCTGGGTCGACTGGAGCTGGTCTTCGGTCTCGTCGAGACTCTCTGAGACCTGTGAGACGTCGCCCCTCGTGGTCTGGAGGCTCTGGTTCAGCTCGCGCAGCTGCGTCCGTGTCGCGTCGAGCCGTTCCCGCGTCGTCTCCAGCTCGCTCCGGAGCTCGCCGTTCCGCTCGCGGAGCTCCTGGTTCTGCGTGTCGAGTTGCTCGACGGAGTGCTGATAGTACATCGTGGCACCCGCCGTCCCGACGACTGACGTGGCGACGAGGACGACGAGGGCGAGGTTGATGGAGGAGCCGAGGGCGCTCATGTCAGACCACTCTCACTGCGGCTTCGGCCCCGGTACACTTGAAGACGACGGAGCACGACTTCGCTGAAGTACAACACGAGCGCGAGCAGAATCGCGAGCCAGGTCCACGACTGCTCCAGTTCGCGGACGCGGGTGGACTCCTGGCGAGCGAACTCGACGATGGCCGCCGCCTCGTTCGGCTCGAACTGTCGTCCGCCCGTCGACTGGACCACCGAACGTAGCTCCGCGGCCTGTCCGAACGCGCCGTACTCGCGGGGGTAGTTCACCGCGTACGTGGCGTCGAGGACGTCGTCGTATCCCGCTTCGGTCGGCGTGAGCGTCGCCTGATAGACGCCCGTCGACGTCTGTCTGAACTCGACCTCGTCGCTCTCGGGGCGAGTGGTCCCCCGGAAGGTCACCGTCGTCGACTCTCCAACGCGGGTGTCCGTGACGTCCGCGACGCCCTCGGTCTTCCGTTCGGGGTCGCCGATGGCGTAGTTCACCGTCTTGGTGACGAGCAGCGAGTCCGGTTGCTGGAGGAGCCCGTCGAGGGTCCCGTCGGAGCCGTAGGCCGTGACGGTCGCGACCCGCCCCAGGCCGTAGCGCCACGAGGCGACGGCCGGGGTCCCGTCGCCGGTGGCGACGAGGAAGTCCGCCCCGCGCCGGATGGCGACGTCGTTCGCTGCGCTCGGGTTCGATTCGAGCGTGACCCCGCTCGTGATGAACGAGTTCGGGTCGACGATGGTGAGTCCCTCGCCCTCGAACTGCCGCGAACTCCCCCCGAAGAAGAGCCGGAGTCGGTCGGTTTCGGTGGCGCGGAAGTACGTCCCGCCCGACTGGGAGGCGATGCGCTGGAGGGTCCGCTCGTCGATGGAGCGGCCGGCACCGACGGTGATGACGCGGGTCCCCCGCGAGCCGAGTTGGTTCGCGACGGTCGCCGCCTCGCCCACGCTGTCCTGACCGTCCGAGAGCAGGATGACCGTCCCCTGCTCGCCGCCGAGCATCTCCTCGGCCCCGCGGAGGCCGGAGGAGATACTCGTCGCCCCGCCGCTCTCCAGCCTCCGAATGCGGTCCTCGAGGAACCCGCGGTTCTCCGCGAGCGACTGGGGCTCGGCCACCGAGTACGCCTGGTAGTTGAACGCGACGATGCCCACGGTGTTCTCGTCGCCGAGCTGGTCGAGCGCGTCGAGCGCGATGGACTTCTGGAGGCGCATCCCCGACTCGGCGCTTCCCGAGATGTCGATGGCGAGGACGACCGTCGCGCTCCCCGCTGAGGCCTCGCCGAACGTGACGGGCAGCATCGACGCGACGGAGGAGCCCTCGTACCCGCCGTTCTCGAAGGAGTTGTCGCCACCGACGACCACGAGGCCGTTGCCGTCGATGACGAACCGCTGGAGGGTGTCGACGTTCCCGACGTCCTGTGCCCGCGTGTCCTGTAAGACGACCGCGTAGTACTCGTCGAGGTCCTCGGGGACCGACTGGGCGCGTTCGACGTCGTACAGCGACGAGAGGTAGTCCTGAAGCGGGTAGCGACCCCGCGAGACGTACAGGACCTTCGGCCGCTGGACGACACGGACGGTCTTCCGGTAGACGTTGTTCTGCTCGAACGTGTCGGGGCCGGAGACGTTCGCCGTTATCCGATGGGAGCCGACGCTGTCGAAGGTGTACGAGAAGTCGACGGAGCCGCTGCCGTTGATCTCCCGAGAGAGCACCTCCTCTCCGTCGGCGGTGACGGTCAGCTGTGAGATGCCGCCGTCCGCGCCGAGTTCCGTCCCGTCGACGCGGACGAGGAAGGTGCTCTCGACACCCGCGGCCGCCTTCGCCGGCCCCGACACCGTGACGTACCGCTCCGGCTCGTCGGTGTCGAGGTCGACGGTGCTCACCGTCGCGTTCAACGAGGTCGCGAGGTCCGCGGCGGAACCGAGGCTCCGCCCGTCGGTCACCCGTCCGTCGGAGACGAGGACGACGCTCCCGTTCTCTCTGAGGTTCGCGGCGACGCCGTCACCGATTCGCGACTGTGTCCCGTCGCCGATAGTCGCGACGGTCACGGGGACGCCCTCCTCTTCGATGTTGGTGGCGAGCCGCTCGGTGACGTTCTGGTTCACCTGCATGCTCTCGGAGCGGTCGGCGAGCAGCGTCACTCGGGGGTCGCCGGTGGTCTCTCGCGTCACCACGGTGAACGGCCCGGCGGCGGCCGTCACGAGGAGGACGGCGACGAGCACCCGCGACGCGAACACGAGCCGGCGACTCCGCGTCGAGGCCGTCCCCTCCCCGCGCATGACGAGCCACCAGAGCGCGGCGAGGACGACGGGGAGCGCGACGAGCGCCAACGGGCGTTCGAGCCCCACGACGGCGTCGCCGAGCGTGACCTCGGTCTGGAGGGCGACGACGAGCCCCTCCATCAGAGGTCACCCCGTCGCCGCAGGTAGGCCAGTTCGAGCAGGGTGACGAGGAGCGCCGCCCCCGCCACGAACTCCGTCACCGGTCGCGGCACGAGCCGGGTCTCCTCGCGCACGGAGACGCCGGCACGCTCGCTCCGTTCGTCGAGCGACGTCGCCCCGACGTCCGACTCGGGCTCGCTCAAGAGCGAGACGCCGATGCGGCGCTCGCCGACGCGGTAGTAGCCGGTCTGGTCGAGGACGACTCCCGTCTGGGTCACCGTCCCGCTGGGCGTCTGGATGCGCGTCTCGCCGTCGAACTGGAGCCTGTCGCCGGCTGGTCGGTTCAGCTCAGGGAGGGTGTCGCGACCGGCCAGGTAGAACACCGACCGCTTCCAAAACACCGGGTACTGGAAGTTGAACTTGAACGACGACGACTCCTCGATGTAGCCGTAGTAGAGGAGCCGGCCGGAGCCGCGGTCGGCAGTGGCGATGAGCGGCGAGCCGTCGCCCAGTTCGACGGCGGGTTGCCCCGCTCTGAGCGGCCCCGAGATGTACGTCTCGGGCGGTGAGAACGTGATGTCGCGCGTCAGCGGGCCGGAGGCGGTCCGCCGGATGGCGGGGCTCTGGCCGGTCCCCGTCGGCTCGATGAGGAGCAGGTCGCCGTATCTGTCGGGGAGGTTCGGTTGCGCCTGGATGGCGACCCCCCCGCCGGCTTCGAGCAGGTCGCGGCCGGCCGCGACGTTCCCCCGGAGGAGCCGTGAGGGGTCGACGTTGCTGTAGACGATGACGTCGTACGCCCCGCTGTCGACTGTCGTCGGCGGCTCGTCGACCGTCAGTTCGACCTCGGGGATGACCGACAGCGCCGTCGCCAGATACCGGTTCCGGTCGTTCGTCAAGAGGAGCACGTCGATGGTCGCGTCCTCCGGGGCGGCGAGGTAGACGGTATCGTCGAGGCTGAACGAGTCGGTGGGCGTCAGCCGGAGCTGCCCCCCGCCCGCCGGAACGGTGAAGGTCGCCGTCGTGACGTCGCCCGGTGCCAGCGTGAGTTCCGCGCGCTGATTCCCGACGGTGAGCGCGCGCTGGACACGTTCGCGCCCGTAGTTCTTCACGGAGACCGTGACCTCTCGACCCGTGAAGCGCGCGTCGATGATGCCGACGTTGTCCGCGCCGCCGGCGGCGAACTGGCGGAGTTCCACGCGGAGCCCCTGTGCCCGCGCGGCCTGAACGGCGTCGGGCCAGTCGGACTCGTCGGCGAAGTCGCTCAGTACGACGATCTGGGCGTTCTCACCCGCGATGGCAGACGCCGTCGAGAGCGCGGCCCGGAGGTCGCCGTTCGTCGCCGTCACTTGGAGGTCAGAGAGCGCCGTCCGCGCGTCGTCGGGCGGGACGGCGCGGGCAGCGATGCGCGGTTCACCCGCCGCGTACACCACGCTCGTCGTCCCCGTGACCTCCTCGGTCGCGGCCGCGACCGCCTGTCCGAAGCGGGTGGTGCCGCCGTCGGACGCCGTCATCGACCCGCTCCCGTCGACGACGAGCACCGTCTCCTCGACGGTCGTCTCCTCGGAGACCGAGATGTACGGGGCCGCGAGCGACGTCGCCAGCAACACCAGCGCGACCACCTGGATGACGAGCAGCAGGCTCCGGAGCAGTCGCTCGAGGAGGGGGCTCGACGCCGACTGGCCCAGCTGCTCCGTGAGAAACTGCAGCGTGGGGAGCTCGACCCGCTCGGGTTCGGGCTTGACGAGGTACAACACCACCAGCGGCGGCACCGTCAGGAGGGCGAGGAGCCCCAGTGGCGCGAGAAAGACGTCGGAGAGGACCATTGGAACGGTGAATGAGCCCGGTACGTATTGGTTTTGTGCTGTCCCTGCGCTGCCGCCCACCGCAGCCGACACCGGTCACCGACCGGAGTCTCGCCCGCCTCCGAGCCGAGTCCCCCGCGACGACGCCTCTCGCCCGAGCCCTGACGGTTCGCAAACGCTTTACTGCATGCGGGCACGCGGATTCGTATGGACGAGAAGCGGGAACTGCTCGACCTGCTGCAGCACAGCGCGCGCGAGAGCACCGCCGACATCGCTCGGCAGCTCGGCATGGAGGACGCAGCAGTCGAAGCACTCATCGCGGAGCTCGAAGACGAGGGCGTCATCCGTGGCTACCAGGCCATCGTCGACTGGGACAACATCGAGGGCGAGCGGGTGACAGCGATGGTCGAACTCAACGTGGAACTCGACCGCGAGACGAAGTACACGGACATCTCCGCCCGCATCGCGAAGTTCCCCGAGGTCTCGGATCTGAAACTCGTCTCCGGCGACTACGACTTCGCCGTCGAGGTGGTGGGTGACTCGATGCACGACGTGTCGATGTTCGTCTCCGAGCGCATCGCGCCCATTCCCGAGGTCACACAGACGGTGACGCACTTCGTGATGGACACGTACAAAGAGCGCGGCATCGAGTTCGGCGACCACACCGACGACGACCGCCTGAGTTTCTCGCCATGAAGCGGTCCCAGCGCGTGGAGGCCATCCCTCCGTCGGGCATCAGGCGCTTCTTCGAGATCGCCGAGGAGATGGACGACGTCATCTCGCTCGGCGTGGGCGAGCCCGACTTCAGCACGCCGTGGGCCGCTCGGACCGCGGCGATCGACTCCCTCGAACAGGGGAAGACCTCCTACACCTCGAACCGCGGGATGAAGCCGCTCCGCGAGGAGATTTCGAGATACGTCCGCCGGTGGGACCTCGACTACGACCCCGACGAGGAGGTGCTGGTGACGACGGGCGCGAGCGAGGCCGTCGACCTCGCGGTTCGCTCGGTCGTCGACCCCGGCGACGTCGTCGCGGTCCCGCAGCCGTCGTACATCTCGTACGTGCCGACGGTGACGTTCGCCGGCGGTGAGGCGCTCGGCGTGCCGACCGTCCGCGAGGACGACTTCGTGCTCACGACGGAGGCCCTCTCCACGGCGGGTGCCGAGGACGCCGACGTCCTCATGCTCTGTTACCCGAACAACCCGACGGGTGCGGTGATGACCGAAGCCGAACTGGCTGAGGTCGCGTCCTTCTGTCGCGAGCACGACCTCGTCGTCCTCTCCGACGAGATCTACGCGGGACTCCGCTACGACGACGAACACACCTCCATCGCCTCGCTGCCGGGGATGCGCGAGCGGACCGTCGTCTTCAACGGCTTCTCGAAGACCCACGCGATGACCGGCCTTCGACTCGGCTTCGCACTCGGCCCCGCCGACGCCGTGACGGCGATGAACCGCATCCACCAGTACACCATGCTCTCGTCGCCGACGACGGCCCAGCACGCCGCCGTCGAGGCGTTGCGGAGCTGCGACGACGACGTCGAGGAGATGCGCACCCAGTTCGACCGCCGCCGGCGGTTCGTCATCTCGCGATTCAACGAGATGGGGCTGGACTGCTTCGAGGCGAAGGGTGCGTTCTACGCGTTCCCCTACTGTGGCGGCGATGACGAACAGTTCGCCGAGGCGCTACTGCGAGAACAGGAGGTCGCGCTCGTGCCGGGGAGCGTCTTCGGTGAGGGTGGCGAGGGACATCTTCGCGTCTCGTACGCGACGGGGATGGGCGAGTTGAAAGAGGCGCTGAACCGTATCGAGGCGTTCGTCGCCGAACAGTGGTCGGTCGCGTAACGGGCGTCTCCGCGTCGTCTGCTCCTCACTCCGTCTCGTCGTCGCTCTCGAACTCGACACCGCGGCCGAGGTCGCGGTAGAGCGCGGAGACGTCGTCGCCCTCGTCGAACTGACTGAGCGTCTCGTCGAGTTCGCTCCGGAGCGTCGAGAGCTGTTCGTCGAGTTGTCGGTACTCCTCGCTCTCCGAGAGCGCCGTTGGCCCTTTCTCAGACTCGAGCAGCGCCTTCTTCGAGGCGAGCGAGAACAGTTCCTGGACGCCGCTGTCGTACGCGCTCCGCAAGAGGAGGTTCGAGGTCGTCTCGTGGAGGGCGTCCTTCGAGACGGGCTTGACGAGGTAGTCGTCGAACCCCATCGCGACGATGTCGAAGTCGGGTTCGACGGCCGTGACCATCGCCACCCGGCAGTCGAAGCCGCGCGAGCGGATCTCGGCGAGGGCTTCGTCGCCGGAGAGGTCCGGCATCCGGCGGTCGAGGAGGACGACCGAGACGCTCTCGTCGAGTTTCTCGAGCGCCTCGCGGCCGCCGTAGGCGACCCGGACGTCGTACTCGTCGTCGAGCCAGGTCGCGTACAGGTCCGCGAGGTCGGGCTCGTCTTCAACGATGAGAACGACGGGTTTCTCGTCACTCATTGGTGAGGGGATGTCGTACCTCTCGAAGACTCGTCGAGGGAGCGGTGGTGAGCCGGTGTGAACGCGCCTCGCGCTCGAGAGGGGTGGTCGTCGTGTCGAGACCCGACGGCGGGGTTCGCATGGGTGTATCGCAACGTAGAGCGGACAACATATAATTATTCCTGCCCCGGTCCGCTCGCTTGTTATGAACCCACTGACAGCTCACCGCATCTCGGTCATCTCACGAACGGTAATGCGCGTCGCCTCGACGTCCTCGAGCACCGATCCCCAGCCGCCGACGGAGTACGCACGGCCCTCGGAGATGACAGTCAGGCTCACCTGTCCCGCCAGCTGTGACAGCGCCGGAGCGCCGTTCGATGAAGCCCCGCCCGAGTAGCGGACGTCGGTGACGTGACCGATGAACGACATCGGCTCGCCCGTCTCCGTGTCGAACCCATCGACGGCGACCCGGATGCGCGCCCCATCGTTCAACAGCGGCTCGATTTCGCGAACGCACTGGCGGATGTCGGCGTAGTCGAGAGGGAGCGACGCCGACCGCGAGGAGTAGACCGTGTCCCACACCTCCCACAGACAGGTGAGGAAGTACCAGTGAAAGACGTACGTGAGCGTGTAGTCGTCGACCAGCACCCCGTACTGGTTCAGCGAGTGTGCGTGCGGCGCGAAACACGTGGTGGTCCGGTCGACGAGCGCGACGAACGGCGTCGGGAGCGTCCGGTTCCGGACCTCGGTGACGACACCGTCGAAGCGCGAGACCGCCGGGATGGGGTCGCTCTCCTCGTCGGTGTGTATCGAGAGTTTGATGATAGCGCCGTTGTCGAACGCCCGGCGGAGCGAGGGGCGGAGCTCCTCGAACTGCGCCGGCGTCACCGCGAGTTGGACCTCGTTCTCCGCCTCGCTGATGAGCGCCGCCGCCCTGTCGAAGACGGTGTCGAAGCGCTTGACGATGCTCACCTTGTGCGTGTCGACCGCCGGCTCCTGCCAGCGCTCTTCGATCTCTTCGGCAGCCTCGGTCAGCATGGTCGCGCGCTCGCGGAGGTCGGCGAGTACCTCGTTCGGGTCACGTGCGCGGGCGTGGAGGCTGTCCTGCTCGTACGTCTCGATGTACCCCTTGCCCTCGAGGTCACGGAGCACGTCGTAGATTCGGGCAGTCGGGACGGCGCAGGCGTCGGCGATTTCGGTCGCGCTCGCCGCACCGAGTTGCAACAGTGTATTGTACGCCTCTGCTTGGTACTGCGAGAGCCCAGCCTCTTCCAGTGCCGCGCGGAGTTCGGCCGTATTCATCGACTGTGTGTCACAACGCTTCCCGAGCGTAATAACCTTCGTTACTCGGGGCCGACGCAACCGCCCGGCAGCGAGCGTGTCGGCTCTACTGGTCGGGGCTGTAGTTCGGTGCCTCGTCCGTAATCATCACGTCGTGCGGGTGGCCCTCCGTCTGGCCGGCCGCGGAGATGCGGACGAGTCGGGCGCGTTCTTTGAAGCCGGGAAGCGTCTCGGCACCGACGTAGCCCATCCCGGACTTCATGCCGCCGACGAGCTGGTGGAGTTCGGAGGCGAGCGTCCCCTTGTACGGCGTCGCGGCCTCGACCCCCTCGGGGACGAACTCCTCGTCCTCGTCGGCGTCTTTCAGATACCGGTCGCCGCCGCCGGAGCGCATCGCGCCGACGGAGCCCATCCCTCGGTACTGCTTGTACTTCTTCCCGTTCATCGTGATGACCCTACCAGGAGCTTCCTCCGTCCCGGCGAAGTACGAGCCGAGCATGACGGCGTCGGCACCGGCGGCGACGGCCTTGATGGCGTCGCCCGAGTAGCGGATGCCGCCGTCGGCGATGACCGGGACGCCCTCCGGGGCGGCGACGTCGGCCACCTCGGCGACGGCCGTGATCTGCGGCATCCCCGCGCCGGTGACGACACGCGTCGTACAGATGGAGCCGGGACCGATGCCGACCTTCAGGCCGTCGGCGAAGTCGACACAGGCCTCGGCGGCCTCCTTGGTGCCGATGTTGCCGACGACGACGTCCGCGTCGACCTCCTCTTTGATGGCTCGCGCGGCGTCGAGCACGTTGAGGTTGTGCGCGTGTGCGCAGTCGATGAACAGCACGTCCGCACCGGCATCGTCGGCGGCGACGGCGCGCTCCTCCTCGAAGGGGCCGACGGCGACCCCGACTCTGAGCCGGCCCTCGCTGTCGCGGGCGGCCTCCTCGTGCTCGCGGCGCTGGAGGATGCCCTGCATCGTGACCAGCCCGACGAGGTGGTCCGACCCGTCGACGATGGGGACGCGCTCGATTTTGTGGTCGTACATGAGTTCGAGCGCCTCGCGCGCCGTGACGTCCTTCGTCGCCGTGATGACCTCGTCCGTCATCGCCTCGGTCACCTGGTCGGACTCGCCGACTTCGAGGAACGGCCGGATGTCCGTCCCGGAGATGATACCCAAGACGGTGTCGTCCTCGTCGACGACGGGCGCGCCGGAGACGCCCGCGCGCTCCATCATCTCGTCCACCTCGCGGACGGTCTGGGTGGGCGACGCGGTGACGACGTCCTCGCGACGGATGAACAGTTCGTCGGCACGCTTGACTGCCTCGACCTGTGCGGCCGTCTCTTCGACGGTCATGTTACGGTGGAGCACGCCGAGTCCGCCGTTGCGGGCCATCCCGATGGCCATTCCGGCCTCGGTGACGGTGTCCATCGCCGCCGACAGCACCGGGATGTTGAGTGTGACGTTCCGCGAGACGCGCGTCGACACGTCGGCGTCGTCCGGTTCGACCCGCGACTCCATCGGTCGGAGGAGGACGTCGTCGAACGTCAACGCCTCCGGCACGCGGAGTTTCTCCGAGAACAGACCTGAGTCAGCGTCCTTCGCCATATAAACCGTCAACGAGCGGGCGACAAAAGCGTTGCGAGAACGCACGTGTGTGGGTGGTGCTGGCACCCACGCGCCACGAGATACCCACGGTCGTGTGTATTCAACGTGACACCCCATCGGCCGGTCGGAACTGGCTCCCGCCGGAGGACGGCCGTGGCGGCTGGTCGACCATATAAACGGTCGAGTCGGAGCAATAATTGCTCGGGTACGGCGGAGCTGGCGACGATTCCTCACTCTATCTGGGGGTATCGCCGAGCATCCTTCACTCAAGCGCGCGGAGAGCGACTGTTCTCTTGTGACGTGCGGGCGAGTCCCACACAATCTTTAATATCCTACTCCAGCATCCTTCGAACATGGACTCCGAGCGTTCCATCGCGACCTACAGTGCCGGTCAGTCGACCCACTCCTCCGGCAGCCGATTCTTTACAGCGATGGCACGCACATTTAAACCCACCAACGGCCCCAACGCCCTCTCCGAGGACGTTCAGTGCGAGTCCGGGTCGGGTTTGCGCCCGTATCGCCGTTTGGCCGATGGTGACGGCTGCTGACGTGAGATGAGTGTCTCTCGTCACCCGGTCGCGCTCAGCATCGAGCAGCAGGTAGGCAAGTCGACCCGCCTGCTCGCGACGGTGATGGCGCTCCCGCTCATCGACGGCATCTTCCCCGCGCTAGTCCTCGCTGGCGCGCTCACCTACCCGTTCGGCATCCTCGAGACCGGACTGCTCGTCTTCGGCGGCTCCGCGACCGTCGCGGTCATCCTCGCGGAGATGGACGACTCCCCGCGGGAGATCGTCCCCGCGATCCTCCTCTTGGGACTCGTGCTCGTCCCCGTGGCGGCGCTGGAGGCCGCGCTCGCGCCCACTATCGAGAGCATGCTCGACATGGCGACGTTCCAACGCTTCGCCGGCCTTGTCATCGTCGCCGTCGCCGCGAAGACCGCCTCCGCAACCGTCGGCGAGTACCTCCCGCGCCCGGCGGTCATCATCGGTCTCGGGCTAGTCGCCAGCTTCCAGCCGACGGGCCTCGACGTCGCGCTCACCACCGACCCGGTCCTCATCGCGAAGGCCGCGGCGACCGCGGGCGTCGGTGTCGCGTTCGCCCTCGCCGTCGCTCTCGCGGGCCCCCAGCTCAGAGGGGCCGTCGACATCGACCGCTTCCGCTTCGGCTCCTCGGTGGCGCTGGGCATGCTCGCGCTCTCCGTCCTCGAACTCATGCCGACCGAGGCACCCGTCGCCCTCGGCGTGCTCGTCGTGACGGCGGTGTTCTCGTTCGACCCCGACGCGGCCGCCGCCCCGGCCACCGCGGACGAGAGCAACGACGACGCGGACGACGTCGAACCGGCCGTCGAGGCCGACTCGACCGGCGAATCCGACCCCGCCGCACCCGCGTCGGGCGTCCCCACCGTGGCCGACGGCGGCGACGACTCCGACGGCGACGCCTACCGCTACCCCCGCAGCGAGGATTCGCGGCTCCCCTGGCTGTGAGGACGGGGAAACACCCTTCTCCGTGCTCCGTGTCCGGTCGACCATGCCCCGACTCACCGTCTCGACCGACGCGCGACTGACAGTCCTCGACGTCACCGACCGGGTGCGCGAGGCGCTCGCCGACGAGGACACCGAGGGCGAACAGGTCTGTACCGTCTTCGTCGACCACACCACTGCCGGGGTCGTCGTCAACGAGGCCGAGTCCAGACTGCTCGGCGACGTCGAGTCGTTCCTGGGACGGGTCGTCCCCGACGAGGGGTGGGACCACGACGAACTCGACGGGAACGCCGACTCGCACCTCCGCGCGCTCCTCCTCGGCAACAGTGCGCAGGTTCCCGTCGTCGACGGCGACCTCGCGCTCGGGCGCTGGCAGTCGGTGCTGCTCGTCGAGTGCGACGGGCCGCGCGAACGGACACTCCGTGTCGTCGTCTGAATCGACTGCCCTCGTGCGGACCACGTGGATGACGAACGCTTACGTGTCCCGCTCTCTATCCTGACGTATGAGCAACCGCGTCGTGCAGGGACGGATGGTGACGCCCGACAAACTCGCCGAACTCATCGAGGGGGCCCGGCCGATGGAGACCGACGGTATCGAGGACGCCGACCGCGACTGTCCCGAGTGCGGGGAGAACGTCATCTCGGTGGGCTACATGCCGTCGGTCACCGAGTTCGTCACGGGCTACAAGTGCCAAGAGTGCGACTGGAGCGAGACGGAGCGACAGTAACTGAATCGAAAGCCCTTTTAGGCGAATCGGCATACGGGAAGGTGCAGGGGTCGTGGCCAAGCCCGGCATGGCGACTGACTCCAGAGGCTACCGCCCGGTGACGACACTCCAGACTGATATACCGAGCGACCGACTGATCATCGGTCGTGTTGACGACCCTCTGGAGGACCGAGGCGCGACCGGAGATATCAGTCGATCGGGGGTTCAAATCCCTCCGACCCCACTTCCTGTACGACATCACACGGCGAGCACCGCGTCGCGTGTGCTCGCGACCCGTTGTGAGCTGTGACGTCGACGGAGGGGGATTTGAACCACGCGGACGAGCGAAGCGACGTCCGCGTGGTTCAAATCCCTCCGGCCCCACCATCACTTTTCACCAGCATCAGGAACCCTCTCGCCAGATTACGGCAGATTCTTGATTGTTTCAACCACCAATCTACATCATCCGATGAGGGATTCGTCCCTGTGCCGTACTCGGAATGTCAGCGGGAAGGTATGAACCCCGAGGTTGAATATTTAGTTTCGTCAACAGGGTAATCAATCACTACTCTCACCAGCGCCCTGTTGATGACGCTTCCTCAGTGAGATAGCCCATTATCAAAAATAGCGCACCAACGACTGGTTCAATTGGTAGTAGAAATCCAGTAATAAACATCCAGTAGAACGACACTACACCCAACAAATCACTTTTATCATACATCAATATCGCACCAAGAGTCAAATCAAGCACGGTTCCAACATCAATCATTGAGTAAACAAAGTTAGAGAAGTTCGCGGTCAATATCGGGGTGACAGATACGAGTTCTTTAGAAATTAGCCCCATTGGTGAAAGCCCGACTGATAAAATCAGCCCGTTCCCCAGTGCAACCGTGGTTAGGAGTCGTTTGGCGGACTTGTCCCGAAATGCTCCTACGATTCCCATAAAGACAAAATACAAAACGAATATTGCGATACCTCCGCCAACTGCGTTTAGAAATGCTGTTGGGTTCGGATTCACAGAAAAATTGCTCAATTCCGAAGAATAAGTACCTGCCGCACGCCACGACCGCGATTACAGCAGATCGAAGAACCTGTCCCGTCGCTTCCGTTTCTCCCCCCTCCTTCGCGGCGTCGCAGTGCGCGTCAAGCACGTCTACGCCGACGTTCGCCCGTTCCACGAGGTGTGCTTTCGGGGAGTTCTGATTGAGCGCGTAGGTGATGGCCGCCCGGCGGAGCAGATGTGGACTCACGGACGACGGACAGCCGGACGCCTTCCGCATCTCCAAGTAAATACACGGACGAGTGACCCCGTACAGGTTCTTCCGGTACGTGTTCGACGTGACCCGCTGTTGGTGCGCGGCGAAGAGAGCCTATCGCCCGTTTCACGACCCGAACGGCCCCGTTGAGGAGCCGACTCATGACTCGCACGCGACCGAGCGCGACCCCGCACCCCCTCCGACGGCCGGCAGGGTCACCGTGTCGTCCTGCTCCGCGGCGTTAGCAGGTTGCTATTTATAACAGCCGGTCGCCAGAGTTCAGAGTATGACCCGGTCCCGACTCCCCTCTTCTCGGCCCTCCCGTCGGCGGTTCCTCGCGGCGGTCGGAAGCACCGCAGTCGCAGGGCTCCTCGCCGGCTGTGGGGACCAGCGCGGAAGCCAGCAAGCGCAGTCAACCCCGGCAACGACGACCGAATCCACGCCGACGGCGACGGCGACGCCGACACCGAACGGCCTCGCCGGAACGTACTTCGTCGACCCCGTGAACGGCGACGACGAGTTCGCCGGGAACAGTCCAGAGACGGCCTTCGCCAGCCTCCAGCCGCTGACCACCAACGGTCGCGTCACTCTGCGGCCGGGAGACGTCATCAAGCTCCGGGCGACGGCACCCATCGTCATCGAGGACAACGTCGACTTCTACCTCGTGAAGGGGACGCGCGAGAACCCCATCGTCATCGAACCGTACGGCGACGGCCGGCCGGTCATCGACGCGAGCGAGGTCGGCGGCTCGGCCATCCGCATGGAGGGCGCACAGTACATGACGCTCCGCGGCTTCGAACTCGAGAACGCCGGGAACGACGGTATCCAGGTCCCGGGGGCGGCGAACGGCAATCAGCAGGCCATGGGCTGTGTCTTCGAGGACCTCGAGATTCACCACTACGGACAGGGTGAGAGCACTGAGGGGAACGGTATCGGCTTCTACCGCGACTCGTACGACCACGTCGTTCGCGACGTCGTCTGCCACCACGGGTCGGTCGACGACAACTCCGACGGCTTCTACATCGGCGGGCAGAACCGCCGGTTCAGCGGTGGCCACCGGTTCGTGCGCTGCGTCGCGTACCGCAACGCCGACGACGGCTTCGACTTCTTCCGCTGTGACCCCGAGCGTCCGAGCACACTCGTCGACTGCGTCGCCTTCGGCAACGGGCGCGACGGTGAGGGGGCGACCGGCGACGGCAACGGCTTCAAGATGGGTGGCGGGTGGCGGACCGGCGGTAACCACGTCGTCCGCGCGCGGGCGTTCGACAACGACGCCATCGGCTTCGACTGCAACGGGGCGAGCGCCGCGAACACCTTCGACAACTGCACCGCATACGGCAACGGCACCTACGGGTTCGAGTTCACCGGCGACACGGACCCGGACCACGTCGTCCGCAACTGTATCGCGTTCGAGAACAGTGAGGGGCCGGCGAACCTCCTCTACAACGCCCGGTCGGAGGCGAACACCTGGGACCTCGAGATAGACGACCCGCGGTTCGCGAGCGTCGTCCCCGACGACTCGCGGTTCCTCCATCTCACTGCCGGCTCACCCTGTATCGACGCCGGTGTCGACGTCGGCGTGTCGTTCGTCGGGGCGGCTCCGGACCTCGGGGCCTTCGAGTTCGAGTCCTAATCGGACTCGATTTCGGCGGGTTCGGCCCGGCTGCCGAACTCGACCGCCGTGCCGTCGTGTCGACACGTCTCCAGCGCGTGCTTCGCAGCGAAGCCCGCGTCGTGGGCGTTCGAGCCGGCACCGACGCCGACCTTCAGTTCGACACCGACGCTGTCTTCGACGTGTGTGATGGCGTTCTGGTACTGCGCGGCGGTGAGCGCCGGACAGACCGCGATGATGTTGTCGCCGCCGACGAAAAACGAGAGCGCGCCGTGTTCCTCGCGCATGTAGCGCATCACGGCGGCGTACCCCTGTTCGATCTGGATGAACGAGTCGAACTCGTTGAGCTGGTCGGTGTACTTGCCGGTGGCGTCGTTGACGTCGAAGTGGGCGATGTGGACGTCCGTCTCTGTCCGGTCCGCGTCGGGGAGGGGGGTCCCCCGGAGCACCTGTCGGCGGTCGCCGTCCTGTGCACTTCCGACCTGCTGGACCAGTCCCGTCGCACGCTCGAGCGCGACGGCGGGCGACTCGTCGACGCCGACACCGAGACTCACCGTCACCGGGTAGCGGTTACGGACCGATTCCTGGAGGAGGGCGTGGTCGTCGAGATCGAGCCCGTTGGTGACGGCGACCATGTTGTCGAACCGGGTGAAGAAGACGTAGCCGTCTCGCGCGCCGATGAAGTTCGCGAGGTCGGCGAAGAGCCGCGACTGCATGGTCTGGAGGTCCATCTCACGGCGTGGTTCGGGGGTGACCGTCCACGGGCCGTAGTTGTCGATTTGGATGAGAGTGAGCTGCGTGTTCGTCACACCCGGAGTGTAGGAGGGCGAGAATATCCCTCCTTTGGTTCACGGGCTCACTGCCCGCGGGGCCACAGCGTCACCGGCTCACCGTCCCCCGTGAGACGGCCAGCCGTGACCGGGCCACGGTGACCCCGACGAGGAGCGCGAGCCACGTGGCGAGCCAGACGAACGCCCAGACGAACACGAGCGCCGTCGTCGAGAGCAACGGGAGGACGCTCACCACCGCGAGCACCACCGAGTACCCGACGGCGAGGCTGACGATGGCGACGCCGAGACTGACCACGCCACAGGTCGCCTGGCCGAGGCGTCCGACCGGTGACCACTCCTCCGCCGGACACTGTGCCGAGTTGCGCCAAGCCATGTGTTGTGATAACACGCCTCGAATCTTAACCGTTCCCCCGGTTGCGTCAGCCGACAGCCTGAATTTCCCTGCCTCCTCCACCTCGAGTATGCTCAACGGGGTCATCCTCGACGTCGACGGGACTGTCGTGCGCGGCGACGAAGCCTTACCGGGCGCGCGTGCGGGGCTCGACCTGCTCGAAGAGCGGGGACTGCGTCGGCTGTTCGTCTCGAACAACCCGACGAAGCCCGCCGCCGCGTACGAGGAGCGCTTCGCCCGCGCGGGCTTCGACGTCGCCGCCGAGGAGATCGTCACCGCCGCGACGGTCACCACCGCGTACCTCGACAGACACCACGCCGGGGCGGACCACTTCGTCGTCGGCGAGGACGGCCTGCGGGACATCCTCTCGGCGGCGGGCGTCTCCGTCACGGCAGACCCGGCGGAGGCGACAGTCCTCGTGGCCTCTATCGACCGCGCCTTCGACTACGAAACGCTCTGTACGGCGATGCGCGTCCTCGCGGACGACTCGGTCGCGTTCGTCGGCACCGACCCCGACATGATTATCCCGGCCGCGGAGGGCGACATCCCCGGCTCCGGTGCGGTCATCCACGCCATCGCCGGTGTCGCCGGCCGCGACCCCGATATCGTCCTCGGAAAGCCCTCCGCGCCCGCCAGAGAACTCGTCGAGGCGCGCCTCGGGGTCGACCCCCGCGAGTGTCTGGTCGTCGGCGACCGCCTCGACACCGACATCGCCTTCGGCGCCGCAGCGGGGATGACGACGGCGCTCGTCCGGACCGGCGTCACCGACGACGCGACGCTCGCGACGTCGGACGTCGAACCCGACTACGTCCTCGATTCGCTCGCCGACCTCGACGCGGTCGACGCGCTGTCCTGACCGGTGGTCGACCCGACGGAGCCGAC
This sequence comes from Salinigranum halophilum, assembly GCF_007004735.1. Lineage (NCBI taxonomy): Archaea > Methanobacteriati > Methanobacteriota > Halobacteria > Halobacteriales > Haloferacaceae > Salinigranum > Salinigranum halophilum. The sequence goes on from NZ_ML660182.1 coordinate 594,512, forward strand.
CGACACGGAGAGACGCCCGTGTGTGAGCGTCTGACGAAGAGTTAAATACGTGTGGTGTGCTATCGAGGTACATGGACGAACCGGCCGAAGCACCGACCAGCCCGTACGTGTTCCGCGAGGAGCACGAAGCGCCCCCGTCGCACGACCCCGAGGAGCGAGAGGTCGTCATCGTCGACGGCCGGGCGATGAGCTACCGGGTGTACCGACGCTAGTCTTCTCCGCCGGCCCGTCGCGGTGAGCCGCCGCTCCTGGCGTCAGAAACAAGAGAGAGTGGCCGCGTCGCCGTCGCCGTTGCCGTCGTCGGCTCGCGTCTAGCCCTGGATGTCCGCGCCGCCGTGGACCGTGATCTCCGCGGCGAGGTCATCGCGGAGCGCGGTGTGGACGTGACAGATGCCCTCCGCGCGCTCGGTGATGTCCGCGAGTGTCTCGTCGTCGAGGTCCGCCTCGACGTAGATGTCGAACCGGATGGCCGAGAGGTCGTCGCCGTCGTCGAGGTCGGCCTCCGCGTCGATCTGGACCTTGCCGAGGTCGTCGTGACCGACCTGCTGGGCCCCGACGCGGAACGCCGGCAGGAAGCAGGCCGCGTAGTCCGCGACGAGTACCTCGTTCGGGTTCGGACCGGTCTCGTTGGTCGCGTCGATGTCGAGGGTGTAGTCGCCGACCTGGCTCTTCGTGGCGAAGCCGTCCGTGCTGAGCGTGTGCGTCTGGATATCTCCCATGGCATCGTAACCAGCGGACCGGACCGGCTTAAAAACTGATGACTCGGGCCGCCGCCGTGGCCGACTCCGAGCCCACCTCACTCAGACCAGCGTCGCGTCGAGTGAGATCTCCGCCCCGGCGAGTACCCGCGACACGGGGCAGTTCTCCTTTGCGCCCTCGGCGTACTCCATGAACGTCGCCTCGTCGATACCGGGTACCGACGCCTCGACGACGAGTTCGATGGTGTCGATGGTGAGTGTCTCCATGTCGAGGTGGACGTTCGCTGTCGCGTCGACCCGCTCCGGCTCGTGGCCGTCGGATGCGAGGTCGTTCGACAGCGCCATCGCGTAACAGCCCGCGTGGGCGGCCGCGATGAGTTCCTCGGGGTTCGTTCCCTCGCCGTCTTCGAACCGCGAGAGGAACGAGTACGACCCCTCGTAGGCGCCGCTGCCGAGCGACAGCTGTCCCTCGCCGTTCTTCAGGTCCCCTTGCCACGTCGCGTCAGAGCTTCGAGTTGGCATACGAGTAACACGTCTCCTCGGAGCGGCATAAATACTCACCCGCCGCTCGGCCGCGCACCCGCTGGGCTGCCACGAGAGTTAGGTGCGACGAGTCCTCCGAACCGGACGGGGAGATGACCGGCGACGCTTCCGACGGGCGCGACCCGCCCGAGACGCCCGAGACGTCCGACACGCCAGACACGTACGACGACCCCGTGGCCCAGACGCTTCTCGACGGGAGCGAGTTCCACCGCCGGCGGCTGGCCGTCGGCATCACCCGACTCTCACAGCGGCACAAACTGTTCGCGTTCGGTGCCGTCGCCGGGTCGCTCGCGCTGTGTCTCCCCATCGGTGCGACGCTTCCCGCAGCGGTCCGCGACGGCTTCCTCGGGGGCGCGCCGCTCGCTGCGACACCCGCCATCCTCGTCGTCGGCCTCTTCGGCCTCGGTGCGGAACTCGCGGCGGGTCTCGCCGTCGCTGCCGTCTCGGTTCGCGCGCGCCAGCGGACGCTGACCGAGCGTGAAGCGCTCCACCTCGTCGCCGTCGACAACGTCGCCACCATGGCCGGACTCGGCGTCGGAACGCTCGCCGTCCTCGCCACACTCTGTGGTTTCGCCGTCGGATACGGCGGTGTCGACCTAGTCCAGACGTTCGCCTCACCGGACAACGGTGTCACGGGGCCGTACACCGCCCCCGCCCTCCCGCTGCCGTCCGTCGGCACGGTCGGTGTCGCCGCGCTCGTCGTCGGTGGCCTCCTCACACTCCTCGGGGCCACGGTCGAGGCAGACGCGTAGCCGCGAGTCGACGTCGGCACGGCGGCGGCCCCGTCCCGTCTCACGTCGCCTCGAGCCCGTCACGCAGCCGAGCGAGTGTCTCGTCGAGTTCCCGCTCGTTGTACACCCGAACCACGGGACCGAACAGCGTCGCCAGCGGGCCACCCGGGACGGTGAACGTCGCCTCGCAGGTGACGCGCGTCCCGCCGTCGACCTCCCGGAGCCGCCAGTCCATCTCGCCGTCGATTCCCCCACGAAGCACGAACCCGAGTCGCCGCGGCGGGTCGTGGACGACGGCCTCGACCGTGCCGCGAAGCGGCACGCCGAACAGCCGATACGTGTACCCCGCGCGGTGGCCTCCCTCCGGGAGGCGCTCGACGTCGTGGACGGACGCGATGCTCGGCGAGATGCGTTCGTGGTTCGCCGGGGTGTCGAGGAAGGCGAACACCTCCTCGGGGGGTGCCGGCACCTGTGCTGTCGACGAGACGGTCACCATCGTCTGTCGTAGGCGCTCGTCGGGTGAAAACGTGTGGTCGACGGGTGATTCCTGTGTCGCCGCGCTCAGAGTTCGAACGTCTCGTCGCCCGCGAGGACGTGCACCTCGGCGTCGCTCCCGGTGGCAGCCACCTCGGTGACGAACTCGTCGGTGTCGACTTCGATGGGCGGGAACGTGTCGTAATGCATCGGAAACGCGTGGTCGACGTCGAGCCAGTCGACGGCGATGGCTGCCTGCCACGGCCCCATGGTGAAGTGGTCTCCTATCGGAACGGCGGCGGCGTCGGGTTCGAGGTACGGGCCGATAATCTCGCGCATCTCCGTCATGAGGCCGGTGTCGCCGGCGTGGTAGAACGTCGTCGACTCCTCGTCGGACATCTGCGTCGGCTTCGTGTCCGAGACGACGAAGCCGGCAGGCATCCCCGCGGAGGTGCCGTAGGAGGTCTCGATGCCGTTCGAGTGGTCCGCGCGGTGCATCGTCACGTAGGCGTCGCCGCACTCGACGGTCCCGCCGAGGTTCATCCCCATCCCGCCGACGGCGTCGTACTCGCCGAACTCGTCGCGGCAGTACTCGACCAGTTCGGGCGTCGCGACGAGCGTCGTTCCCTCGTAGCGGTCGACGTCGCCGATGTGGTCGGCGTGGCCGTGTGTCAAGAGGACGTAGTCGGGGTCGAGTTCCTCCGGGTCCGTGTCGGTGTGTGGGTTGTCGAAGAACGGGTCGATGAGCAGCGACGTGTCGTCGACCTGTACGTGCCAGCAGGAGTGTCCGTGCCAGGTGAGTTCCATGTGCGCCCAGGAGTTGTGTCGAGAGCTACATAAATGGTGCCGCGGCGGCAGGACGGCACCGACGGCCCTGCCGCCGCGCCGTCGGTGGTCGCGGGGAGAATTTTTTACCCGGGGTGCACGATGAGAGACGATGCCAGAGCCACGACTCGCCGCCGTCGGACTCTCCGAACTCGGTCGGACAGACCTGCCCGGTCGAGACCTGTTCTCGGCCGCGCTCGCCGACGCGTTCGACGGCCTGCCCGACCCCGCCGAGGTCGTCGATGCGCTCTACCTCGGCAACCAGTCCGAACAGTACGAGAACCAGATCATGCAAGGGACGCTCATGGCCGAGTGGGCCGGTCTCCGGTACGTCCCGGCCGAGCGCGTCGAAGGCTGCGCCGCCGCGGGCGCACTCGCGCTCAAGAACGCCGTTCGCGACGTCCGCGCGGGCGTCCACGACGCCGTCCTCGCCTGCGGCGTCGAGAAGATGACCGCCGGCGGGACCGCGGGCGCGACGGACGCGCTCGCGGCGGCGTTCGACCGCGCGCTCGAGCAGCGGTCGGGGGTGACCGCTCCCGCACAGTACGCGCTCCTCGCTCAGCGGTACCTCCACGACACCGAGGCGACCGAGGCGGACCTCGCGCGCATCGCGGTCAAGAACCACCGCAACGGCGCGCAGAACCCGGACGCGATGTTCCAGCGGGAAATCGACGTCGACACCGTGCTGGAGTCGCCGGCGGTGGCCCGGCCGCTGAAGCTGTACGACTGCGCGCCCGTCACCGACGGTGCCGCCGTCGCGCTCGTCACGAGCGCCGACGTCGCCGACGATTTGGTCGCCCGCGACGAGCAGGTCCGCGTCGGCGGGTCGGCCGTGACCGCAAACAACATCGCCGTCGCCGAGCGGGACATGACGTTCGTCGAGGGCGCACACCGCGCGTCGACCAAGGCCTACGAGCAGGCCGACGTCGACGCCGCGGACGTCGACGTCGCGGAGGTTCACGACGCCTTCACCGTCTGTGAGGCGCTGCTCTCGGAGGCCGTCGGCTTCGCGCCGCGGGGCCGGGGCGTCGAGTCCGCGCTCCCGCCCGCCGAACGGAGCGACGGCTGGACGGACGTCCACCTCAACACCAGCGGCGGCCTGAAGGCCCGCGGGCATCCCATCGGGGCGACCGGAATCGCCCAGGCCGCCGAGGCGTACGCCCAGTTGACTGGCCGCGCGGGTGACCGCCAGCGCGACGCCGACGTGGCCTTGCTGTTGAACGAGGGCGGCGTCGCCGACGCGGTCACGGCCGTCCACGTGCTTCTCGGCCCCGACACGGAGGTGGCACGATGAGCGACGACCGTGACTGGACTGAAGAGAGCGGGCCGCTCGCCCGTGAGAACCTCGTCTCCGAGAGCCCGTTCACGCTTCCGGGCTTCTTCGACGCGCTCGAAGCGGGCCGCCTGCTCGCCGCCGAGTGCCGTGACTGCGAGGCGGTGTTGGTGCCGCCGCGCCCCGCCTGCTACGAGTGTGGGAGTCGCCGCGTCGCCGTCGCCGAGCAGTCGAAGACCGGGACCGTCTACTCGTACACCGAGGTCGGCCGGCCGCCGACGGCGTTCGAGGAACTGGCACCGCTGACGCTCGCCGTGGTCGAACTGGACTCCGGCGGCCGGCTCACGGGGCGCGTCGACGCCGGGTACGACGACCTCGAGGTCGGGACGCCGGTGACGCTGACGACCAGAGCGCCCGACTTCGACGAGGAGGCGGTCCGCTCGTACGAGGCCGACTGGCCGGTCCACGTCTTCGAGCTTCGCGAGTGAGCGGTGACACGCCACGGGCGAGTGCGGCGGACGGACCCGTCCGTTTCGGACTACGCGGCGCGGACCTCTCCCGAGCGCGCAACGTGACGAAGGCAGTGACGGTCGTCCCGGCTGGAACGGAGTCACACGAGCGCCTCGGCTCTCTCGGCGACGGACTGAAACCGGTGAAGGCGTTCGACGAACACGGCGACGGGGTGACGGTCGTCTTCGACGGCGACGAGGTCGTCACGTTCTGACGGCGACTCGGGCCGCCGACTCCGGTCCGGATTTCTCCTTTCACAACTGCTTCCTCGTCTCGCACTGCACCGATGAGCATGCGACACGTTCGATTCCGCGACCCTGCGGGTGCGGTCCGAACCGGTGAGTGGCTCGACGACGGCGTGGCGTTCGCCGACGACGAGTACGACCTGAGCGAGGTGGACGTCCTCCCCCCCTGTGAGCCGTCGAAGCTCGTCTGTATCGGTCGCAACTACGCCGACCACGCCGCCGAGATGGACAGCGACGTCCCCGACCGGCCGATGCTCTTCTTGAAGGGGCCGAACACCCTCGCTAGCCACGGCTCGACGGTGACGCTCCCGGCGGGCAAAGACCGCGTCGACCACGAGGCCGAACTCGGCGTCGTCATCGGCTCGCAGGCACGGAACGTCCCGGAAGAAGCGGCCATGGACCACGTCGCGGGCTTCACCTGTGTCAACGACCTCTCCAACCGCGACGACCAGCGTGAAGAGCAAAACTGGGTCCGCGGCAAGGCGTTCGACGGCGCTGCTCCCATCGGCCCCGTCGTCGCGGACCCCGAAGACGTCCCGGACGACGCCCGCGTGCAGGCGCGGGTCAACGGCGAAGTCCGCCAGGACGGGTCGCGCTCGCAACTCATCTTCTCGATTCCCGAACTCGTCGAGGAGATAACGAGCTATCTGACGCTCGAACCGGGCGACGTCATCTCGACCGGGACGCCGGAGGGCGTCGGGCCACTCTCGGACGGCGACCGCGTCGAAATCGAAGTCGAGGGCGTCGGCACCCTCGAACACGATGTGCGGTTCCCCTGATACGCCGGCCGCGTCGCGAGCCCGTCGCGGATGATAACCCATAAGTTTAGGCTCGCCGAAAAATCTGACGATGAGGCTATCGCGACGAGACGCGCTCGCCGCGCTTGCGGGGGTCACAGCTGCGGGTGGGGGCGTGGCCGTGGGTGCCCTCGGGACGCGTGATGCGCCTGTCGCCGGGCGTGCGGCGGGGACCGACGAGGACGAAGGACGGACGGACGACGAGGCCCTCTCGGTGCTCGTCGCAGCCGCGGAGGTACTCTACCCGTCCGCCGTCGAGGGACACCGAGCGTTCGTCGAGACGTACGTCGACGGACGGCGCCGTCGCGACCCGGACCACTACGCGGGCGTCGTCTCGGCGGCCGCCGAACTCGACGCCGTCGCCCGTGACTGGCACGCCGCCGCCTTCGAGCGGCTCGCGCCCGAGACGCGCGACCGACTCCTCCGCGACCTCGGCGTGGACGTCGCCGACCCCGACCCCGGGGGGAACCTCTCGGACCGACTCCGCTTCTTCGTCGTGAACGACCTGCTGTACGCCTTCTACACCTCGCCCGCCGGTGGCCGACTCGTCGGGACCGAGAACCCGACGGGCTACCCCGGCGGTCTGTCCTCGTATCAGCGCGGCCCGGAGGCGGTCGACGATGGCTGACGGGAGACAGCCGTCACCCCGCGCCGACGTCTGTGTGGTCGGCTCGGGTCCGGCCGGGGCGCTCGTCGCGTGTCGACTCGCGGAAGCGGGCCACGACGTCGTCGTCCTGGAGGCCGGCCCGCGGTTCGACGGCGACCGGGAAAACCGGATGGAGACGCATCTCCGCCCCGACATGGCCAACCCGTGGGAGGTGGGCGGTCCCCGGGACGCCTACGCCGCTTCGGGACCCAGACACTACCCGCTCAACGCCGCGCGGGTCAAGGGCGTCGGTGGGTCGACGCTCCACTGGCACGGCATGGTGATGCGCCTCCACGAGCGCGACTTCGAGATGCGCTCGCGGTACGGCGTCGGCACCGACTGGCCCCTCTCGTACGCCGACCTTCGCCCGCACTACCGCGAGGCAGAACGCGAGATGGGCGTCGCGGGCGCACTCGACAACCCCTACGCCCCACCGCGAGCGGAACCGTTTCCGCTCCCGGCGTTCCCCCCCTCGTACTCGGACTCGCTGTTCGCCCCGGCGTGTGAGCGCCTCGGTATCGACATGCACTCGGTGCCGAACGCGCGTAACTCCGAGCCCTACGACGGACGGAGCTCCTGCGTCGGCTACGGCACCTGCAAACCCGTCTGCCCCTCCGGAGCGAAGTACACCGCCGAGACCCACGTCGCCCGCGCCGTCGACGCGGGCGCGAGAATCATCGACCGCGCGCCCGTCCAGCGACTCGTCCACGACGACACGGGTGAGACCGTCGACGCCGCGGTGTACGCGACGCCCGACGGGACCGAGTACGAACAGACGGCCCGGCGGTTCGTGGTCGCCGCCGGTGGCGTCGAGACGCCGCGACTCCTGCTCCTCTCGCGCTCGGAGACGTACCCCGACGGCCTCGCGAACTCCTCTGGAGCCGTGGGTCGGTACTTCATGGACCACCTCTTCGCGGGCATGGGAGGCCGACTCGACGTCGACACCCGTCAGCACCACGTCGGCTTCAACACCAGCGAGTCACACCAGTTCTACGACGACACGGAGCCAGTGAACGGTCTCAAACTGGAGTTTCTCAACTACGCCGGCCCGACCGTCGCGGGCGCGGCCCTCTCCTCGGGGACGTGGGGCGACGAGTTGCGCGACGAACTCGACGAGGTGTACGGGACGCAGATCGGGATGGGCGCGCTCGTCGAGCAGTTCCCGCGACGAGAGAACCGGGTGACGCTCGACGCGAGCGTGCGAGACGACCACGGCAACCCCGTCCCCGACGTGCAGTGGTCGCTCGACGGGGCGACGAAGGCGGCGCTGACGCGGGCGAACGAACTCCAGGCGCGGGTCCTCGCGGAACTCGGTGTCGAGGTCGAGTGGCGTGTCGGCCCCGAGAACACCGGGCCGGCGTTCCACCACATGGGGACGACCCGGATGGGGACCGACCCCGACGAGAGCGTCGTCGACGCCTCGCTTCGTACACACGACCTCTCGAACCTCTGGCTCGTCGGGTCGAGCGTGTTCCCGACGGGCGGGGCGATGAACCCGACGCTCACCATCGCGGCACTGGCGCTCCGTGCCAGCGAGGCGCTCGCCGAGGGGTTGTAGTCGCCTACCGGTCGACCTCGATGGATTCGACCGGCTCTCGCTCTTCGGTGTCGGCGAGCGTCGCGCCGACGAGTGACTTCATGCCCCGGCGGAGTCGCTCGGAGGCGGCCTGACTCGAGACGTCGAGGTCGTCCGCGACGTCCTGGAGCGAGGCGGCACGCGGGATGGTGAAGTAGCCGGTCTTCAGCGCGGTGAGGAGCGTCTCGTGCTGGGCCGTCGTGAGGCCGAACCGGTGTTCCGGCGCCTGCTGGTCGCGGTCGTAGACCGCGCGGATGTGTATGTCGAAATCGACCGCCCAGCAGCGCTCGCGGAACGCGGCGATGGCCTCCCGGCTCGGAAAGCGCAGCCGGACGAACCAGCCCTGGCCGTCGTTCTCGGCGTGGAGGACGGCACCGTCGAGGTCGACCAGCGCCCGGTAGGCTTCGACCTCGGGCACCTCCGCGGCGTACTGGATGCGGTAGAGTCGGGCGTCGCTCTCCTCGGCGAGGTGTTCGAACGTGGTGATGGTCGGGTCCGCTTCCAGTGCGGCCTCGAACCTGTCGAAATCACCGCCCGCCGCCCAGAAGAGGTGGCGCAGGGGAATCGCGTCCGACGCGTCGAGGGTGTCGACGACGACGGACATCCCCGGCGTGCGCTGGAGGGCGTGTGAGAGGACGTCCGAGTCGATATCGAATTCTACGATCATGAGTGTGGTCTCGTGGGGACGGCCCCGGAGGGCACCGCACCGGTCAGTCCGTAGACACGCTACGACGCCGAGTGACTTGAGCGCTCTGACGCGGCCGACGACACGCCGGGCGAGCGCCGCGTCGCCGCCGTCGGGGTCAGGCAGGGCCGAAGCTGGCGGGCCGGTCCGCAGAGCCACCCCGTCCAGTCGCAGCGTCAGAGTCAGGACGACGGCCGCCACTCCTCTCGCGGCTCCCGTCGGGTCTCCCCGTCGTCTCCCCCAGTGCCGGCCGGCATCGGTACATCAGTCCAGAGTCGCATAGTGTCCGGGGATGGATATTCAGGGGCTTCGCGGGCGACGCAGCCGCCGAACCGCCGGACGACGCATGAGCATTCTTAAGAACCGGGCACCGCATTTTCCGTCTATATGGAACCACGGGACCTCTCCGCGCACTCCCCGTACGTCCCTGGACGGGGCGTCGAGGAGGTCGCCCGCGACCTCGGCATGGCCCCCGAGGAGTTGACGAAGCTCTCTTCGAACGAGAACCCCCACGGCCCGAGTCCCGCGGCCGTCGAGGTGCTCCGCGAGTACGCCCCGAAGGTGCACGTCTACCCGAAAGCCTCGCACACGGACCTCACGGAGCGACTCGCGACGGAGTGGGACGTCGAGCCGACACAGGTGTGGGTCTCCGCCGGTGCCGACGGCTCGCTCGATTACCTCTCCCGCGCGATGCTCGACCCCGGCGACCGCGTCCTCGTTCCCGACCCCGGCTTCTCCTACTACGGCATGACCGCCCGCTACCACCACGGAACCGTCGCCTCCTACCCGCTCTCGAAGGCGGACGACTTCGAACAGACGGCCGCGGGAATCCTGGATGCGTACGACAGCGAGCGAATCGTCTACGTGACGACGCCGCACAACCCGACGGGGAGCGAACTCCCCCGCGCCGAACTCGTCACCCTCCTCGACCGGGTCGACGAGCACACCCTCGTGGTCGTCGACGAGGCCTACGGCGAGTACGCCGACGTCGAGAGCGCCGCCGGCCTCCTTGACGACCACGACAACCTCGCCGTCACCCGGACGTTCTCGAAGGCGTACGGGCTCGCTGGACTCCGCATCGGGTACGCGCTCGTCCCCGCCGCGTGGGGTGAGACGTACGCCCGCGTGAACACGCCGTTCGCGGCGAACGAACTCGCCTGTCGTGCCGCCCGCGCGGCGCTCGACGACGACGACCACCTCGAGAAGAGCGTCGAGACCGCCCGCTGGGGCCGCGACTACCTCCGTGAGGAACTCGACGCACACACCTGGGAGAGCGCGGGTAACTTCGTCCTCGCCGAGGTCGGCGACGCCTCCGCCGTCGCGGACGCGAGCCAGCGCGCTGGCGTCATCGTCCGCGACTGCTCCTCGTTCGGGCTGCCCGGATGTATCCGCATCTCGACGGGCACCCGCGAGGGAACGAAGCGCGCCGTCGAGGTGCTCAACCGGGTCGCCCGCGAGGTGACCGAGGCGTGAGAGTCGCCCTGACCGGGACGCCCGGGACGGGGAAGACGACGGCCTCGGAACGACTCCCGTACGATGTCGTCCACCTCAACGACGTGGTTCGCGAGCACGACCTCTGGACCGAACGGGACGCCGACCGCGACTCGCTCGTCGTCGACGTCGAGGCGCTGGCGGCGTGGGTCGACGAGTACGTGGCATCGAGCGACGCCGACGTCGTGCTTCTCGAGTCGCACCTCGCACACCTCCTCGACGTCGACCGCGTCGTGGTCCTCCGATGTCGCCCCGACCTGCTCGAGTCGCGCCTCCGCGAACGGGGTGAGAACGCGGCGAAGGCTCGCGAGAACGCAGAGCCGGCAGAGCCGTCTCAAGCGCTCGCTCGCAAGGCTCGCGAGAACGCCGAGAGCGAGGCGCTCGACGTCGTCCTCTCCGAGTCCGTGCGCGACCACGGCGCGGAGGCGGTGTACGAGGTCGATACGACGGACCGGACGCCCGAGGCCGTCGCCGCCGACGTCGAAGCCGCCGTCGAGGGCGACCGGGAGCCCTCGGCCGGCACGGTCGACTTCACCGAGTACCTCCAGCGATGACGCTCGACAGGCTTCGGCCGGTCGCCACACGCGCGCTCGGCCCCTTCGTCAGCGCCGCCGACGCGCTCGGTCTCACCCCGAACGGGGTGAGTGTCATCGCATTCGGCGTCGCCGTCGCCGCGGGCGGCGTCTTCTATCTGGCGACCCCCTTCGCGTACGTCGTCGGCGCGGTCTGTGTCTTCCTCAACGGCTGGCTCGACCTCGTCGACGGCGCGTTGGCTCGCGAACAGGGCGTCGCCAGCGACGCCGGGGACTTCCTCGACCACGTGTTGGACCGCTACGCCGACATCGTCATCATCGCCGGCCTCGCCGCCGGCGTCGGGCGATATGGCCTCGGCTTCGCGGCGGTCACGGGCGTCGTGATGACCTCCTATTTGGGAACACAGATTCAGGCCGTCGGCCTCGGCCGGGCCTACGGCGGTCTCGTCGGTCGAGCCGACCGCCTCGCGCTCATGGGGCTCACGGCTGTCGTCGCCGCCGTCGTGTCGGAGCCGCTGGTCTCGGGGCTCACCGTCGTCGGCCTCCTGCTCGCGTTCTTCGCCGTCGTCGGCCACCTCACCGCGCTCCAGCGTTTCTGGGGTGCGTGGTCAGACCTGACGTAAGTGGTGTCGGTGTTTCGGGCGGTGGTCGAAGGAACTGTGCTGAACCCGACGTACAGCGGGTCGCTCCCGACACCTCTGGCGCACCTTTTATACACAGGGCTCTGTTACTGTGGGTATGCCCCAGTGCGAGATGTGCGGCGCCTCCAAGTCGTCGCTCACTACCGTCAAGGTCGAAGGTGCCAAACTGGACCTCTGCGACGAGTGCAAGGACTTCGGCACCGAGGTCCGCACTGAGTCGTCCTCCTCGGCGTCCAGCAAGTACTCGACCTCCTCGTCGTCGGGGAAGGCCTCCTCTTCGTCGTCTTCGTCCTCGTCGGACGGTTCGTCGAAGCGGCGCCGGCGAGACATGTTCGACGACATGGACGAGATCGCGACGGACTACGACCAGCAGGTTCGACAGGCCCGAGAGAGCCGCGGGCTGAGCCAGCAAGACCTCGCGAACGAACTCAACGAGAAGACCAGCCTCATCCGGAAGATCGAACGCGGCGACGTCCTCCCGAGCGACAGCGTGCGCAAGAAGCTCGAACGCAAGCTCGAGGTGTCGCTCACCGAGGGACCGAGCGGCGACGACGACGAGAGCGAGTGGTCTTCGGGCTCGTCGACGAAGACGACTCTCGGCGACGTGGTCAAGCGGAAGGACTGAGCGCGCACGTCGTCGCCGTCTCGCTTTCTCCCTGCTCGTGAGCGTCGCGGTCGACCAAGACTTATATCTCCAGCTTCGGTGCGGTGTGGCATGGCATCACCAGCCCACGAGGAGTTCACGCTCGGCGCTGCACAGGTCGCACCGGTGTACCACGACAAGGAAGGAACACTGGACCGAACCATCGAGTGGATCGAACGCGCCGGCCGGGAGGACGTCGACCTGCTCGTCTTCCCCGAGACGTACTTCCCGGGCTATCCGTACTGGCGACGGAGCACGTCCATCTCGCGGTGGACGGACCTCGTCGTCGACCTCTCGAAGCACTCGCTTTCGGTCGACAGCGAGACCGTCGAACGCATCGGCGAGGCGGTCGACGACGCGAACCTCCACCTCGTGCTCGGGACCAACGAACGAAGCGACCGGCGAGGGTCGGAGACGCTGTACAACTCGCTGTTCTTCTTCGACCGTTCTGGGAGACTCGTGCGACGCCACCGGAAGCTGATGCCGACTCACGACGAGCGGACCATCTGGGGACGCGGCGACCCCTCAAGCCTCACTACCCACGACACCGACATCGGACGCGTGGGTGGCCTCGTCTGCTACGAGAACCACATGACGCTGTCGAAGGCGGCGCTGTGTGCGATGGGTGAGGAGATTCACGCGGCGGCGTGGCCCGGCTTCTGGGAGCAACGCGGCCATCCTGGCGACAAGACCGGTGCGGAGTCCGCCGCGGCGAAGGACACCTGTGACATCTATCCCGCCGTCCGCGAGTACGCCTTCGAGACACAGTCGTTCGTCGCCTCCTGCTCGGCGTACATGGACGACACCGTCCCCGAGCAGTTCGACGAGGACGAACTCGGCTTCGGCGTCGGCAACGGCGGGAGCATGCTCGTCAATCCGGCGGGCATCGTCAAGGCCGGCCCTGTCGTCGGCGAGGAGGCGCTGCTCACCGCCGACTTCCACCGCGACGAGCGGCGGGCCACGAAAGCGTACTTCGACGCGATGGGCCACTACGCGCGGTGGGACGCCGTCTCACTGCAGGTGTCGGACGAGACGCTCGACCCGATTCGGCCGGCGGACGGCACGCCGTCCCGCGCTCGACTGTCCGCTCACCGGGCGGAGGAACTCGCGACGGAGTACGACGTACCGGTCGAGGCCGTCGAGGACGTCGCCGAGGCGCTCCGCGAGTAACTGCGGACGAGACAGGGCCGAGGCGGACGTTCAAGTGCGATCCCGACCCCACCTCGCCGCGTGACGTAGCGACCGACGCGCGGCGAACAGCGGGCGTCCGGGCCGACGCCGCGCGAGCGAGGTGCCCGGCTGTCAGCCCCTCTCGGGCCTCGGTGCTCCCACAGCGCCGCTGTGCCGCCGCCGAGACGTGAAGCTATTTATCCGAGCCAGAGTGAAGACTCATCTGCATGTTCATTCTGGTGAACCTCAAGGCGTACCCCTGCGACCCCGTCGCGGTCGCGGAGGCCGCCCGTGACGTCGCCGAGGAGTCCGGTATCCGAATCGCGGTCTCCCCGCAGGCCGCACACATCGAACGCGTCGCCGAGACGGGCGTCGAGACGTGGGCGCAGCACGTCTCACCGAACGCGCACGGCTCGCACACGGGGAGCACGCTCGCCGAGGCAGTCGCGGAGGCGGGCGCGGTCGGTACCCTCCTGAACCACTCCGAGAACCGGCTGAAGCTCGCCGATATCGACGCCTCGCTCGACGCGGCCGAGCGTGCCGGCCTCGAGACGTGCGTCTGCGGCAACAACCCCGAGCAGATCGGGGCCGTCGCCGCGCTGGGTCCCGATTCGGTCGCCGTCGAGCCGCCGGAGCTCATCGGCGGCGACGTGTCGGTTTCGACCGCCGACCCCGACATCGTCGTCGACGCGGTCGACGCCGCTGGCGCCGTCGACGAGGACGTCGACGTCTACTGCGGGGCCGGTGTCTCGACCGGTGACGACGTCGTCGCCGCCCAGGACCTCGGCGCGACGGGTATCCTCCTCGCGTCGGGCGTCGCCAAGGCCGACGACCCCCGTGCGGCGCTGGAAGACCTCGTCGCGGGACTGTAAGTCGCACCGATCACTCGAGTCAGTTCCCGTTTCTCGTCCGGTGTCTGTCGCCGAGGTGGTCTCTCGCCGACCTCAGTCTGCGGTCGACTCGGCTTCGTCGGCGTCCTCGGCAGCGACCGCCTCGTCGGTGAACACCGCCTCGACCGCCTCGACGGCCTCGTCGAACGAGTCGGGGTGAAGCCGATGCGCGTACTCGTTCCGAACGTGGTCGGGGAGCGCGTAGGCGTACTTGCCTCGACCGGCGTGTCTGACGAATCCGGCCTTTCGAAGCGCGCGGTTCCGCGCGTACGCGACCTTGTGGTCGCCCGGCCCGCCCGCAGCGACCTGTGCGGTGACCGGGTCCCCGATTCCCTGTGACTGGTAGTGGGCGAGCATCCGGCGGGTGACTGCGTCGAACTCGGCCAGCTGTGCTCTGAGCTCGCCGGCGACGGTGCCGACTTCGCCGTCGGGAAGCGGTGGCGACGCGATGTTGAACGTCTCCGTCGACGCGTCGGTGTCTGTCTCGGGCTCAGTGCTGGCTGTGACCGACACCAGCCGTTCCCCACCAGTCGACTCGCCGTTCGTCGCTCCCGACGGTTCGTCGTCGTTGTCGGCCATCTCCGGGTCAGCGGCGAGCGGGAACGGCACGTCCGAGTCAGGGTCTGCACTCGCCGCGGCGTTGACGGCTGCCTCCTCGTCAGCAGCAGTGACCGCGTCCAGTGCCTTCTCGAACGCCTGGCTGGAGTCGTCTCCTCCGTCGTCTCCAGTCGCGGCCGTCGCCTCGTCAGTCGATGCCGTCGACTCTGCCTCGTACTCACGGAGCGCTCGCTGGTGCTCGTCGGGCCGATCGAGGTTTCGGCCGTTCCCACCACGATAGGGTGCCTCGGCCTTCTGGAACATCGCCTGTGCCATCTGGTCGGCGAACCGCCGCAGGTCGCGCGCCTCCTCCAGTTCGCGTTCGAGTTCCGCGATTCGGTGCTCCTTCTTCTCGAGTTCCTGTCTGAGGTCGGCGAGTTCGGACTCCCGTCGTTCCTTCTCGTCGCTGATAGACCGGAGTTCGTCGACGAGGTCACCGCTGACCGATTTGAGGTCCGGTCGTTCGAAATCTTCGAGCCCGGGGGTCGCACCGGCGTCGAACGTCGTCTTCCGGCGGAACTGGACTCGCCGAATCGACTCCGACCAGTCGGTGACCAGAAAGCCCTCACCGTCGCCCATATCCTCGATGGCGTCGGAGTACTCCTTCCCGAGGATGCGCTTGACCACCTTGGTGTCGTTCCGCCAGGTGAGTCGGTGCCAGACGAGCCAGTCACACTGGGTGATGAAGTCCTTCTTTACGTCGGCGGGTCGCTGAGAGATACCGACGATGCCGAGGCCGTGTTTCCGCCCGCGCTTGCCGACCTTGATGAGCATCTTCCCCGTCTCGTCCATCCCACCACCTTCGGGAATGTACTCGTGGCACTCTTCGACGAGCATCAAGAACGGTTTCTTCAGCTTCTTCTCCTTCGCGAAGAGGTGCCGCGTGGTCTGCAGCAGGAGGGACTTGGCCTGGCTCTCGTCGAGGTAGCCCGAGACGTCGAGGATGATCGGCACGTTCTGCTCGAGCGCCAGCGAGGCGATCTTCTCGGCGTGTTCGGGGTTGACCTGGATGTCACACTCCTCGTCCGCGCCGACGTGGAGGATCTCGAACTGCTCTTTCAGGCCGTAGTACTCGCCGTCGGTGTCGACGACCAGCACCGGAAAGTTCGCCGAGAGCAGTTTCTCGACGACGACCGAGGCTGTGTTCGACTTGCCCGACCCGGACTTCCCCGTGATGAACCCTCTCCCCGTGAGAATCTCGACGGCGGGGAGCGAGACGGTCGTCCCCGGATCAGTCCCGTCACCGCCCGGGCCGGCGCTTACGTCTGCAACTGTGATTGTCTCCCGTTCGGTCATGCGGTCTTGAGGATAGGTAACCGGCCGCGCACAAAGAGGTACGTCAGACGAGCGACTGACGACTGGCTCAGCTGCCCGTCTCGTCGGCGTCGAACTCCGCGAGCGAGGCCTGTCCCGACCGCCGTCGCCGTTCGGACCGACCGTCGGGGCGCAGTCCACCGGCTTTTCCCGCCTCGTCGTCGGTCTCGTACCCGTCGAGCCGGGCCTGTTCACCGGCACCGAACGTGAGGTTCGAGACACGCACACCGACCTTCCGGACGCGCTCGCCCTCGAACTCGGAGAGGAGGTCGAGCGCGACCCGTTCGACGAGGCCAGGGTCGTCGACCGGCCCCGACAGCGAGCGTTCCCGCGTGTTCACGTCGAACGGCGGCGTGACGACCTTCACACCGATGGTGCGGTACGTCGCTCCGCGGTCCGTCGCCCGCGTCGCCACGTCGCTCGCGAGCGTTCTGACCCGCTCGCGGACGCGCTCGGACTCGTCGGTAGCCTCGGTGAACGCCGACTCCCGCGAGAGGCTCTTGGGGCGTCCCGTCGGTTCGACGACCCGGTCGTCGTCGCCGCGCGCACGACGGTGCAGCGACACCCCGCGGTCGCCGAACCGCTCTCGCAACACTGTCGGGTCCGCCTCGCCGAGGTCGCCGGCCGTCTCGATTCCCATCTCGCGGAGGTCGCGCGCGGTGACCGGACCCACGCCGTGAATCTCGTCGACGGGAAGCGGTGCGAGAAACGACCGCAGTTCGCTCGGCGGGACGGCGACGAGACCGTCGGGTTTGTCGTGGTCGGAGGCGACCTTCGCCGTGGACATGTTCGGCGCGACGCCGACGCTCGCCGGCACGCCGACCTCCCGACTGATGCGCTGTTTGACGTACCGCCCGTACCCTTCGGCCAGTGTTCTGCCGTCCGCGCCGGCACGCTCCCACGACGTCCGCTCGGAGACGTCCAGATACGCCTCGTCGATGCTCACCTCCCGGACGACGTCGGCGCAGTCGCGGAGGACCGTCTTGACCGCCGCGGCCACCTCGCGGTAGTAGTCGAGGTCGACCGGGAGGTAGTGACCCTCGCCACCGTCTTCGACCCGGGGGAGGACGTCGAGCGCCTGCGAGATGGGTTGGGCGCTGTCGATGCCGAACGCCCGCGCCTCGTAGCTCGCCGTCGCCACTGCGCCGTGGGTCTCGCCCGGTTCGAACCCCATCCCGACCACGACCGGCTCGCCGTCGAGTTCGGGGTGTCGCCGGCGCTCGCAGGAGGCGTAGAAGCAGTCCATATCGACGTGGAGGACGACGCGTGCCTCGGTCTCCGCGGCGGGCGGACCAGCGAAGGGGTCGTCCGGGTCAGCCATCACGCGTTCGTACTCACTCGAGGCTACTGAGCGTTCCCAAAGCGGAGTGAAACTAAACGACCGGGCGGGGCCGAGTCGCGTCGAGGACGGGTCGGTTACTTCAGTCGTTCCTGGAGGAACGAGGGGTGAGCGGCGGTGACACCCTCGATGGTGAGGATATCCTCGGCGATGATGTCGCCGAGGGCGTTGCCGTCGGCGGCGCGGACTTCGGCCATCAGCATGTGGTCACCCGAGGAGGTGTACAACGATTCGACGGAATCGAGCGCCTTCAGCGCCCGTGTCGCCTCGACGTAGCGTTCGGAGGCGACGTCGATTCCCACCATCGCGATGGACTGCCCCGAGAGCTTCTTCGGGTCGACGTCGGCGGAGTAGCCGACGATGACGCCGTCCTCTTCGAGTTTCTTGATGTACTTGCGAACGGTGGGCTTCGAGACCTCCGCCCGTTCGGCGATGTCGGCGTAGGATGCCTGTGCATCCTCCTCGAGCGCCCGGAGAATCCGCCCCTCTGTAGAGGTAACGTCCATAGCGGTGATTTTTCGTCCGTTAGAAAAATATGTTGCGAATCAGAAAACGTCTCTCGGTCCTGTACAACGCCCGACGGGACCGGGCGGTACACACGGGGGCGGGGTGAAAGAAAACGGCCGACCGAGGGGACCGCGACGCGACCCTAGCGGTGCTTGTCGAGGAACAGGTCGTAGGTCCGCTCCCACTCGTAGTCCTCGTCGAAGTAGCGCTCCGCGAGCGGCTCTTCGGGCATCTCGCCGATGGCGCGCTTCTCCTGACCGTAGGAGGGTCGCTCGGAGTCGACGTAGTACCGGCCGGTGAGGACGGTGCCCTCGTGGAGGGCGTCCTCGGTTTCGGCCATCATCTCCGACGCCTCGCGACGGTCGGTGGTGTCGAAGTCGTAGTCGTCGGAGTCCTGGATGTCGATGTAGGGGACGTACTGCCGGGCGTCCTTGTTCCAGGTCGGGCACTGGGTGAGGAAGTCGACGTGGGAGAAGCCGTCGTGCTCGATGGCCTCGATGATGATCTCCTTCGCCTGGTTCGGGTTCACCGCGGCGGTGCGGGCGATGTACGACGCGCCCGAGGTGAGCGACAGCGAGAGCGGGCGGAGCGGCTCCTTCGCCGACCCGTGGGGCTGGGTCTTCGACTTGTGCCCCTTCGGCGACGTCGGCGACGTCTGGCCCTTCGTCAGCCCGAAGATCTCGTTGTTGAACACGATGTACGTCATGTCGTGGTTCTCACGAGCCGAGTGCATGAAGTGGTTCCCGCCGATGCCGTAGCCGTCGCCGTCGCCACCCGCGGCGACGACGGTCAGGCCGGGGTTGGCGAGTTTGGCGGCGCGGGCGATGGGCAGCGAACGGCCGTGGATGGTGTGGAAGCCGTAGCTCTCGAAGTAGCTGTTGAGCTTGCCCGAGCAGCCGATGCCCGTACAGAGGAGCATCTCGTCGGGGCTCAGACCCAACTCGGCGGCCGCGCCCTTCAGCGCCTTCAGGACGCCGAAGTCACCACAGCCGGGACACCACGTGGGCTGTGGTTCGAGCCCGGGGGTGAACTCGTTCTGGTCGTGTTCCGTCTCTTCACCGATTGCACTGAATACACTCATGGTTAGTCACCTGCGGCGGGAACGAACTTGGTCTCGGTTCCCGGGAGCGTGTCGTTCTCGACGACCGTGGTCACGAAGCCGTCGACGATCTCTGCGGGCTCGAAGGGGTTCCCGTTGTACTTGAGGAGGCTGGCGAGCTTCTCGCCGTAGCGGCCCAGTTCCTTCTGGGTAAGACCGCGGAACTGCGCCGAGGCGTTCATCTCGACGACGAGCACCTCGTCGACGCTCTCGATGAACGCTTCGACCTCTTCGACGGGGTAGGGCATCATGTCCGAGACCGAGAGCGCCTTCACGGAGTAGCCGTCGTCGTTGAGGCGGTCGACGGCCTCGAAGACGGTCCCCTGGTTCGAGCCCCACGTGAGGATGCCGTACTCGGCCTCGCTCGGGCCGTGCGGCGTCTGGTGGCTCGTGTCCATCGCGTCGAGGTCTTTCCGGATGTTCTCGACGCGCTCCATGCGGCGGTCCATCTGGAAGACCCGGTTCTCGGGGTCCTCGCTGATGTGCCCGGCGGGCATATGTTCGTTCCCCGTCGCGAGGAAGCGCCCACCCTTCTGGCCGGGGAGTGAGCGCGGGCTGATTCCCTTCTCGACGTTGTGCTGGAAGCGGTTGTACTTCCCGGAGGGGTCGTGCGGCGCTTCGGCGATCTCCTCCTCGGTGAGGACCGAGCCCAGGTCCGGGTTCGGGGCCTCGTCGAAGTGGCTCGCCGGGACGTTCACGAGTTCGCCGCCGAGCTTCTGGTCGTAGATGACGATGGCGGGAATCTGGTACTCGTAGGCGAGCTTGAACGCCTGTCGCGTCTGGGTGTACGCTTCCGAGACGGTCGACGGCGCGAAGACGACGCGGTTCGAGTCGCCCTGTGACGTGTAGAGGACGTGCTCTAAGTCGCCCTGTTCGGGCTTCGTCGGCAGCCCCGTCGAGGGACCGGCGCGCATCGCCTCGACGAAGACGACGGGTGTCTCCGTCATCTCGGCCAGGCCGAGCGGTTCGGACATCAGCGCGAAGCCACCACCGGACGACCCGGACATGGCCTTGACGCCCGCGTGGGAGGCACCGAGCGCGAGCGCGGCCGCGGCGATCTCGTCTTCGACCTGCTCGGAGATGCCGCCGAGTTCGGGGAGGTTCTGCGACATGATGGTGAACACCTCCGTCCACGGCGTCATCGGGTAGCCCGAGATGAAGCGGCAGCCCTCGTCGATGGAGCCGTAGGCGATGGCGTCAGACCCCGAGAGGAGCACCTGTTCCTCGTCGTGCTCGCCTTCGGGGACGGAGACGTCGTGCGTGTGTTCGCGCTCCATCGCCATCTCGTAGGCCTCGTCGAGAATCTCGAGGTTCGGCTCGAGGATCTTCTCCGGCATGGCCTCGGTCATCAGTTCGATGATCCAGTCGCGGTCGATGCCGGCCAGCGCGCAGGTCACGCCGACGCCGGCAGTGTTGCGCATGACCTCGCGACCGTGCTCGCGAGCGAGCGAGCGCAAGTCGAACTCGTAGACGTGCCAGTTGTTCTCTTCGACCCGCTCGTCGAAGTCCTCGACGGAGTCGGTGTCGACGAGCCCCGAGTCGATGACGATGACGCCACCCTCACGGAGTTCGTCGAGGTTCTCGTACAGCGGTTTCTGCTCCTCGTCGCCGTAGTACGCACCCTCCGAGGGGTTGCGGGCGAACGAGTCCCCCAGCGTCAGGAGGAAGTTGTAGCCGTCGCCACGCGACTCGACCGGGTTGGCGGACGCGCGAATCTCCGTGTACGTGTGGCCGCCACGGATGCGCGACGGGTAGTGTCGGTGTGTGAATACGTGCAGCCCCGACCGCATCAGAGCCTTCGCGAAGTTCTGGCTCGTCGAGGCGATTCCGTCTCCGGAACCCCCCGCGATTCGCCAGATGAGTTCGTCATCAGTCATAGTGTGGTCACGGCCCCGTGGGCCCTATCGACAAACTTGGCGACGTACTGAATAAAGACTTTGCTATGGATTGACAAGGAAAGATGATGATAGACCTTATATTGTATACCCACACACGCGTGAAAAGAGAAGAAATCCACTGACGGATCTCTTCGACTTTCGAAGAGAGAACGACCGCGTCGACGTTCCGGCGCTACGAATTGTCAGGAGACGAGGGGTGGTAGTCGGTGTCGTACTCGCCGACCTCGCCATCCAGGCGGTCGGGGTTGATTCGCCCACCGAGGAGCATGAAGTCGAGGATGGTGAGCGACAGCATCGCCTCGACGACCGGGACGGCTCTGGGTGGAAGCACGGGGTCGTGTCGGCCCACGACCTGAATCTCCTTCTCCTCGCCGGTCTCCCAGTCGACCGTCTTCTGCTGTTTGGGGATTGAGGTCGGCGCGTGCCACGTCGCCTCGCCGTAGATGGGCTGACCGGTCGTGATGCCGCCCTGCAGGCCGCCGTGTTTGTTCCCTTCCGGGACCGGGTCACCGCTCTCGTCGAACTCCCAGTCCTCGTTTCTGTCGAGCCCGGTCCACTCGCGCGCCTCCTTCCCGAGGCCGTACTCGACGCTCGTCGTCGCGGGGATGGAGAACATCGCCTGACCCAGACGGGCGGGGAACGAGTCGAACCGCGGCGCGCCCAGTCCACGGGGGACGCCCTGTGCCTCGAAGTAGATGGAGCCGCCGATGGAGTCGCCCTCCTTCTGGTACTGGTCGATACGCTCGCGCATCCGCTCGGCAGTCTCGGGATGTGCACACCGCACCTCGTTCTCTTCGGTGTGTTCGAGCATCTCCTCGAACGTGACTGGTGGGGCCTCGATGTCACCGATCTGGTTGACGTGCGCCTTCACTTCGATGCCGTGCTGTTCGAGAATCTTCCCCGCGATAGCGCCCGCCGCGACCCAGTTGACCGTCTCACGCGCCGACGAACGCCCGCCGCCGCCCCAGTTCCGGGTCCCGAACTTCGCGGAGTACGTGAAGTCGCCGTGGCTCGGCCGCGGTGCCGTCACGTACGGCTCGTACTTGCTCGACCGGGCGTCCTTGTTCTGGATGACCATCCCGATGGGCGTCCCCGTGGTGTAGCCGTCCTGGACGCCGGAGTTGATGACGACCTCGTCGGGTTCGCCTCTCGACGTGGTGATCATCGACTGCCCCGGCTTGCGTCGGTCGAGTTCGCGCTGGATGTCCGCCTCCGACAGTTCCAGTCCCGCCGGACAGCCGGAGACGGTGACCCCCATCGCCTCGCCGTGAGACTCGCCGTAGGTCGTCACCTGGAAGAGACGACCGAATCGGTTTCCGTTCATTACGTGGGTGTGGGAAGGGTGGGCATTTCAACGGTGCGGAACGTGCCCGCCTTGCCGGTCAGCCTCGCCAGAACGTCCGCGTCGGACCGGAACGGTGTTGTCCCCGGCCATCGACAGCGAGGTATGGTCTCCGACAGCCCCTCCCTCCGGAGCCGTCTGCAGGACACCTTCTGGGAACGCCACGCCAACCCCTGGAGCGCAGGGACGCGCTTTCTGACGATGCCGGCCCTGCTGTACGCGGTGTACACCCGCGACGGGCGACTCCTCCTCGCGACGCTGGGGTTCACCGTCGTCAACCCCGTCGCCTTCCCCCCGCCGGCGCGGACCGACTCGTGGCTCTCCCGCATCGTCCTCGCCGAGCGCGAGTGGCTCGGCGAGGGGAAGGGTTCGATGGACCTCGGCTACCCGAACGTCCTCAACCTCCTCAACGTGCCAGCGACGCTGCTGGCGCTGTGGGCCGCCTGGAAGCGGCGGCCGGCAACGACGGTCGTCGCGTGTCTGGTCGCGATGGGCCTCAAGCTGTGGTGGGTCGACGCCATCGCCCGCCGGACCGAGGCCGGACGGACCGGCCAGTGGCGCGCGGAGTAGCGACGCCCCCTCACTCACGCCCGACGGTCGCGCCCAGCCCGTCGAGGACGTCGAAGAAGCCGGGGAAGGAGACGTCGACGTGCTCGCCTCCGGTGATGGTCGTCGTGCCCTCGGCGACGAGACCCGCGACGGCCAGCGACATCACGATGCGGTGGTCGTGGCGGCCATCGACGTCGGCACCGACGAGGTCCGTGTCGGAGCCGTGAACGGTCAGGACGTCGTGTTCTTCCGTGACCGATGCGCCCATCTTCGTCAGCTCCTCGGCCATCGCGCTCACCCGGTCGGTCTCTTTGTACCGGACGTGTTCGCAGTTGACGATGCGTGTGTCGCCGTCGGCGACGGCCCCGAGCGTGGCGATGGTGGGCAGGAGGTCCGGTGTGTCGCCCACGTCGACCTCCACGCCAGACAGCGGGGTCCGGGAGACGTCGATCGTGCCCCCGTCCCGATTCCAGTCGATGTCCGCACCCATCCGTTCGAGGACGGAGACGATGGCCGAGTCGCCCTGTGCGCTCGGACGCGCGCCGTGGACCGTCACGCCGTCGTCGCCGGCGACCGCTCCCGCGGCGAGCAGATACGACATCGACGAGAAGTCGCCCGGGACGCGGTACGTCCCGCCCTCGGCCTCGTAGGACTGCCGACCCGGGACGGAGAAGCCCGCGTCGGTCCGCTCGACCTCGACCCCGAAGTCGGCGAGTACCTCGACCGTGATGTCGACGTAGGGCGCGGATTTGAGTTCGGTCTCCAGGTCGACGTCGACACCCGATTCGGTGACCGCCCCGGCCATCAGCAGGGCGGTGATGAACTGCGAGGAGACGTCGCCGGGGATGGAGACCTGTCCCCCGGAAACGTGGCCGCCGACGACGAGCGGGGCCTGGCCGTTCCCGCGCGTGCTCTCCGCGCGGCCGTCGAGTTGTGCGATGGCGTCGAGGAGCGGGCCGTGCGGACGCGACCGCAGGGAGTCGTCACCCGTCAGCACCGTGAGGCCGTCGCCGAGCGCCGCACACCCGGTAACGAGCCGCATCGTCGTCCCCGAGTTGGCGCAGTCGATGACGTCGTCCGGGACCGCGGGACGGCCGTCGAACCCCTCGACGTCGACCGTGGAGCCGTTGCGGTCGACGGTGCCGCCGAACGCGTCCACGGCACGCATCGTCGCGCGGGTGTCCGCGCTGACCAGCGCGTCCTCGACGGTCGCCGTCTCGCTGTAGCCCGCAGCGAGGATGGCGCGGTGTGTGTAGCTCTTCGACGGCGGAGCACGTGCGTCCCCCGCGACGGATGAGGGCCTGATAGAGACGTCCATACGCGGGCGTGGAGGAGCGGCGACGAAAGGCTACCGGACCCGGCGAGCGAGGTGTCCGGCGAGTTGGCGTCGGCCGACCCTAGCGATTTATCCACCGTCGACGTACGTCCGGTATGGCTATCGAGGATATCGCACACCGCGACGTCGTGACCGTCGACCTCGAGGCGACGCTCACCGACGTCGCGCACGTCATGCGGGACGAGCGGGTCGGGAGCGTGGTCGTCGTCGACGGCAAAGGGACGGTCGCCGGACTGCTCACCGACCGTGACCTCGTGGTGTCGGGGCTCGCCGAGGGCCGCCACCCCGACGAGTGCATCGCCAACGACATCCTCTCGACGAACGTCTTCTCCGTCGACCCCGACGACGACGTGGCCGACGTAGCCAGGCGCATGCGCGAAGAGGGCGTCCGGCGCGTCCCGGTCATGCGCGACCGGGACCTCGTCGGCATCGTGACGCTCGACGACCTGCTCGTCCACCTCGGCGAGGAGTTCGACAGCCTGGTCTCGGTCATCGAGGGCGAGTTCCCCCACCGGGACTGAGCGGGGGACAACGGTTTTGCCCGCGCTCTCCGAGGGAGGGCTATGACCCGCGACCTCAGCGCCCTCGACGACTACCTGGTCGACGCCGGCGTCGACGGCTATCTCGTCGACGCCGACGGGACCGACTCGAACCAGCGGTACCTCTCGGCGTTCGACGCGCCCGACCCGTTCGTCACGCTCTACGTCCCGAGCGACGCGGACGGCGAGGAAGGGACCGCCGGAGGCGTCCACCTCCTCGTGTCGAGTCTCGAGTACGGCCGCGCGACGAAGGTCGAGTCAGCCGCCTCCGTCTCGCGGCTCGTCGACTACGACTACCGCGCCCGGGTCGGGGAACACGGCCCCATCACGGGCCGCGCGCGGACCGTCGCGACGTTCCTCGCCGACCGCGCGGTCGGGAGCGTCGCCGTGCCCGCGGACTTCCCGCTCGGCGTGGGGGACGCGCTCCGCGAGGCGGGCGTCGACGTGACGGCCGACCACACCGACGTGGTGGCGGGGATGCGCGCGACCAAATCGAGCGCGGAGGTCGACAACATCCGGGCTGCACAGCGGGCGAACGAGGCCGCGATGGCCGCCGCGGAGGACCTGCTTCGAGCGGCGACGGTCGACGACGACGGTCGACTCCGCCACGACGACGAGCCCCTGACGGCCGAGCGGGTGAAAGAGGAGATCGAGGTGACGCTCCTGCGTCACGGCTGCGGCCTCGACGAGACCATCGTCGCCTGCGGCGCGGACGCCGCCGACCCCCACAACCGTGGGAGCGGCCCCCTCCGGGCGGGTGAAGCCGTCATCGT
Source organism: Salinigranum halophilum (assembly GCF_007004735.1). Taxonomy (NCBI): domain Archaea; kingdom Methanobacteriati; phylum Methanobacteriota; class Halobacteria; order Halobacteriales; family Haloferacaceae; genus Salinigranum; species Salinigranum halophilum. The sequence goes on from NZ_ML660182.1 coordinate 620,176, forward strand.
CGACATCTTCCCGTGCTCGAAGGAGACGAAGTACCACGCGGACATGACCCGGACGTTCGTGAAGGGCGAACCGACCGCGGAGCTCAGACACCGCTTCGACGTGACCGACGAGGCGCGCGAGGCCGCCCTCGCGGCGCTCGAACCCGGCGTAACCGGCGCTGCCGTCCACGACGCGGTCTGTGACGTCTACGAGGACGCCGGCTACCCGACCCTCCGGTCGGACCCCCACACGGAGGTCGGATTCATCCACTCGACGGGCCACGGCGTCGGCCTCGACGTCCACGAGCGCCCGCGGGTGAGCCCCGACGGCGAGGAGCTACGCCCGGGACACGTCGTCACCATCGAGCCCGGCCTCTACGACCCGTCGGTGGGCGGCGTCCGCATCGAGGACCTCGTCGTCGTGACCGAGACGGGGTACGAGAACCTGACCGACTACCCCGTCGAGTTCGTCGTCTGACCCGCCTCCGCCGACGGGCGGGCGTCCTCCCAGTCTTCGAGCAGGGTCCGCAACCCGTCGACAGTCGACGAGACGGGGAACCCCGCCGCCTGGCGGACGACGTGTTCGTCGTCGAGCAACAGCGCGTAGACGGTGTCCTCGCCGAGGAGGCCGAGCGACTGGCGGAACTGCCGTTTGTTCACCCGGAGGACGAGCATCCGGTCGTGCTGGTCGGCCGTGAGCAGGTCCGCCCGACGGGTGCGGCCGATGAGCATCCGGCTCCGCCAGTCGACGACGAGCAACTCGTAGTACTCGAACGCGTCGTACCGCGCCGCGAGTTGCTCGGCGACAGAACACCACGGGTCGACGAGTGACCGTTGTTGCCACTGGAAAGAGATGACGAGCAACGTCGGGTCTCCGTCGAACCCGTCAGGGAGGGAGCGGTGGTCCCCTTCGAGATTCGAACCGGAGACCCGTGGAAACTTCATCGTCCGAGACTGTCTGTGTTACCGGCTATAACTCATCGCCTCTTATTATCAGACGAGATTATCAGCGTCTGACGCACGGCTGACGCGGTCCTTCCGACTCGTGGACGTGTCTGCATCTCGAGACGAACCGCGGGTGCACGACGGCGGCCGGCATCCTCTTTTCCGTCCGGTCCCTCTGCGGAGCCGTGTCTCTGGTGGACCGACTCGCCCGGCTGTTCCGTGAACCGACCGACGACGAGGAGCCACCCGCTCGACGGGCGGACCGCGCGCCCGACACGTATCGCAGCGACGGCGGCGAGAGCGGGACGAACGCCGACGGCGACGCCGAGGCGGAGACGGGACCGGACGCGGGGTCGGGACGGGACGCTCGGCGCGTCGCTGTCGTCGTGCAGGCTCCGCCGGCCGGCGTCCGGCGGTACGAACTCACCCTCCGGGCAGCGGCCGCCGTCGAGACTGTCGAACCGGGCCTTCTGACGCGTCTCTTCGAGACGTTCGACGACGGGTCGGGAGTCGTCCGCGCCCGCGCGGTCGACGTCGACGGGAACGGCAAGACGGTCGACGCGGCGACGCCGCTCTTCACGGTCCACTTCGAAGCGCCCGTCGACCCGGAGACCGTCTCGGTCGACGGGACGCTCACCGGTCACGACGAAGCGCCCGTCCCGTGGTCACGGGTCCGGCTCACGCCGGTCGACTGAGGCGGGTGACGAGTGGTTCCGAAGCCTTTTGCGACGGCCCGAGTTACGGTGGGTCGATGAAACTGCTCGTCGTCGGCGCAGGGTCGATGGGTCGGTGGTTCGCCGACACCGTCGCGGAGAACGTTCCGGGAGCGGTCGACGTCGCGTTCGCCGACGCGGACCCGACCGTCGCCGCCGCCGCCGCGGAGGCGCTCGGCGGTCGGCAGGTCCCCCTCGACGACGACGAGCGCTTCGACGCAGTCTGCGTCGCGGTCCCCATCTCGGCCGTCGAGACGAGCGTCGCGACGCAGGCGCCGCGCGCACGGACGGCGCTCGTCGACGTCTCGGGCGTGATGGCCGCGCCGGTCGAGGCGATGCGCCACGCGGCCCCGGACCACGAACGAATCAGCTTCCATCCGCTGTTCGCCCCGGCGAACGCCCCCGGGACGGTCGCGAGCGTCGTCGACGCCGCAGGACCGACGACGGACCGCGTCCGCGCCGCCCTCGAAGAGGCGGGGAACACCGTGTTCGAGACGACCCCCGCAGAGCACGACCGGGCGATGGAGACGGTGCAAGCCAGCGCCCACGCGGCCGTCCTCGCGTTCGCGCTCGCCGCTCGTGCGGTCCGCCCGGAGTTCCACACACCGGTATCGGCTGCCCTCACCGAGGCCGTCGGGATGGTCACGGGGGGCACGCCGCGCGTCTACCGTGAGATTCAGGAGACGTTCGAGGGGGCCGAGCGGGTCGCCGAGGCGGCCGCCCGAGTCGCGGCCGCCGACGGCGACGAGTTCGAGGCGCTCTACCACGAGGCGAGCGGTGGCGACGCGAGCGGGGGAGAGCGATGACGACGACCGACCGCGACGGCATCGTCGCCAACGCGAAGTACCTCCGCAACGTCCGCCCCGTCGACCCCGAGGAGATACACGAGTACGTCGAGGGGACGCCGCACCCCGCCGTCGTCAGGCAGGTCCTCCGCGAGGAAGCCGTCGACCTCGGCCTCGTCGAGCGGGACGACGGGACGTTCGTCCCCGCGCCCGAGCGGGTGGTCACCGGCGGGTGGTCGCCGGAGGCGTTCCCCGAGCGGTACGCACACGCCTTCGAGGACCTCCTGGTCGAGCGGTACGGCCTCGACTGGCACGAGGGGGAGTCGGCGGCGCGCCTGCGCGAGACCATCCGTCGGCTGAAAGAACAGTACTACCGTCAACACCCCGTCGAGTACGACGAGGAGGTCGCCGCCGCCTACGGCATCTACCACCTCCCAGACTACTACGCGACGGTTGGCTACGTCCTCGACACGCTGACCGAGCGCGACCTGCTGACGACGCCGATTCGCGTCCTGGACGTCGGTGCGGGCACGGGCGGGCCGGCGCTCGGCCTCCACGACTTTCTCGCCCGGCACGCCGAGGACGCGCTGGTCGACTACCACGCCGTCGAACCGAGTGACGCCGCCGCAGTGCTCGACCACCTCCTCGCGGAGACCGGCCGGAACTTCCACCACACGGTCCACCGCTCGCGGGTCGAGGACCTCGACCTGGGTGCGCTCTGTACAGACCCGTTCGACCTCGTCTTGTTCTCGAACGTGCTCAGCGAGCTAGACGACCCCGTCGCAGTCGTCGAGTCCTCGCTCGACGCGCTCGGTCCGGAGGGGTCGGTCGTGGCGCTCGAACCGGCGGACCTCAACACCGCGACCGCCCTCCGAACGGTCGAACGCGAGGTGGTGTCTCGGACCGGCGTGACCGTGTACGCGCCGACGCTCCGCCTGTGGCCCGACACGGAGCCGTCCGACCGGGGCTGGTCGTTCGACGTCAGAGCCGACCTCGAGGTGCCGCCGTTCCAGTCGCGGCTCGCTGCGGGTGTGGGCGACGCGGACGCGTTCGTCAACACCACCGTACAGTTCGCGTACGCCGTGTTGCGGCCCGACGGGACGCGGCGTAGCGACCTCCGGGCGAACCCGACGCGTCACGCGAAGATGGCCGACCTCGACAGACACGTCACCGAGCGCATCGACCTCCTCGCCGTGAAGCTGAGCCACGACCTGACCGACGACGCCGACGCCAACCCGCTGTTCAAGCTCGGCGACGGGAGCGAGGAGACGGGCGTCTTCGGCGTCCTCACGCGGCGAACCTCGCTCAACGAGGCGCTCGCGACCGCGCCGTACGGTTCCGTGCTCCGACTCGAACAGGTGCTCGCGCTCTGGAACGACGACGAGGAGGCGTACAACCTCGTCGTCGACGACGGCACCATCGTCGACTTCCTCGGCTGAGTCGTTCGCACGCGTGCGAATCACCGCCGTTTCGTCGGTCCCGATGGACGACTGGGTGGGTTCGACGCGGTGTCCGCACGTTATCATTCGAGATAAGATTGCCGACAGCGTTAACCATCCCCGGCGAGCACAGCGGGTATGCACCGGCGTGCGCTCCTCCTCGCTGTCGCCGGACTCTCCGGCTGTACCAGTCTCGTCGGACGTCCCCTCGGCGGCGGCTCCGACCAGGCTGGCGGGTCGAGCGGCTCCGACAGCGGGTCGACCGGGACCGAATCGACGGGAGACGGTGGCACCGGAGCGGAGGCCGACGAGGCCGCGGCCCCCGCCTCGGAGCCGCAGACGCCCTCGCCCGCGGAGCTCCGTCGCATGAGCGTGCCGGACCTCCTGGCACTGTCGCGCGACAACCTCTCGCGCGCCGTCGAGACGTACGCCGACGCCGGGGGCGACGACTCGCTCACCGCCGTCACGGCCGCGACAGACGCGTTCGACCCTGGTCCGGTCGTCGACTACCTCTACGGCGCGCGGCGAGCGTACGAGGCGGCCGACAGGCAGGGGGTGTCGACCGCCGACCGAGCGGAGATCGACCGACTCGGTCGCGTCGAGGAGTTCCTCCGGCTCAGTATCGACGCGCAGGTCCTGCTCATCGAGGCGCACAACGACCTCGAGGGAGTCGTCACGGCCATCGAGTACGTCGACCCCGAGACGGCCCGCTCGCTCACCGACCGGGCGGGGGCCCGACAGGAACGGGCGAGCGGAGCGGTCACCGACCTCTCGAACAGTCGGTACGAACGGTCGATACGCGTGGTCGACACGCTCTCGCGGGACGAGTATCGGGACAAACGCGACCAGCTCAAGGCGGAGACGGCCGTCCTCGGGGACGTACACGAGGCCCTGGCGTCGGTCGTCGAGGGCGTCCGGCTCTTCGCGCGAGCGCGCGGCCGCCGTCGGAGCGGAGCGCCGTACGCCGCCGCCGACCTTGGCCGGGACGCCGCCACCGCGTTCGACCGTGGCGGCAAGGCGCTCAGGGACGTCGGCAGCCGTATTCCCCGGCAGGCACAAGGGTTCGACAGCGTCGTGGCGTCGCTGCGCGCTGCGACCGCCGACGGCGGGACCGAGGCCCGGGCGTTCTACCGGGACATCGAAGCGTAGGCCCCGACGCGCGAGTGTCGCAAGCGGTGCGTTTTTGCTCGGCCCATCGCTGTGTGGGGTATGAACCTCCTCCTGACGAACGACGACGGCATCGACAGCGTCGGGTTTCGAGCGCTGTACGACGCGCTCTCGTCGGTCGCGGACGTGACCGCGGTGGCCCCGGCCGAGGACAAGAGTGCGGTCGGCCGACAGATGTCGGCGGACGTGCTCGTCGAGGAGCATCCGCTCGGCTACGCCATCCACGGGACGCCCGCCGACTGTACGGTGGTCGGGTTAGAGTCGCTCTGTCCCGACGTCGATATGGTCGTCGCGGGCTGTAACAAGGGTGCGAACCTCGGTGCGTACGTCCTCGGCCGCTCGGGGACCGTCTCCGCCGCGGTCGAAGCGGCCTTCTTCGACGTGCCCGCCATCGCGGTCTCGCTGTACGTCCCCGGTGGCGACGCGCCGTGGGAAGAACTCGCGACGGCGGTCGAGGACTTCCGGCCGGCGACCGATGCCGCGACGTATCTTGTCGAACACGCCTCCGAGGCGGGCGTTTTCGAGGAGGCGGAGTACCTGAACGTCAACGCCCCGCTCGATGCCACCGAGGACGCCGAGATGCGGATCACCGAGCCGTCGACGCTGTACGACATGACCGCCCGCCCGGACGGTGACGACCGGATTACCCTCCACGACGGCGTGTGGGAGCGGATGCGCGAAGGTGACCTGCCGGACCCGGAGGGGACCGACCGCCGCGCCGTCGTGGAGGGCCACGTGAGCGTCTCGCCGCTTCTCGCGCCACACCCGACTATGCACCACGAGGCGCTCGACGGCCTCGCGGCGGCCTACCGCGACTGACGGCGGCGACCGACCGCGGCTGCGACCGAGAGGAGTGCGATGAGCGCCACGAGTGCGCCGAACCCGGGGAACGTCGTCCGTGTCGCCGGGGTGTCGGTCGCAGGCGCACTCCCCGTGGCGTCGCGTTCGGCCGGCGTCGCCGCGACACCCGTCGGCGGTTCGGAGCCTCGCTCTGCTGGCGACGGCGACGCGGTTCCGACGGTCTCGGCGACGGCCGTCGGCACGGCCGTCGGCGTCGTCGCCGCGTCCGAGTCCGCCCGTTCGATACTGCCGCCACCTGCCCGACTCACGCCGTCAGCGGAGTCGTCCGACGTCTCGCGCGCGTCCGCGGCTGCCCCGTCCGTCCCGACCACGAAGACCGACAGTCCGGGCGAGGTGGCCTCGAAGACGTACTCGCTCGCCGTCGTCCGGACGAAGGCGGTCGGAAGGGCCGTGGGCGTTCCGTCGACGTAACGGTACAGCGTGACCTCGCTGGCGGTGACTCCCTCGCTCGCCAACCGCGTCCGGGTCACGCGGAACCGGAAGTCGACCTCGTCGATGTTCTCATCGGGGACCGAGTGCTCGACGGTGAGGTACCCGAGCGACGCGCCCGACGAGAGCGCGCCGGTCCCGCTGGGCGGTGAGTCGCTCCCGGTGAAGTTCAGCGTGAAGTCGCCGCCGTCTGTCGTCAGCAGGGTGCTCTCGAACGTCGTGTCGCTCGCGTTCGAGAGGCCCTGGCTCCCGCCGTCGACGAGGACCGGCGTCCCCGACCCGGCGTTCGACACGGACGCGTCGAAGCGGTCGCCGACTCTCGCCTGCTGGACGACCGAGCCCTCGACCGTGACAGTGTACCACGCCGAGGAGTTGCTCACTGTGCCGTTGCGCGTGTCGCTGGTCGCGTTCACCCGGTAGTCGTACGCCCCATCGACGACTGGCGCGGTCAACGTCTCGGTCTTCGACCGGACGTCACCCGGAGCGATGGTGTGGCCTGCACCGAACATCGTCGTTCTCGTCTCCGGGTCGTCCACGTCGTAGTCTCTGTACACCTCGTCGTCGCCGTTCCACAGTTCGTAGCGGACGGCCACGTCGTCCCCGGGGCCGACGGTCACGGCGTCTTCGTCGTCGGGGAAGGTACAACTGTCCGCGTCGGTGGGGTCCCGACAGGTCGACAGCGCCTGTACCGACACGTCGAGGAGCATTCCGGCCTCCGGGAGCCACTGGTCGTTGAAGAAATTCCCCTCGCCAGCGGTGGTGTCCATCCGCTTCGACGCTGCGTAGCGCCGCGCGTCCCGGTACCACATCGAGGCGTACTCGCCTGTCGGGTCGGTGAAGTACAGGCGGGTCGTCACCGTCGAGGACCCCGGCGGTGGCGGGACCTGGAACTCGTAGTAGCCGAACGCGTCCGTCGTCGTCGTCGTGGCGAAGGGTTCGAAGCCTCCCGTCCCGTCGTACCGGTAGACCGTCACCCGTATGCCTTCGAGCGCGTCGTTGTTCTCCGTACTCCGGACGACGCCCGAGACCTGCGTCGTGGGGGCCGCCGTGAGCTGCGTGCCGATGAGGTCTTCGTAGTCGCCGATCGTGCCGTTTCTGGCTTCAGCCGTCGCCCGACTGGTCTCGTCGCGTTCCCACTGTTCGAGATAGTTGCCGTCCTCGTCACGGTAACGAATCTTCACCGAGACGTTCTCCGCTCCCGCTGGCGGGTACACGGCCGCTTCCCAGTAGCCGTTCTCGTCGGTCTGGCGGTTCGTCCACTCGCGATAGGTGCCCGTCCCATCGTCGCGGAAGACCGTTACCCGGATGTCCTCCAGCACCTCGTTGTCCTGGTTGAACACGCTCCCGAAGTACGTGACAGCTACCTCGTCGCGACGCGACAGCGTCACCCGGACGTTCGGGAGTGTCCAGCCCGCGTCGGCGTCGAAGGCGTCGGCGGTCGTAACCGTCCGGGCGTCCCGCCAGAACGTGTCCGCGTACTCGTCGTCGGGGTCGACGAAGCCGACTTTCAGGTCGACCGTCGTCTCTCCGTCCCGGACGGGTACCTCCGTCTCGTAGTCGCCGAACTCGTCGGTGTACGTCGTCCCGGGCTGATATGATTCGAAGCTCCCGTCTGCTTCCTTGCGGTACGGGACGACCAGGATGCCCTCCAGGCCGTCGAGGTCCTCGTTCCGAGCGTCGCCGCTCATGATGACGACGTTGCGCTCTAACACCTCGTTCCTGTACCGCTCGCCACCGACGAGCGAGTCGACCTTGACGGCGTCGTCTATCGTCCGAGCGTTCCGGTAGTCGGTGTTGTTCCACTCCTGAGCGTACTCCCACGTCGGGTCGGTGAAGCGGAGCTTCACGGAGACGCGTCTGTCGGTTTCGTTCACGGGTTCGACGTCGATGTCGTACCGGCCCTGGGTGTCGGTCGACTCGGTCGTCCACTCGCGGTAGGTGCCGGTTCCGTCGTCACGGAAGACCGTCACGTCGACGTCGGAGAGCGGGTCGCCCGACTCGTTCGTCACGGTGCCTGCGAAACCGGCCGTGACGTCGTCCTCTCTGGGCAACGTCTCGCTGACGAACTGGGTCTCGCCACCGGGGACGGTTACGGCAGTGGCGTCGGCCAACGCCAGGGCGTCGTCGTAGTATCGCGACGCGTAGACCTCGTCGGGGTCGGCGAACAGCACCTTCACGTCGACGTCGGTCTCGCCCGCCGGCACGTCCACCTCGGCGACGTATCGGCCGGTAGCGTCGGTTCCGACGCCGGGTAGTTGTCTGTACACCCCCGTTTCGTCGGTGGCGTAGGGGACGACCAGGAGCCCGTCGAGCGGTGTGCCCGAGTCGTTCGTGACCCACCCGGAGACACCGGCGGTGTCGGCCGCTGGGGCCGTGTCGTCGACGAGTGTCGCGTTCAGGTCGCCGAGTTCGGCCGATACCAGCCCCGCGGCCACGTCGGCGTTCGCCTCGCTCGCCCCGTCGTACCACAGTTCGGTGTACTGCCCGCTCGGGTCGCGGAAGCGGAGTTTGACGCGGACAAGCGCGTTGTCCGGGTTCGGCGGCCGGACGTCGATGTCGAACGCACCGTTCGCGTCGGTGGATTCGGTCGTCCACTCGCGGAAGGTCCCGGTGCCGTCGTCGCGGAAGACCGTGACGTCGACGTTCGAGAGCGGACTCCCGCTCTCGTCGGTCACCGTGCCCGAGAAGCCGGCCGTGACGTCGTCCTCTCTCGGGAGGGTCTCGCTGACGAGCACGCGCTCGCCGGCGGGGACAGTCAGTTCTGCCGCCGCCGCGAGCGTCATCGCGTCGTCGTAGTAGCGGGAGGCGTACTCGTCGTCAGGGTCGGCGAACAACACCTTGACCGTCGCACTGGTCGCCCCCGCCGGGACGGCCAGCTCGTAGGCGTAGTAGCCCGTCGTGTTCGTCTCGATACCGGGCTGCTGTCTCAGCACGCCGGTGGTATCCTCGCGGTACGGCACGACCAGTATCCCTTCGAGAGAGTCGCCGCTCTCGTTTCGGACCCAGCCACGGACGGTGACGACGTTGTCGCTCAGTTCGGCGTCGGCGGTCGCCGACGCACCGACGGCGACGTCGAGGACGTCGGCACTCGCCTCGTCACGCCGGTCGTCGTACCACTCGGTCGCGTACGCTCCCGTGGAGTCGTCGAACCGGAGTTTGAGTCGGGCGGTGGTCTCGGACGCAGGTGCGTCGACCGACGCGTTGTACTGGCCTGTCGCGTTCGTCGTGACCGTCTCTTCGAGGAGGAACACACCCGACCCGTCGTCGCGGTAGACGTCCACCTCGACGCCGCTCAGGGCGTCTCCCGAACTGTTCGTCACGGTCCCCGTGACAGTGGCCTGTCTCTGTGGCGCGTTCGTGCCCGGTTCGACCGACAGCGGCGACCCACAGTCGACGTTGCCGACGCACTGGTTGTCGATGGGGCCTCCCGGTTGGCCCCACCAGTTGTCGGTGGCGTCGCCGACGGGGCGGCCGTCTCTCCCCTTCGTCGCGTTGATGCCACCGTTGACGTTGCCGGTGATGGTGGTGTTGTTGATGGCCCACGACCCGAGCGTCCACTCCGCGTTGATGCCGAAGTTCTCGTAGCCGTCCCAGGTGTTCCCGTTGTTCTCGACCCGTGAGTCGTCGATGCGCCAGTTCCCTTCTGCGTTGGTCACCGCGATTCCACCAACCGTGTTGTCGCGTACCGTGACGTTCTCGATGCGGAAGTCGCCCGGGTTGTTCGGAACGTACAGCCCCCAGTCGTCGTTCCCCGCGACCACCGAGTCACGGACGGTCCAGTCGCCGCTGCTCCCGAACCCACCGCCGATGCCGTCGCCGTAGTTGTCCGTGACGGTCGCGTTGTGGATGGTCCAGTCGCCCTGGAAGTTCCCGATAGGATGGATGCCGAAGTCGCTGTTCCCCGAGGCGGTGTGGTTCCCGATGACCCACGCGCTGTCCTCACCGGTGGTGTAGACGCCGGACCCCCCGTTGTCGTTGGTCGTCGAATCCAGCAGTCGCCACCGCCCCATCGAACTGCTCGTGTACACGCCGTGGTCGCCGTTGTCGGACGCGTTGCTCTCCCGAATCGTCCAGCCGACGGCGTTCGGGTTCGGATTCGTGTCGACCTCGATGCCGTCGTCGCCGTTGCCGACGGCGGCGACGCGAGTCATCGTCCACGGGGTGCCGTCGACCTCCCCGACGTCGATGCCGTCCTCGGTGTTGTTCCGGGCCGTGACGTCGCGGATGGTCCACCCGCCCGTGATGGTCGACTCGCCGTCGTTCTGGTAGCTCTCCTCGGCAGACGCACCGACCGTGATGCCGTCGGTGTACCGCTCGACGGTGAAGCCCTCGACGGTCAGCCCCGACGAGAGACTCGGGGCGACGGCGATACCGACCGTCCCCGCACCGAAAGACGGCTCCGGTACCGTCGACCCGTTCAGCGTCGCCCCGTTCGGTGCGACGAGCGTCACGTCCGTTTCGACGCTGACCGCCTCCCGGTAGACGCCCGGCCGGACCTCGACGGTGTCGCCGTCGCTCGATGCGTCGAGCGCCGCCTGAATCGTCGTGTAGTCTCCAGCCCCGCTCGCGTCGACGACGTGTGTCGTCCCCACCGCGCGCGTCGGTTCGACGGCCACTAAGGCCCCGACGGTGCCGACGACCATCACGACCGTGAACACCACCGCGAGAACCCGACGAGCCCCCTGGCGCTGAGACGTCACGGTCGGGCTCCGACGGGTGTCGCGTCTCGCCGCCGCGTTCTGCCCCCTGTGGCCGCTGAGCACATATTATCTCTCGTGATAGTCCGGTTTCCAATCATGTACGACGTTCCGAAACGACTCGCTTAGTTCTATCCCATGAACAGCTGTTCACGGCGTGAACACTCATCGTGGACGTCGCGGTGGTCACCCTCGCCCGGTGCGTCTCACCGTCGACTGGTGCGTCGGTTCACCGCTCTCACGCGTCGTCGACGGGTGTCGCCCGGGCCACGAGGTCGTCCAGCGTCCGCTCGGCCCAGGCCACGACAGCCTCGCTCGTCGATTCGACGACGCCGGTGGGGACGCCTCGCTCGTCCGCCACGCCGATGAAACAGCGCCCATCGAACAGCCCGACGAACGGGACCGACAACGGTTCCGCGACGGTTCCGACGAACGCCGAACACTCGACGAGACCACTCACCTCGTCCCAGAGGGCCTCGTCGGCGCGTGCGGCCGTCAGTGCGTCGCCCGTCAGGACGAGTTCGAGCGTCTGTCCGCGCTCGGAGACGGCGGTGCGGTGGATCACGCTCGCCTCCCTGGTCACGCCCTGTGTGTACATCCGGGCCACCTCCGCGCGCTCGCCGGCGGCACCGATGCGACGGTGGTGGCGGTTCGGTTCGGCCTGCGTCGGCACGGTCACGGTCGCGTCGTCGAACGCCGTCAGCGGGACGTCGAGGCGGTCGACGGCGAACGACGACAGCACCGGGTCGAGTCGCTCGATGGCTCGCAGTCTGTCGAGGAACGCGCTCAGTTCGCGGGCGAGCAGTCGCCCCCGCGTCGTCGGCTCGTACGCCGGCCCGGACCGCTCGACCCACTCACGCACCGCGAAGTCGTGGAGGATGCGGCCGATAGTGACCCGAGACGCGGGTGTCTCGTCGACGAGGTCGTCCCGCGAACGCGGGCCGTCGGCGAGCGCCTTCAGCACCGCCACACGGTTCGGCGACCGCACGAGGAAAGCGACGTCGTCGACTGGCGGTGGCATCTATGTTGAATTCTCTGGCGTACGTGATATATCCATCTCTCGGGACGACTGCGGTGTCCTGGAGGGGGGGGTTGCCGCTCCCGGTCGGCCCGTGTCGGCGGCCACCACTCGGCGAACCGCGGTACTTACCTCGCCGTGTCGCCCGCTCTGGACATGGACGCGACACTCCGACTGGCGCACCCGGACGACGCCGCGGCGGTACGGCGCATCTACGCGCCGTACGTCGAGGAGACGGCGGTCACGTTCGCCACCACTCCACCCTCAGTCGACGAACTCGAGACGAAGCTGACGAAGACGCTCGAACAGTATCCGTGGCTCGTCTGCGAGCGCGGGGGCGAGGTCGTCGGCTACGCCTACGCGGGGCCGCTGCGGGAACGCGACGCGTACCAGTGGACGACCGAACTCTCGGTCTACGTCGACGCGGACGCGCAGGGTGTGGGTCTCGGTCGACGGCTGTACGAAGCGCTCCTCACCGTGCTCGACCGCCAGGGGTACGCGAGCGCGTACGGCGTCGTCACGCTCCCCAACCCGGCGAGCGTCGCGCTCCACGAGCGACTGGGGTTCGAGCGGGTCGGCCTGTTCGACGACGTCGGCTACAAGCACGGGGCGTGGCACGACGTCGGCTGGTGGCGACGCCGACTCACGGACCCGGCCGCACCCGACCCGCCCCGACCCGTGACCGCTCTCTCGGAAGACCAGACCGACGACGCGCTCTCGCGGTGAGCGGGCGGCCCAGGGCTCAGTCGAGTTCTTTGACCACGTCCGCGGGGTTCCCCTGGACGACCACGTCGCTCGGCACGTCCTCCGTGACGACGGCACCCGAGGCGACGATGGCGCGGTCGCCGACCGTCACACCGGGGTTGACGACGGCCCGGCCGCCGACCCAGACGTCGTCGCCGATGGAGACGGGCTTCCCGTACTCCGGCCCCTCGATTCGGGTCGCGGCGTCGAGCGGATGTGTCGCGGTGTAGACGTGGACGCCGGGACCCAGCAGACAGTTCCGGCCGACGGTTATCTCACACACGTCAAGGAAGACGCAGCCGAAGTTCGCGTAGAAGCCGTCGTCGACGTGGATGTTGTACCCGTAATCACAGCGAAACGGCGGTTCGACGGCGACGTCCTCCCCGACAGTTCCGAAGAGCTCTCCGATGAGTGTCTCCCGTCGGTCCGCCTGGTCCGGCCCGGTCTCGTTGTACCATCGGGTGAGTGCCCGGGCGCTCTCGCGGTCGGCGACGAGTTCCGGGTCCGCGGCGTCGTACAGCTCCCCGGCGAGCATCTTTTCTTTCTCGCTCTGCACGGCCTCGGAGACTCACGGCGGGGGTAAATAATCGCCGACGCAGTCGTCTCCCGACCCATCATCGCGCGGAGCCGTCCGTCAGCGTGACCGTCGCTGTTCGGCCTTGTTCAACTCGATGAGCAGTCTGAAGACCGCCTTCACGAGGTTGGCGTCGACCTCGAACCGCTCGGCGTTCTCGGCGGCGCGCTCCATCACGCGCTCTTCTTGGGATTCGTCGGTCGTCGGGAGGTCGCGCTCGGCTTTCACATCGGCGATGGTGTCGGCCACGTAGGTGCGTCGGGCGACGAGTTCGACGATCTCGCGGTCGATGTCTTCGATCTCTGTGCGCAGTTCGTCCAGGTCCATGTCCTCGGGGTGTGTCTCTGTCATGATGTGGTGTCGTCGGATGGTGATGATATCGGGGTTAGAGGACGCGTGCGCCGTCGGTTCGCGTCGTCGTCAGTCGGGTCGTCCCGTCACGCTCGCCCCACATAGCCGCGACGGTTTCCAGTTCGTCCCGGTGGCCGACGGCGACGACGCTCGGTCCCGTCCCCGAGAGGGAGACACCGTCCGCGTGAGGCATGGCTTCGACCGCCGGGTCCGTGGGAAAGCCGAGCGCGGCCGAGAAGGCGAGGCCGTTGACTGTCATGCCCGCTGCGTACCGTCCCTCCGAGGCGAGGTCGGCGACGAGTCGTGCCATCGGCGCGACGCGCTCACAGCGGGAGACGTCGGCGTCGGCGCTGTAGGCGCGCTCGGGGGGCGTCCAGACGAGGACGTCCCAGTCGCGTTCGTCTCTCGCGAGCAGGTCGTCGCGCGTGTTGTCGGTGAGGGTGACGCCGCCGAGCATCGACGCGGAGGCGTCGTCGAACGCGCCGGTGACGGTCACGCCCGCGTCGCGAGCGGCCTCGACGCCGAGTCGACACGCGTCGAGGCGGGTCACGCGCCCGCCCGAGTCAGCGTCACCGACGTCGACACCGAGCGCCGACAGCGTCGCCAGCACCGTCGCGTTCGCGGCCGCGCTCGACGATTTGAGGCCTGCGGCCATCGGCACCTCGCTCTCGGTACGGACGCGTCCGCCCGTCTCACCGGAGCCGTAGCGCTCGACGGTCAGTTCGACACAGCGCTCGATGAGTCGCGTGTCCGCGTCGGGCGCGCCGTCGACGTCGCCGCGCACCTCGCCGGAGTCGTCGAGTTCGACCGTCGCCGTCGTCTCGGCGTCGATGGCGAACGCCGACCCGACGCCGGTTGCGAGCGCGTTCAACACCGTGCCGGCACCCAGCGCGACTGCGCGACCCTTCATACTCTCGTGGTGTGTGAACGCCTCGTTTAGGTGTGACGGTTCGGACGGTCCCACACCACTGTTTCCTCGGTCTCCGGGGTGCGCCCGAGCAGTCGAACCCAGCCCCTCTTTAGTTCCCGACGACTACCGTCGAGTATGAGCGCGCATCACCGGACCGACGTCGCACCGAGCACCCTCTCGATCACCCTGCTCGACGAGGGCGTCGAGGTGGAGTACACCGACGGCCGGACGACGCTCTACCGCGGCGTCCCCGAGAAGGTGTCGACACTCACGACCAAACCCGGCCGCGACCTGCACGTCCTCGTCACCGACCCCACGGAGGCAGAGGGTGTCCTCGTGTACGTCAACGACCTCAAGACGCACGACGACATCCTCGAATCGACGGGCGTCGGCCGCGTCATCCTCGACCTGGACGAAGAGTCGGAACTCTTCCCCGGCGTGGTCGTCCGCCGCCTCGGCGAACTCCGATACGAGGTCGAAGCCGACCCGGAGGTCGCTCGCGGCCGCGTGTTCGCCTTCGTCGAGGACGACTGGGGCGAAGACTCCTACGAGTTCGTGAACGAGGCGGACGCAGGGGAGTGAGATGAGCCTCCGCAAACCCTGGAATCCGCTGACGACAGAGACGCTCCGGAGCGTCCCCGACCGCTACGGCGTGTACGAACTCGGCGACGAGGAGGGTGCCTCCCTCGGTGTCGACGCCGGCCCGCTCCAGGACGACCTCAAGGAGGCGCTGGCGTACGGCGACGGCGAGCAAGTCCGCTGGCAGGTCGCCACCTCCCGCGAACACGCGGAGTCGATGCTCAAGTCCCACCGCTGAGCGGCCACTGCCGGCTCGCGTCTCACCGGCCCCCGCTCACTGCAGATACGACGGCGAATCGGTGTCGCAATGTCCCTCGTGTGCCTTCGCGTCCCCCTCCGACTCGAACAGCATCCCGCAGTCTTCGCACTCGTACCACGTCCCGTCCTCGCGGCGGGTCGTCGTGACCATGCCGTGCGGTATGGTGTCTAGTGACAAAACGGTTTCTGCGGTAGTCCCCGTCCGCGTCGCCGTCGCGCGGAAAGCTAAGTAGCGTGGAGACCCAACGTCGTCTATGACCGACGACGCGGCGGTCGAACTGACCGTCCGCGGTGCGGAGAAACGCGACGCCGGCCGCGGCATCGCCCGCCTCCCCGAGGACGCCCGCAAGCGGCTTGGCGTCCTGAGCGGCGACAACGTCGTCGTCGAGGGTGCGCGGACCACCGTCGCGCGAGTGTGGCCCGGTCGCGGGTCGCTCCCGGCCGGCAGCATCCAGATCGACGCCGATACGCGTTCGAACGCCGGCGTGAAGATCGGCGAGACCGTTCGCGTCTCCGCCGTCGACATCGACGACGCCGACGCCATCACCGTCGTCGCACCCGGCCGCGTCACCGACGAGGACGCCCTGGAGCGGCACGTCAAGCGCGGACTGCGCGGGAGGCCGGTCAGCGAGGGCGACCGGGTCCACCTCGAACATCTGAGCGACGCCCCCTTCGTCGTGCACGCGACGAAACCCGACGGCACGGTCCACGTCACCGACGGGACGAAGGTGTTCATCCGGATGCGCGAGGGCGCTGGCGGCGGGACGGCGGCTCGCACCGACGACACTGACACGTCGAGCCGGGGTGGCCGCAGTCGCTCGTCCGACGAGCAACGGACGACGACGGTCAGCCCCCCGACCCCCACGGCGGGTGCGGAGACGGGCGTCACGTACGAGGACATCGGCGGGCTCGACCGCGAACTCGAACTCGTCCGGGAGATGATCGAACTCCCTCTCTCGGAGCCCGAGGTGTTCGCCTACCTCGGCATCGACCCGCCGAAGGGCGTGCTCTTACACGGACCGCCAGGCACGGGAAAGACCCTCATCGCGAAGGCCGTCGCCAACGAGGTCGACGCCTCCTTCCTCACCGTCTCGGGGCCGGAGATCATGTCGAAGTACAAGGGCGACTCCGAAGAGAACCTCCGACAGAAGTTCCAGCAGGCCCGTGACGAGGCGCCCGCCATCATCTTCTTCGACGAGATCGACTCCATCGCCTCGAAGCGCGACGACGACTCCGACGTCGAAAACAGGATCGTCGGCCAGCTCCTCTCGTTGATGGACGGGCTCGACGCCCGTGGCGAGGTGGTCGTCATCGGCGCCACCAACCGGGTCGATTCGCTCGACCCCGCGCTTCGGCGGGGCGGCCGGTTCGACCGCGAGATCGAGATCGGCGTCCCGAACGAGGCCGGCCGGCGCGAGGTCCTCGAGGTGCACACCCGACGGATGCCGCTCGCGGACGACGTCGACCTCGACACGCTCGCCGGGCGGACACACGGTTTCGTCGGCGCGGACCTCGAATCGCTCTCGACGGAGGCCGCGATGGTCGCGCTCCGCCGCCGCGAGCCGGGCAGCGCGCTCACCGACCTCCGGGTGACGCGCGCGGACTTCGAGCGGGCGCTCTCGAGCGTCGAACCCTCCGCGATGCGCGAGTACGTCGCGGAGAAGCCCACCGAGGGGTTCGAGGCGGTCGGCGGGCTCGACGAGGTGAAAGCGTCGCTGGAGCGCGCCGTCTCGTGGCCCTTGCGGTACGGACCACTGTTCGAGGCGGCCGACGCCGCCCCGCCCTCGGGCGTGTTGCTGCACGGTCCGCCGGGGACCGGGAAGACCCTCCTCGCGCGAGCCATCGCCGCCGAGTCGGGGGTGAACTTCATCCACGTCGCCGGCCCCGAACTCCTCGACAGATACGTCGGCGAGTCGGAGAAGTCCGTCCGCGAGGTGTTCGAGCGGGCCCGACAGACCGCCCCGGCCATCGTCTTCTTCGACGAGGTCGACGCCATCGCAGCCAAGCGAGGAGACGGCGACACCGAGGTCACAGAGCGCGTGGTCTCACAGCTCCTGACCGAACTCGACCGCGCCGCCGAGAACCCCTCGCTCGTCGTGTTGGCGGCCACGAATCGGCGGGACGTGCTCGACCCCGCCCTCTTGCGCCCCGGTCGGTTCGAACAGCACATCCACGTCCCCGAACCCGACGAGGCCGCCCGGCGGGCCATCCTCGCGGTCCACTCCCGTGAGAAGCCGCTCGCGGACGACGTCGACCTCGACGCGCTGGCCGCCCGGACCGAGGGGTTCTCCGGCGCGGACCTCGAAGCGCTCTGCCGCGAGGCGGCCGTCCGGGCGGTGACCGAGATAACCGACCGCTACGACGGAGCGGCGGCGAACGAGCACGCCGACGAACTCTCGGTCACGCAGGCGGCGTTCGACGCGGCGTTCGAGTCGGTGTCGTCCGGCGTCGACTGACCCGGCCGGCGTCCTGTCCGAACACCTGACAGTCGTCATGGCTGTCTGTCACGGTTATGCTCTCCGCGCGCGATTCTCGCGTATGCCCGACAATCCAGACAGTGTCGACACGCGGCCGGGGCGGCGGTTCCCGTGAGGACGCCGTGGCCGACCAAGGTACGGCGGGAGTGGGCGCTGCTCACCGGCGGCCCCGTCTCGCTGTCGCTGTGGCTCTTCCGGGCGACTGGACGCGTCGCGTTCACGGTCGCCCTCTTCGGTGTCGTGGGACTGCTGTACGTCGACCCGCCGATGCTGACTGGTGTCCTCGACGGCTCGACGTCGCCGCTGGCGCTCGTCGTGTGGGTCCTCACGACGCCGACGTTCGTCGGGTTCTTGGCGTTCGTCGCCGTCGTCGCGTTCGTCCTGCCGTTCCTGCCCGACCGCGACCCCACCAGGTGAGGTTCCCGGACCTCCCGTCGCCCCCGTGTCGTCGGTCGGATACCGACTTCGCCGCCGCCCCCACCTTCTTGTACTCGGGGCGCGGTCACTCGGCCATGAGCGACGACACCCCGACGGACGTGGAACTGCTTCCGGACGAGGCACAGGAGCACCTCGCGACGACGTGTCGGACCGCCGCAGGCGACAGCGTTCGCTCTGTCATCTACTTCTCCCGCACCGACTACGAGCAGGTCTACTTGCGGGGTGATCTCGAGCGCGACGCCGACCTCGACACGTTCGTCGGCAGCGAGTGGCAGGACTTCAACATCACACAGGACGCCTACCAGGGCTCCGAACTCGGCGACTACCGCTACACGATTCGGGTGTTCGAGAACGGCTTCCTCGTGCGCGTCACGACGGCGAACCACGGCGTCATCATCACTACCGACAACGTCACGCTCCGCGACTTCGAGGAGCTGGCGACCGCCGTGGGTCACCTGTTCGACGAGTGGAACCTGGACTGAGCGGGTCGAAACGCGAGGCGGCGCTCGTCACTCGCCGTCCGTGAGGCCGAGTTGCGCGAAGACGTCCAGTCGGTCGAAGTAGACCCGATGTTCCTCGAGTTCGTCGTCCCCGACGAGGTACGTGGACATCAGCCGGAACCTCGCGTCCCGTCCCG
Source organism: Salinigranum halophilum (assembly GCF_007004735.1). NCBI lineage: Archaea > Methanobacteriati > Methanobacteriota > Halobacteria > Halobacteriales > Haloferacaceae > Salinigranum > Salinigranum halophilum. Next base: position 639,177 of record NZ_ML660182.1, read on the forward strand.
TCGGGGACATCCCGTCGAACTCCCCCTCGTGTGTCATCGTGACCTCCGCCTCGTACATCACGACGTCGTCGCGAGAGAGGGTGTCGAGCACTCGCACGTGAAAGTCGGGGAACCCGGCGATGACGCCGCGGATGAAGCGCGCGACGGCGTCGGGTCCGTGCGCTTCGCCCCGCGGCCCGGCGATCCCCTCCTCGGGCACCGCCGGGTCGTACAGGACGAACGACTCCGACACTACCTCCGGGATGTGCTGATACGCCCGTTCGTTCCACACGTCCACGTACGCGGACACGAGCTGCTCCGGCGTTCTCGTTCGGTGAGACATCTGATTGCTCCCCCCGGCCGACGTACGTCATGAGATGTCATATCACTATCTGTTGCGTGCACGGAGAGACCCGTCGCGCGGCCGACCGTCTCAGTCCCAGAACGACTGCGTCCGCGCGTACTGACGCTCCTGTTCGAGGATGTCCCGGTAGAAGTCGTCCTCGTCCTCCCGCAGTTTGGAGATGATGCGCGCCGCGTTGTGCGGGCCGACGCCGCGGGCCGCCATCGCGACGACGGCCTGCTTGCCGTGTGCCTGCACGAGACTCGCCGAGCGGTACGCACGCTCTGTCAACCGCTCCTGTTCGTCGTCCTTGTCCGGCGCGCGGACGGCCTTCACCGCCTCCTCGTCCCACGGGTTCAGCGCAGCGATTCGCGTCGCCCCGCACTCGGGACACTCGGGTCGGTCGCGCACCCGTCGCACCTTGGTCTTGCGCCGCCACTCCTGACAGTGCAGACAGAAGAGGATGACCCGGTCGTTCTGGATTCGCTCGCGCACCGCGTCGATGACGCTCGCGTCGGCGTTCTCGGGCACGAGGAGTTCTCTCCCGGAGGACTGTCCGCCCGTCCCGAGCGGCGTACGCTCGCGAGCGACCGCGATTTCGATGTCGCCCTCGTCGACCCGGCCGAGTACCGCTGTCGTCGCGTCGACGGCGAGGTCACGGTGGAACACCTCCCGGACCGCCTCGTCGAACACGGGGGTGTCCGAGAGCGCCGCGAGGAGTCGGTCGCCGCCGAAGCGTCCCCGACCCTGGTAGCGCTTCAGGGTCCCGAACTTCGCGGCGACCTGCGCCAGCGTGAACTTGAGCGTGTCCGAGTTCTTCAGCGCGAGTTCACAGATAGCCTCGACGTGGTCTGGGTCGGTCTCTTCGAGGGTGGAGACGAACGCCGAGGCGCGCGTCTTCGCCGGCACCTCGAACTCGATGCGGTAGGGGTCGACCTCCATCCCGACCGAGGAGCCGGTTCGCTGGCCGACGAGCGCCGCGAGCATCCGCCCCAGGGTCTCGTTCACCTGGTGGCCGTTGGTCGAGTTCACCACGACCTGTCGAGCACTGGCTTCGACGACGAGCCGGTCGTCCGTCGGCAGGGGGTGGTCGGCCTCGACGTGGCGGGAGACGGGGGCGAGCGCCTGCTTCACCGTCTCCACGTCGGCGGGGTAGCGGGCACACAGGTCCCGCGCGACCGAGTCGAGGTCCGCGCCGCGCTCCAACTGCGTCCCCGCGACGCCCCGGAGTTCGCCGACCTCCTGCGCGACGGCCTGTGGCACCGGAATCTCCTGGCCGACCCACGAGGGAATCTCTCCCGTCGGGTCCTGGATGGGGCTGACGTTCACCCGACTCTCGTCGTCGTCGATGTCGTCGATACGCCACATCTCGCCGCGCTGGATGAACGACGCCCCGGGCTCGGCGAAGTTGACGACGAACCGCTCGTCGAGGGTGCCGACCTGTTTTCGCGAGGATAGGTCGTACACCTCGTAGGTCTCCTCGTCGGGGATCATCGAGAGGTTGGCGTAGAAGTACTGCCACGTGCCTCCCGACTTCTCCAGTCGGTCCGCGTCCTCGTCGAGCCACACGAGCCGGTTCTTCGACAGCTCTCGCACGACTGCTTTGAACTGTTCCTCGCTCAGGTCGCGGAAGGGGTACGCCCGGGTGACGAGTTCGTACGCGTCCGGGGCGCGGACCTCGCCGACGTCCATCAACAGGCCGACGAGCTGGTTGGCGACGACGTCGAGGCTCCCGTGGTGGATGGCCGCAGGTTCGACCTCCCCTTCCCGACCGCGCCGGGCGATGACGAGCGCCTCCAGCGCGTCGTCCGGATGCCCGACGACGACTGTTCCCTCCGAGACGAGGTCCTGACGGTGTCCGGCGCGGCCGACCCGTTGCAGGAGGCGTGCCACCTCCCGTGGACTGCCGTACTGGACCACGTGGTCGACGCGTCCCACGTCGATGCCGAGTTCCATCGACGACGTACAGACGAGGCCGTCTATCTCGCCGGCCTTGAACCGGTCTTCGACCTCGACGCGCGCCTCCCGCGAGAGCGACCCGTGGTGGACCCCGATGGGCTCGTCGAGCTTGGTGAAGAGCGCCCCGAGCGCCTCCGCGGTCTGTCGGGTGTTGACGAATATTAGGGTCGACTCGTGCTCGCGCACGAGGTCACGGATGAAGCGGACGTGCGTCGCCATCTCCTCGTCGCACGCCAGTTCCCCGGCGAGGAGGCGGTCCTCGTCTCGTTTTTCGGGCCAGTGGACGTCGAACGCGACGCGGTTACCGACGTCGACTTCGACGACGGTGAAGTCGCGGTCGCCCGTGAGGAACTTCCCCACCTCCTCGGGCGAGCCGACCGTCGCGGAGAGGCCGATGCGCTGGAACCGCCCCGAGAGCAGTCCGAGTCGCTCCAGTCCGACCGAGAGCTGTGCGCCCCGCTTCGACGAGGCGAGTTCGTGGACCTCGTCGACGACCACGTGCGAGACGTCCGAGAGTGCCCGTCGGAGTTTCTCCCCCGTCAGCATCGCCTGCAGCGTCTCAGGCGTCGTCACCAGCACGTCCGGCGGGTCGTTCGCCTGCTTCGTCCGCTGGTACCGCGTGGTGTCGCCGTGGCGGACGTCGACCGCCACCCCCAGCTTCTCGCCCCACCACTCCAGCCGGTCGCGCATGTCGCGGTTCAGGGCTCTCAGGGGCGTGATGTACAGTGCCGAGATGCCCTCGCGTTCCTCCTCACTCATCGCACAGATGTCCGAGAACACCGGCAGCATCGCCGTCTCGGTCTTCCCCGTGCCGGTGGGCGCGATGACGAGGGCGTTCCGTCCCGAAGCCAGTGGGGGAATCGCCCGCCGCTGTGGCTCCGTCGGCGTCGTGAACCCCCGCTCGGAGAGTGCGCTCCGCACCTGCGCGTGGAGGTGGGTGAACGCGTCGAGTCCCTCGCTCTCGGCCGGGGGACTGGTCATGGCTCGGCTAGCGACGCGAGTGGATTAAGCGACTCGCTTTCGCCACTCACGCCCCCGACACGGGCGCAGACGGTGGGCTCTTGACCCTCCCTGTCGAGTGCGACGTATGGACGTCGAGGTCGACTACCCGCGACTGTACTGGCTCTCGTTCGCCGTCGCCGGACTTGTCACGCTCCTCCGGGCCGTCGTCATGGGACTCTCGCAGGTGACGCTCCAGACGCTCGTCCTGCTCGTCGTCGGGATGGTCGTCCTCGGGACGGCCGTACGCGGACTGAAAGACCCCGCCGCGTCCGGGGCACCGACGGAGCCGACGCCGCTGCTCGTCGTCGCCGTGCTCGCCGCGACGGTCTACTCGCTGTTCACGCTGGCGACGATCCTCTAGGTCACACCCGACGGTAGTGTCCCAGCCGCGTCCCGTCGAGCAGGTACAGTTCGCCGTCGGGGAGCGCCTCGGGGAGGAACGGCGAGAGGAAGTCCTGCCCGTCGACGTTGACCCACGTGCCGCCCGAGCGGTCGTTGAACGCCGGGACGACGACGAGTTCGGTCGCTCCGTGTCCCGCCCCCGTGTCGGCGTCGACATCGACGTCGACGTGGCCCGTGAACGCGGTGGGGTCGAGACGACCACGAAGCCAGGCCCGCTCGACTCTGCTCCCGCCGACCTCGTCCGCCAGTTTCACCGTGGGGTGTTCGTGGGCCGTGCAGACCACGTCCGCGCGCAGGACGTCGCTCGCCGGCCAGGTGTGGCCGTGGACGAACCCGACCGGGCCGAGCCGAACGCCGCCCGAGCCGACGACTTCCAGGTCGACCCCCCGCCTCGCGACCGTGTCGGCGACGCCGCCGTCGTGGTTGCCGGGGACGAGCGTCATCGGAACCCGGTCGGTCACCCGGTCGACGACCGTCACGAGTTCGTCGACTTCGTCACCGTCGGGTGGGCCGATGCGGTGGACGAGGTCACCCAGCACGAGGAGTCTGTCGGGCCGCGTCCGGTCGAGCAGTCGCTCCAGTCGGGCCAGGCGGACGTCCGCCGCGCTCTCCAGTTCGACGCCGCGCTCGTAGCGCAGGCCGACCTCGATGCCGGCGTGGTAGTCGGCGACGACGAGGACGCGCTCCCCGTCGGTTCGCGCGACCGCTGCCGGTTCGCCGGGAACCGGTTCGACGCGCGCCCGCCGAGACATTCAGATGGCCTTCAGCGAGTCTTCGGTCGGCTCGTAACACTGCCCGCTCATCAGCGCGCTCTGGATGGCGTCCTCGACTGCCTCGGGGTCCGCCCCGTACTCGTCGACCACGTGCGCCACGACGGCCTCCCGGGAGGCCCCGTCGCCGTCGTCGAGGGCGTCCATCGCCTCGACGGCGACGGCCTCGAGGTCGACATCGGCACCCGCCTCGTCGTCGCCGGCGTCGACTGCTTCCGTCTCGTCCGCGGCGGCGTCCGTCTCGCCGGCCACGGTCGCAGGGTCGGGTTCGCTCGCCTCTGGCGCGGCGGCGTCCGTCGCCGCCTCGCTCGGTGATGCTGCTTCGCTCGGGGCGCTCTCGTCGCGTTCGGCCTCCAGTTCGTCGACGGAGGGGACGTCGATGTCCGCTTCGCCCGCCGGGGCGACCTCGCTCCCCGTCGCGAACTCGGTGCCGAACTCCGCTTCGATCTGTGCGCGTTCCTCCGCGTCGAGTTCGTACATCCCGTCGTCGCCCGCCTCGCCAGCGTCACCACCGTCGTCGGTCCCGTCGGTGCCGGACTCTGATTCGACCGTCAGGTCGTCTGTAGCGTCGGTGTCTCCCGTCTGTGTCTCGGCCGTCTCCGTCGGGGGAGCCGTCGCTCCTGCGTCGAAGTCACCGAGTTCGTCCGTGGAGGGACCGGTCTCGTCGGTGCCGCCCGCATCGAAATCGCCGAGTTCGTCGTCGGTCGACGCCCCCGATTCGGTCGGTGCCGTCGGCTCGGACGACGCAGCAGCCTCGCTCGACACTGTCGACGTCGGAGCGTCCGTCTCCGACGTGGCGGTCTCGGCTTCGGGGTCGCTCGACGGCTCCTCGCTGGCACTCGTCTCTGTGGTCGAGGCCGGCGACGCGGTCGACGTCGTCTCCGGTTCACGGGTGTCGGTCGTGTCGGCCGCGTCGACAGTCGGTTCGGCCGTCTCGGGAGCGGCCGCTGTCGCAGACGGCTCCTCGTCGAACTCGGGGATCGACTCGGCCTCCTCTGCGGCGTCCGGCGCGGCTGCGGTCTGCTCGTCGGTCGCGTCGACCTGGGCCGGCTCCGCGGTGTCTGTGTCCGACGCCGCGGCCTCCGGACTCGCGGGTGCTGCCGCGTCGTCCTCGTCGGACACAGCGAGGTCGAGGTCGGCAGCCAGGTCGCCGAGGTCGACGTCCGCACCGGTGTCACCGGGTTCGACTCCGAGTGCGCGGACGCTGTCGCGGTCGTCCGCCACGACTTCGAGGGCGTCGAGCGCGAGTCGACGGAGTGCGGCGAGGTAGCCCGGCGTGGTCCCGTAGTGGTCGATGGCGAGCGGAACGCCCTTCGCGAGCGCCTCGTCGACGCCCGCACCGAGGAGCGCCTCGCTGAGGTCGCCCCCGCGCAGGCCCGACCGAAGCGCGGCAGCCATGACGCCGACCCGGTCGAGCGTCGCCTCGGCGGTCGAGACGGTCCACCGGTCGCGCGTGTCGGCGTCGACGCGGCTCATCGACTCCGGGCGGACGGAGGTGAAGACGCGGTCGGAGTCGTCCGGCTGAAACGTCCGGGCTTTCCCCGAGAGCGCGACGAACGCCGGTGGCGACGCCCGGTCGAGGAACGCCATCTCGTCGGGCTGGTACTGTCCGGCGTAGCTGACGAACGCGCCCGTCGGGTCGACGATTCGCCCCCGAAGGACGTCGTCGTTGACCGGTTCGACCTCGGTCAGGACGCCGACGGCGAACAGCCGGTTGACCCGCGCCCCGGTCGGCGTCACGACGTAGTTCGGCGCGCGCTCCTCGTCGGATTCGGAGTACGAGAAGGAGGCGTCGTCGAACTCGGCGGCGAACAGTCGGTAGGCGATCTCGCGGCTCGGCCGGCTCTCGTCGGCCTCGTTCGCGCTCATGCGGACACCTCCTCGGGGTCGTCGTCGACCGCATCCAGCACGTCGCGCGCCCGCGTCGCCGGGTCGTCGGCGGACTCGGCGAACTCGTCGGCGTCGAGGTTGGCACCGTAGTCGTCCACCGAGAGGTTCCCGCGGACCCGGTACTCCCTGCCGACGAGGCGGTCGCGGATGCGGTCGGCGACGACTTCCTTGTCCATCGCCTCGCGGGCCTGTTCGCGCGCCTCGGCCATCGTCCCACCGTACACCTCCTCGGTGAGGTCACGGTCGAGCACGACGGTGACGGTGCCGCTCCCGTCGTCGAGGATGGCCTTCACCCGCATGTCGTCCTCGCCGTCGACGTCGCCGTGCGTGCGACACTGGCCGTTCTGGACGACCCGGCCACACTCGGGACAGCGCTCGATGAGACCCGAGCCGTCGCGCACTTCGAGGAGGTTGCCGACGACCTCGACGTCGAACATCCCGCCGGAGGTGACGGCCTCACGAACCGATAGCTGTGGGGCCGAATCGCGAACCGAGACCGGCTCCGAGAGCGGCGTCACGGTCGTGAACTCGGAGAGGTTCACCGAGGGGACGCCCCGGAACTCGCGGACGTAGACGCCCTCGATTCGGACGCTCGCCCCCTCGGAGAGCCCCTCGCGCGGCTCCCAGTCGGTGAAGGGCAGGCGTCCCGACGCGTCGCCGAGGACGCCCGAGAGGATGTCTGTCTCGCCGTTGCGGCCGTTGATCGTCTTCGACTCGACCTCGACGACGCGCACCTCGACGGTCCGGCCGCGGTCGCCGGGTTCGAGGTCGGCGAGGGCGGCCTCGCCGCCGATGTCGTCGTCGTAGGGGGTCTCGACGGTCTCGTTCGCCATCGCCACCGTCGTCGAACTCCCCAGGTTGAGTTCGGGCTTGCCGTCCCACTCGCGGACGCCCGCGTTGCCGACGGTGACGGAGTCCCCGGGCTCGAAGCCGAAGTCCTCCCACGAGGTGTACGATATCGTCCCGGTCGCGTCCGCGAGTTCTCCCTCGCGGATGACCTGTTCGTCGCCCTGATACTGAATCGAGCGCGTCCCGACAGTGAGCACGCGGGCGGTGACCGTCACGTTCCCGTCCTCGGTCGTGATCGACCCGACCTCTTTCGTCGACGGGGCCGACGGAGAACTCCCGGTGTCGCCGCCGTGTTTCCGCCGGACGCTCTGTTTCGCTTCCTCGATGGGGACGCTGTACTGGAGCAGGTTCTGCAGGTCCGCTTTGACCTCCGCTTTGTCGACGCCGAGGGCGGAGGCGAGCTCCTCGGCATGGTCGTCGATGTTCATCGGGAAGAGGTATGGGCGGGCTGGCTTAAAAGCGTTCGACGCGTTCGGCGTGAGCGGTCAACAGGTCGGCGGCGGGTCGACCGTCTGCCGCATCGTTCGAATCGTCACCGCGTCGGTGTCCTCGACGTACACCTGGAGGTACTCGACACTCTCGCAGTTCGTCACCTGCCACTCCCGTTCGGCCCGCTCTCGGCCGTCGACGGTCGCGACGACCGAGTACACACCCTGCGTCTCGATGGGGTTGTCGACGTCCGCCGCGGCACCGGGACCGAGGTCACGCCGCTCGTCGACGAGCACCTCCCCGTCGCGACTGACGGTGATACCGACCCGGTGTCGCTCGTCGCCGTCGTTCCACAGGACGAACCAGCCGAGGTGCGGGGCGGGCGCCGGGCCCTGTGCCGACGGCGTCTCCCCGTGGGTCGTCGTCGCTGTCGGACTGTGCGGACTCCGACGCTGCGTCTCGCGTCGGCCGTCCGTCGTCGTCGCTGTCGCCGACGCTCCCGGGACGTTGCGGCTGCATCCTGCTACGACAGCGAGCACGCCGGCACACAGCGCGAGGTTGTCGCGTCGTCGCATGTGGGTCAAAAGACAACTGAGAGACAAGTCACTGTCGCCGTGTGCCGACCCGAGTGCGCTCCACACCGGTCGTCCGTATGGCGCTGCGGCTCGCTTTCCGGACCCGATAGTTAAGTACTGGGCCCACGCACCGAACGCTATGACAGACGAAGACGTCGAGTTCACGGTGGAGATCGTCGACGGCGAGACGCTGATCGAGATGACGGGCGACCGTGACACGGCCGTCGTCGTCTACTCCGACTCGGGCGAGCGTATCTACCTCCCGCCGGAGGACTTCGAGCGCCCGCCGGAGACGAGCGACAGTCCGTACCGGTCCGCACGCAGCGACAGTCCGTATCAGGCCGCACGCAACGACAGCCCGTATCAGTCCGCGCGCAACGACAGCCCCTACCAGTCTGCCCGCGACGACAGCCCGTATCAGTCCGCGCGTCAGCAGTTCCCCGAGGAGGGCATGCGGTCGACCCGAGACGGCTACGCCATCCGCCACCCCGAGGCCGTCACGGACGTTCGGGTTCTGCGGTAACACCGGCATCTTCTCCGGCCTCCTCGCTCACGACTCCGCGTCGGTCACACGAACGGCGTCGTTCTGGTCGCCTGTCGTCGGTGCGGTCCGCCACCGGTTCGACGACCGTCTCAGGCGATGCGCTCGTAGAAGTCGAGGTGTTCGTCGACGACAGTGTCCCAGGTCCGCGGCTCGTACTCGAGCGGCCCGTCGAGCGACAGGCCGTGCTCGATCGCGTCGGCGAGCGAGCCCGAGTCGACCTCGGCGGGGACGACGCAGGACTCGGGGATGACCTCCGCGGCCCCGCACTCGGTGGCGACGACACGCGTCCCCACTGAGAGCGCCTCGGTGATGGTGATGCCGAACGGCTCCGACAGCGACGGGGAGACGAACAGGTCAGCCGAGGCGTAGTAGTCGCCGAGGTACTGCTCTTCGACGAAGCCCGCCCACTCGATCTGGTCTTCGACGCCGAGGAGTTCGGCGAACTTCTTCAACTGGTCGGTGAGGTGGCCGCTCCCGCCCATCACGAGCGTGACGTCGTCCCGGCGGAGCTTGTCCATCGCGTAGATGAGGTGTGAGAGCCCCTTCTGGTCGGTGTGTCGTCCCACGTAGAAGAGCATCTTCCCGTCGATGCCCAGCTCGTCTTTGATGTCGCGACCCGTCGGCTCGACGGTCGAGAAGCCGTTGTGGATGACCTCCGACTCGCCGCCGTACTCGGCTTGTACCTTGCGGGCGGTGATGTGGCTCACGGCGATGAGTTCGTCACAGCGCTCGACGACGCGCCGTTCGGTCTCGACCTCGCGCTGCGGCGGGTCGATGTTTCGGTCCGACGAGAGTGAGTGGAACGTCGTCACCCACGTCGCGTCGGTGTTGTTCATCGCACGCGACCCCGGCCCGTAGCCGAACCAGTCGTGGGTGTGGATGATGTCTTTCCCCTCGGCGCGGTTGGCGAACTCGGCGGAGAGGCGGCCGATGCGGGTGATGATGTCGCCGTCGCCCGTCGGGACGCCGATGATGTTGTCACGTCCCTCGGGCGCGTACTCCCCGGGCAGGACGAGTTCGATGTCTACGCCTCGGTCGAGGAAGCGCTCGAACATCTCGCCGACGAACGTGTCGAGGCCGCCGGTCACGTTTGGCGGGTACCCCCAGCCGAGCCAGAGTACTTTGAGCGACATGATTGCCACAACCTTCCGGGAGCCAGTATATAATTCATGGCGGTGGGTACGGCCGTGAGTAGTGGCCCGGCTGAGAGACGGGAAAGAGCGACCGAAGCGTTCGAAACGCTCCGCCACTGGTTTCGTTCCTCGTGCTGGGCTGGCAGGTGGACGAGGTGTCTCGCCGACCGAGTGAGTGGTCTCTTTCGAAGCTACGGTCGTCACTCGGCTGCGGACCCGAACCGCACGGGGACCGACTCGGCGCCAGGGTGGTGAGACCGCGAGCCTCCCCAGCCGATTCGCTCCCTCCCGGCGGTCGCCCATCCCTCGCGCGTGCGTCGCGCGGACAGAGCCGCACGACGTCACGCACCACCGCACCGGGCCGACCCGTGATAGCCGGGACGGGACGGGGCCGTGGGTCGTCGCGTCCCGTGTCGACCGACGGCCGTTCGACGAAAAGTAGTTCACGCCCCCCCGACACTCGACGGTATGGACGTCGTCGTCAACGCCGCGATGAGCGTCGACGGGAAGCTCTCCACCCGACGGCGCGAACAGCTGAAGATCAGCGGTGAGGCAGACTTCGACCGTGTCGACCGCCTCCGCGCCGCCGCCGACGCGGTCATGGTCGGCGTCGGGACCGTACTCGCGGACGACCCACACCTCACGCTGGACGACGACGACCGACGCGTGCACCGGCTTCGGAACGGTCGCCCCGGAAACCCCGCCCGAGTCGTGGCCGACTCGCGTGGTCGAACGCCGCTCGATGCGCGCATCCTCGACGACGCAGCCGGGACGCACCTCCTCGTGACCGACGCCGCCAGCGAGTCACGGCGGGAGGCGCTCGCCGGCGTGGGCGACCACGTGCGCGTGCACCGCGTCGACGAAGACGAGTCGGGACATGTCGACCTCGGTGTCGGTCTCGCGGCCCTCGAATCGGCGGGCATCGACCGGCTCATGGTCGAAGGCGGCGGCGAACTCATCTCGTCGCTCTTCGGTGCCTCGCTAGTCGACGAACTCTCGGTCTACGTCGGGTCACTCGTGGTGGGCGGACGGGACGCGCCGACGCTCGTCGACGGCGAGGGGTTCGTCGACGCGTTCCCACGCCTCGACCTCCGGGACGTCGAACGGCTCGACGACGGTGTGGTGCTGCGGTACGACGTGGTGTGAGAGAAGGCGACACCCGAACCCGACGCTCGCGGCTGTGCGGTCGCACGACACGCCGTCTCAACTGTTAAGAAGGTCGCGCCGCAACTGGGGATATGAGTACTGCACAGCCCAGCGAGCCGATCCACGTGAAGAGCAAAGCACACCTCGACGAACTCGTCGCTGAACACGACGTCGTCCTCGCGGACTTCTACGCCGACTGGTGCGGCCCGTGCAAGATGCTCGAACCGACCGTCGCGGAGATCGCGGCCGAGACCGAGGTGGCCGTGGTGAAGGTAGACATCGACGAACTGCAGGACCTCGCCCGCGACGCCGGGGTGCGGAGCGTCCCGACGCTCCAGTTCTACGCCCACGGGGAGGAGGCGAAGCGGCTCATCGGCGTGCAGGACAAAGACGCCCTGCTCGACGTCATCGCGGAACTCGCGTAAGTTGATTCTGCGGTCGGCCCCGCTCGTCACGTGTTAGTGACGACTCACTGAATCCGTGCGTAGCGTGTCTGGTGGTCCGCCTCGGTGGCGTGTGCCTGAGAGAGCCGACGGGCCTCCGCGTTCGTCTGCGTGAGCGATTCGAACGCACAGTCGTGGCAGACGACGTGGTAGGTCTGTCGTTCCTGAGAGAGCATGTCTCCACGCAGACACGCCAACCTGTTAAGTACGCGGAGCGTTCGCGAGCTAAACCACCGGATTCAGCGGCTTAACCGGCCACTAAAGGGGTTCAGAACGGGACGTCGGAGAGGTCCGGCCGCTCCGTGTCGTCGAACCCGTACCCGGTCGAAGCGTGGACCTCGCTGAGTTCGTCGAACTCCATCACCATCCGCGACTTGAGCGCCTGGATGGTCATCGGCGAGATTCCGCAGCCGGAGCACGCGCCGGCGAGCGTAATCCACACCTCGCCGGTGTCCTCGTCGAGCGCGTCGATACCGGCCGTGCCACCGTGCATCGCGATCTGTGGGAAGTTCCGGTTCATGAACCGCTCGAGCCGTCGTTCGAGCGGCTCCGCGTCAGCGGTGGAGTCCATGCCGCATTACGGGGGTGCAGAGGATATAGCGCTTACTCGTCCCGCCGCTCGCACGCCGTGGCAGCGAGGGCTTTTAAATTCGGAGGTGGTACGCCTCGCTATGATATCACTCGACGAAGCGGTCACAGCTCGCCTCGAATCCCACGGCGCGCGGTTCGAGGTCCTCATCGACCCCGACGCCGCCCTCGCCATCAAGCGCGGGGAGTTCGACGGCGACCTCGAGGAGGTCATCGCCGCCGAGGACGTCTTCGAGGACGCCTCACGCGGTGACCGCCCGGCGGAGGCGGACCTGAAGAAGGTGTTCGAGACGACAGACCCGATGAGCATCATCCCCGAAGTCGTCAAACGCGGGGAGATCCAGATCACGGCCGACCAGCGCCGAGAGATGCAAGAGCAGAAGCGTCGCCAGCTCATCGACCGCATCGCGCGCAACGCGGTCAACCCTCAGATGGACGACGCGCCGCACCCGCCGGACCGCATCGAACGCGCCCTCGAAGAGGCCGGCTTCCGCGTCGACCCGATGGAGCCCATCGAGACCCAGGTCGACGACGCCCTGGAGGCGCTCCGGCCGGTGATTCCCATCCGATTCTCGGAGGTCACCATCGCCGTCCAGGTCCCCGCGGACAGGGCGGGGAGCGCACAGGCGCGCATCCGGCAGTTCGGCGACCTCGAACGCGAGGAGTGGCAGAGCGACGGGTCGTGGGTCGGCGTCCTCACGTTCCCCGCCGGGATGCAGAACGACTTCTACGACCTCGTGAACGACGTCACGAGCGGCGAGGCCGAGACACGCATCGTCAAGGACAAAGACGACCTGAACGTCCGCTGAGACGCCGCACGGACGGCTATCCCTTCTTGAAGCCGACGAGGAAGCCACCGGTGAAGCCCGCCGACACCGACAGCGTCGACAGGATGGTCATCGCCCAGTCCGGCGGTGTCCCCGACGTCGCGGCCTCCCCCGTACTGAGCATCCCCGCGGTCAGCCGTTCCCAGTCCACGGTGATAATCTGCCGCGACTCGAGGAACTTGAACAGAGCGAGTTCGAGACCGATGATGATGGCGATGACCTTCGCGACCTTCTTGGCCGCGAAGCCGATGATGCCGCCGACGAGCGCCCCGCTCCCCAGTTCGAGCCCGAGTTGCTGGAGGTTGATGTCGACCATAGCGCCACATCGCGCGGGTCGGCATAAGTCGTTTGTGGAGACCTGTCTGTAGGCGTATATTTCTTCCACCCTCTCTCTGACACGAGGTAACATACAATACCGCCGAGCATCAACACGCGGGCATGGAGGTGTGACCGACCCATCACGTTCGCCCGCCCGCTTAAGCCGTTCGACGGCCAATCCCCGATAACAGTGCTGGAACACACCGTGGAGGCTGTGCGATGAGCCGGGACGCCATCGTCGCCAAACGCGTGGATACGGGGACAGCCGACCTCACCGAGATCTGCGACCTCGCGCGCGCGGCTGGCTACGACGTCGTCGGCGAACTCACGCAGTCACGCGAGGAGGACGCCGCGTACATGTTCGGCGAGGGGAAGGTCGACGAACTCGCCGCGCTCGTCGTCGAGACGGGTGCCGACGTGGTCGTCGTCGACAACCGAGTCGGACCGTATCAGCTGTACAACATCGGCTCGAAGCTCCCGGACGAGGTCGAGGTCGTCGACCGGTTCACGCTCATCCTCGACATCTTCGGGCAGCGTGCCCACACCAAGAAGGCGCAGTTGCAGGTCGAACTCGCCGAACTCCGGTACGAACTCCCCCGGGCGGAGGCGAAAGCCTCGCTCGCAAAGCGCGACGAGCGGCCCGGGTTCATGGGGCTCGGCGAGTACGACGAGAGCCGAGAGCAGGACATCAAGGCCCAGATCGCCCGCATCAAACGCGAACTGGACGCCATCGCGGAGAAAGAAGAGACCCGACGCGAGGAGCGCCGCGAGTCCGGCTTCGACCTCGTCGCACTCGCGGGCTACACCAACGCGGGGAAGTCGACGCTGATGCGGCAACTCGCCGCGGACCTCTCGGTCGACGAGAACGAGGACCTCCACCCGGACCTCGACCCCACCGCGGAGTCGGAAGACAGGCTGTTCACCACCCTCGGAACCACCACTCGTCGAGCCGACACGGGGACGAGGGACGTCCTCTTGACCGACACGGTCGGGTTCATATCGAACCTCCCCCACTGGCTCGTCGAGTCGTTCAAGTCGACGCTCGATTCCGTGTATCGAGCCGACCTCGTCCTGCTCGTCGTCGACGCCTCCGAGTCGACTGAGGAGATGCGCGAGAAGCTCGTCACCTGTCACGACACGCTGTACGAGCGCAACGAGGCCCCCATCGTCACCGTGTTGAACAAGGTCGACAAGGTCGACGAGAGCGAGTTAGAAGAGAAGAAGCGCGCCCTCTCGGCGCTCGCGCCAAACCCCGTCGTCGTCTCGGGATTGACCGGCGAGAACATCGGCGAACTGACGGCGAGAATCGAGGCCGAACTCCCCGACTGGCAGCACGAGCGCCTCCTCCTCCCGATGACCGACGACACGATGAGCCTCGTCTCGTGGGTCCACGACCACGGCCACGTCGAGCGCGAGGAGTACGACGGCGACTCCGTCACGCTGGAGTTCGAGGCGCGCCCCGCCGTCGTCGAGAAGGCGCGGGCGAAAGCCGGCGACCTCGCCGCAGTCGAGTCGGCCTGACCCGTTCTCGCGCCCTCGGTCGCTCACTGTGAGAGTCGGGCGTCGCCGCTCGCTGGCAGCACCCGGCCCGGTCACCAGGTCGAGGTGCGGCGTGTTCTCCCTCACGCTCCCGCTCGACCACTCACTCGTCGCGTTCTCGTTTCTCCTTCTGGACCACGTGGACGTCCGTGATGTGCGTGTCGGGGTACTGTCCTGCCTCGTTCTTCTCTGCGGCCTTCACCATATCCCAGACGACGTTCAGTCCCGTCGTCACGCCCTCCAGCGCCTCCATCTCACAGCCGGTCTTCCCGGTGGTCTCGACGGCGACGGTGAGCACGATTCGGTCCGTCTCCACCCGGAAGTCGGTGTCGACGTTCGTGATCGGGATCTGATGGCACATCGGGATGGTCTCCCAGGTGTGTTTCACCGCCTGGACCGCCCCCACGCGAGCCGTCGCGAGGACGTCGCCCTTCCCGATGTCGTCGGCGCGGACGGCGTCGAGAGTCGACGGCTGGAGGTGGATCGTCCCCCGTGCGACCGCACGTCTGTCCGAGTCGGGCTTCGAGCCGACGTCGACCATCTGGACGTTACCCTCCTCGTCGGTGTGCGTGAGTTCCTCGCCCGTGTCGGTCGCCCGGGGGTCCTCACCGGTCGGGGCGTCGTCCGGGTCACTCATCTCGCCCACCCCACATCGCCGCAGGGACCGCAGCGAGGAGGTCCGTCGCGACCAGGCCGAACCCGTTGTCCTCGACGACCCGGTCGCCGGCCAGCCCGTTCACGTAAGCGGCGATGGCCGCCGCGTCGAGCGGGCCCTGCGTACAGCAGAGCGCCCCCGTGACGCCCGCCAGGACGTCACCGGTCCCCCCGACGGTCATCCCTGGGTTGCCCGTTCGGTTGACCCTGGTCTCGGAGCCGTCGCTGACGACGTCGTACGCGCCCTTCACCAGCAGCGTGTGACCGAGTTCGCCGGCGAACGATTCCACGAGCGCGCGCCGTTCGCGCCAGTCCTCCGAAGTCGAACCACCCATCTCCCGTAACTCGCCCTGGTGGGGGGTACAGACGAGCGTCGCCGCCGTGTCCACGTCGGGAACGACCTGCAACGCGTCGGCGTCGACGACGGCCCGGCCGTCGTATCTCGCGAGAAAATCCCCGACCGCATCGAGCGTCCGCTCGTCGGAGCCGAGGCCCGGCCCGAAGACGACGACGTCGTGTTCGGCTGCCCGCCGGAGCAGTCCGTCGACGTGGTCCGGCTCGAGCACCTGTCCCTCGAAGGGGACGAGGATGAAGTTCTCGCTGTACGCCTGAATCTCGCGGGCGACTGCCTCGGGACAGGCCACGCGGACGAGGTCCGCGCCCGCGCGGAGCGCCGCGCCCGCGGCGAGGGCCGGCGCGCCGGTGTAGGGGCCGCCACCGACGACCAGTACCTCGCCGTGGTCCCCCTTGTGCGACTGGGGGTCGCGAGAGAGTGCGAGCAGGTCACCCGGCCCGGTGAACGTCTCGGCGGCGGCGGGGATACCGATGTCCGCGACGTGTACCTTGGCATCGAGGCTCGACAGCCCGGGCTTCTCGTCGTGGAACGTGACGACGTGGTCGGCGTCGACGGCGATTCCCGCTGCGTCACCGGTATCCGCATCGACGCCGGACGGAACGTCGACGGCGACGACCGTCGCGTCGGTCGCGTTTATCGCCTCGGCCGCGGCTGCCTCGGGTTCGCGCAACGCGCCGGTCACACCCGTCCCGAGCATGGCGTCGACGACCACGTCGGGGTCGTCGAGGTCGAGGGCTCGGGAGTCGCTCACCGTCTCGACGTCGTACTCGGCCTCGACGAGCGCCTCGTAGTTCTCGCGGGCGATGTCGGTCGAGATGGTCTCGGGGCGACCGAGGAGGTGGGTCCGGGTGTCGAACC
The DNA here is from genome assembly GCF_007004735.1 of Salinigranum halophilum. Classification (NCBI taxonomy): domain Archaea; kingdom Methanobacteriati; phylum Methanobacteriota; class Halobacteria; order Halobacteriales; family Haloferacaceae; genus Salinigranum; species Salinigranum halophilum. Next base: position 655,780 of record NZ_ML660182.1, read on the forward strand.
CGTCGAGGAAACGCACGGCCACGAACGCGTCGCCGCCGTTGTTCCCGCGGCCAGCGACGACGGCGACCTCGGTTGCGTCGTCGGCATCTGCGCCGCCGGCGACCTCGCGGACGACGCGGGCGACCGCGTTCCCACTCGACTCCATCAACTGCTTCCGCGGGACGCCGAGGGCGGCCGCGTTCGCGTCGACGGCAGCCATCCGTCTTGCGGTTATCATGCGTCGCGCTTCGGTCGGGTCGTACCTAAATGGCGGTGTCACCGGCTCCACCCCGCCGGCGGCCGCCGTCCGTGAGGCAGCGAGACGGAACGCAACGCTTTACCGCGGACCGAAGGCACTCCCGCTGTGACCCGCCGCCTCTTCGGCTCGCTGCTCGGGCTGGTCTTTCTCGTCAACTTCGGGCGGACCGCCTTCGCTCCCCTCCTCCCGGAGCTCCAGGCGTCGTTCGGCGTCGGCCCGGCCGCCGTCGGCCTCGTCGCCTCCCTGGTCTGGCTCGGGACGGGTGCCGTGCGGTTCCCCGTCGGGTACCTCCTGACGCGGACGCCTCGACGGGGCGTCGTCGTCCTCGCCGGACTCCTGCTCGGAGTCGCGGCTGGCTTCACCGCGGCGTCCCCGTCTATCGGTGCGCTCCAGCTCGGCTCGCTGCTCGTCGGGCTGGCGTCCGGCGCGTACTTCGCCGCCGCCGTCCCGCTCATCAGCGACCTCTTCCCGGAGGGCGTCGGGCGGGCCATCGGAATCCACGGCACCGCGGCGCAACTCGCCGCCGTCGTCGCGCCGACGGCCGTCGTCGTCGTGCTCGGGGTGGCCACCTGGCGCGCGGTGTTCTGGCTGCTCGCGACCGGCTGTATCCTCGTGACCGGCGTGCTCGTCGTCACCACCCGCGACGACGCCGTCTCCGGGGATAGCGCGGACCGCTCGTTCCGCGCCGCGCTCGCGAACTGGCGCGTCATGGGGGTCGGTATTTTGATGATCGCGACGGCCGGGTTCGTCTGGCAGGGACTGTTCAACTTCTACGTCGTCTACCTCACGACCGCCAGAGGGCTCGACGCCGGGACGGCGAGCACGCTCCTCACGCTGATCTTCGCGGCCGGCGTCCCCGCGTTCTGGCTCGGTGGTCGCCTCGCCGACCGCCTCCCGAGCGTCCCCTACATCGTCGGCCTGCTCGTGTGTTTCACCGCCGGCGTGTTCGCGCTCACCGTCACGCGGGGGCTGGTCGGCCTCGTCGCCGTCTCCCTGCTCGTCGGCTACGTCATCCACAGCCTCTTTCCGGCGCTCGACGTGTACGTCCTCGGCGCGCTCCCCGCGGACACCCGCGGAAGCACCTACGCCGTCTTCAGCGGGCTCTCGCTCCTCGTCGAGGCGACGGGGAGCGGCGTCGTCGGTCTCCTCGTGGAGGCCGGCTACCCGTTCGACGTCGTCTTCCGCGCCTTCGCCGCGGGGATGGTGGTCGTCGTGGCCGTGCTCGTCTCGCTCTGGCTCGCGGGGCGACTGCCCGAGCCGCAGTGACGGTCGATACGTGAGGGGCCCGACCCGTCACGCGAGGGAGCCGCCGCGCTCCTGTCGGGGCCGTTGTGGGTGCTCGTCGCCGGCGGCTTCGTCGTCTCCACGAACCCCTCGCCGCCGTGGCCCGCGGCGCGAGCCGTTGTACCTGCCGGGCCTCACAACACCCGGAGTCGGTAGCCGTCGGCGTCGGTCGCATCGGCGAGTCGGTCGGTCTCTGCCGCCGTGTCGAGCACCGCCGCGACGAAGGACTTCGGGACCTCGACACCGATGAAGTCGTTGTCGCCGGGCACGGTCAGCCGCGCCATCGTCTTCTGGGTCCCGTGGTCGTTGTAGATGCTGCCGACCTTCTCACCGTCGCGGAGGAAGTGTAGCGTGACGTCCGTCGCCGCCAGGGTGTCGAAGTTGACCTCGAACACCATGTGGTCGTCTTCGATCCGCGCGAGCAGTCGGCCGTCGTGTTCGACGATCTTCGTGTTCACGGGACCGCTAGCGACCGTGGCGGCATAGCGTCGGCGGTGACGGGGTCCCCGAGGTTCAAATACGAGACCGCCACAGCTCTCACCGTGACGACAGAGGGCGACACCGCTTTGTGTGCCGGGCAGCGAGAGGCGGGCGTGCAGTGGGAGGAGGTGTTCGGCCACGACTCGCCGTACCCCGAGCAGGTCGACGGCATCGAGACCGCCATCGAGGTGGGCCACCGAGGCGGGTTCACCGTCGTCGAGGGCGCTTGCGGGACGGGCAAGACGATGCTGGCGCTCACCGCCGGTATCGAACTCGTCCGTGACCCCGAGAGCACGTACGAGCGCGTCCTGGTGCTGACGAGCGTCAAACAGCAACTGCGCCAGTTCGAAGCCGACATCGAGACCATCAACGCGGGGCTCCCCGACGAGTGGCGGCCCGTTTCGGCGCTCACGCTCGTCGGCAAGGCGGACGTCTGTCCGTACGCCCGCGAGCGACGGGGACGGGTCGACACGTCGAACGTCTACGAGCGCTGTGAGGGGCTCCGCGAGCGGACCCGCAACCTCTCGGGCGAGAACGGTCCGACGACCGCCGGCGCACTCGCCAGCGAGGCGCGGCGGGCGCAGACCGGCCTCGCCGACTCGGGGGCGAGCGGCGTCAGCTATCTCGAGACCGCCGGTGATTCGACGCCCTACCTCCCCGAGATGCCCGAGTACGACGGGACGGAGTTTTGCCCGTTCTACGCGCAGTACCTCGACGACCTCCCCGATGAGGGCGAACCTGCCGAGGCCATCCCGTTCGCGTTCGAAGACCGCGGTCTCATCGACACCGAGACGCTCGTGGGACTGGCCGCCTCACACGGGAGCTGTCCACACTCGGTGATGGGCGCGCTCCTCCCCGAGGTGGAAGTCGTCATCGGCAACTACTACCACGCGTTCGACCCGACGACGGCGGCGACGTTCACGGGCGCGCTCGTGGACGAGTCGACGTTCGTCGTCTGCGACGAGGCGCACATGGTCGAACCGCGCGTGCGAGACCTGGTGAGCGACGGTGTCGCCGATGTGACGCTCAGAGACGCGGTGAACGAGCTGAACCGCATCGTCACGCCGCTGGAGTTCGACGACGCCGGCCACGAGACCGACGACGCGCGACTCGTTCGCGAGGAGTTCGCGGACGCCGACGTGACGCTCGAAGAGGTCACGGCGGTCCGAGACGCCATCGTCGCGCTCCGCGAGGAATTGAGCCGCCGGGTCGAGACGTACCTCGACCGCGAGCGCCCGGACTGGCGCGCCTCGCTCGCCGACCGTCCAGAGACGTACGACGACCACGAACTGCCCCTCCGAGACCCCACGTCGACCGAGGAGGACGAACTCACCCGGTGGGCGCGGGAGGCGGGCCATCTCGACGCGTGGACGCGCGCCGAGGCCGTCGGAGCAGTCGTCGCCCGCGTCCTGAACGAACTCGACGACGAGGACCAGACGCGCGCGGTGACCGCCGCTGGTCGGACACTCACGGCGTGGCGCGCGCTCGACCACGGCACCTTCTTCCGCGAAATCGAACTCGAGCGCACGTGGGACGAGACGGCGAGCGAGTGGCGCCGGGGGTACAACGCGCGGCTCGCGCTCCACAACTGTCTCCCCGGCGAGGCCATCGCCGACCGCCTCTCGGAGTTCGGTGGCGGCGTCCTGATGAGCGCGACGCTCGAACCGATGGACGTCTTCCGGCAGGTCACGGGCCTCGACGCGCTCGCAGACGGCGGTCGACCGGTCGTCGAGCGGACGTACGGGCTCGGGTTCCCCGAAGCGCACCGCGCGAGCTTCGCCGTCGACGCGCCCAAGTACACCTACGAGAACCGCGGCTCCGTGGGGACCGACTCGGAGACGCGAGCGGTGTACGTCGACGCCGTCTGCGAGGTGGCCCGCTCGCCCGGGAACGTCCTCGTCGGGATGCCCAGCTACGCCGAGGCGCGGTGGATGGCCGAACGACTCGACGAGACCGTCGAGAAGGCTGTCCTCGTCGACGAGGCGTCGGGTGACGACGCGACGGAGTCGCTGAAGAGCGAGTTCTTCGCCGGTTCCGGCAAGGTGCTCGTGACGAGTCTCCGCGGGACACTGACCGAGGGCGTCGACTACCGCGGCGACCGGCTCTCGGCGGCCGTCGTCTGCGGGGTCCCCATCGTCGACACGTCGAGCCCCCGCACGAAGGCTGTTCGAGCGGCGTACGACCGGGAGTTCGGCGACGGCTTTCGGACGGCGTTGCTCGTTCCCGCCGTGAGAAAAGCCCGGCAGGCGCTCGGCCGCGTCATCCGGGGCACCGACGAGCGAGGGGTCCGCGTCCTCGTCGACGAACGCTACGCCCGCGACTCGTGGGACAGCGTCCGCGGGTTCTTCCCCGAGACCGAACGCGAGGAGTTCCGGCCCGTCAGCGCCGACATGCTCTCGTTTGGCCTCGACCGGTTCTGGTCGGAGTGAGCGTCAGACCCGTTCGCTGTCGTCCCACGCTTCGCGACACGCCGGGCTACAGAAGTGTCGAACCTGCATCTGTCCGGCGTCGATCCACGTGACGACGTGGTGGTCCGGGTCGCGGATGAGCTTCGTCTCGCAGATCGCACAGGCCGGCGCGTTGCTCTCGTCGACGTCCTCGTCGAGGTCGGAGGTCGGGTCAACCATCTCACGGAGAGAGGCCCGTCCGGCTACTTCAATCTGCCACTTTCGTCGGAGGGCCGTGGTCGACCCGACAGGAGACAGTCACTGACCCGACCCACAGCGACCCCTGACGCCGGAAGATAAATATTTCTTTTCTAGTCTATATATCAGACTTAGCAGGGTTCATGCCCGGTGACAGCGAGTCGGCAGGCGATGGCCGTCCACTCCGACACGACGGATGCCGCGGAGACCCGCTCGTTCGACCTCCACAGCGTCGTCGTCAGCTACGAACATCGGACGGACCGCTGTACCATCTACCCGCGGGGGCGCGCTCACTCCGAGCGACTCGAGACGTGGCTCTCGGCGGACGTGGACGCGTTCGTCTCTCTGTGTGAGATGCGGTGACTCGGGCGGACCATCTCGCGCACGTCGAGCGGGTCGACCTGGAGACGATGTTCTTCCCACATGTGTGTCGTCATCTCCTCGACGACCGCCAGTTCGTCTCGGGACTCGACTTCGTACTCGCAGTCGGGCACACAGCCGACGGAGAGGAGGGGACCTGTATTCACAGTACCACTCAATAGCCGTACGTATTAAAGCCTTCGTGAATCTATAACACGAATGCGGTCCGTTTTTCGGAATAAACTGATGAAAATACAGTTAACACTCGTTTTACACCCGATACTGTTCGCTCTGACGGTAAACACTGGTCACTTCGACCATCGTGCATCCGAGAGCGTCTGTTGGACGGCTTCCTCGCCGACCGCCGCCGCGAGCGCCTCGAACCCCTGTCGTTCCGTACGGTCGCGGGCGTTCGCCACCAGCCGCGAGACGATGAACTCCGGCGTCGACGTACCGATCTGGCCGAACCGCGGCTGGTAATCCACCTCGAGTTCCAGGTCGGGTGTGAGCCCCTCCGCGAAGATGCCGTCGGTGCGTGCCTCGTCGGGGAGCGGCGAGAGGTCGTCGGCGAGGTGGGTGACGTACACGCCGAGCGCGTCGCGGTCGACGGTGAGCGACACGAGGCCGTTGAGGAGGTCCGCCGCGCGCCCGGGTTCGGTGATGGCCTCGAACTCGTCGACGAGCATCAGCGTCCGCCCCTCGCGCGACAGCGGCGGGACGATGGTCTTCAGCGTCGATTCGAGGACGCCCGCGTTGAACGAGGCGTGTCGCCGGTGGAAGACGACGGCGTCGAACCGGCCGACCGCTGCGCGTTCGGCCGGCACCGGGAGCCCCATCGACGCGAGGAGGGCGACCTGACAGAGCGTCTCCAGCAGCGTCGTCTTCCCCCCGCTGTTGGCACCGGTGAGGACGGCGACCCTGTCCGAAGACGGCGCGGTGAGCGAGTGGTCCCCGATGCCGTACGAGACCGGCTGTGGGTCCGACAGGCCGAGGTTCCGCGCCCGGTCGACCGCGAGGCCGTCCTTGACGAGCGTGGGTCTGGTGAGGTCGTTCGTGTCGGCGAACCGTCCCAGCGAGAGCGCGACGGCGATGTCGTCGACTGCCGACACCGCCCGTTCGACGTCGTCGCGGACCTCGTCGACGGCCGCCTCCAACTCGGTGCGGACCGTCGTCTCCCGCTCGTCGACCCGTGCGCGACGGTCGGCGACCAGCGCTCGAAGCGAACTCGAGACGAAGTCCGCGGCGTCGACGGCGTCGTCGGCAGTCGCGGCGGTCACCGTCCCTCGCGTCAGGTCGGTCTCCGCGGCGACGTACTCGACGAACGCGTGGCGGAATTCGGAGAGGTCGCGGACACCGCGCTCGCGGATGCTGTCGATGAGGTCGAACGCGCTCCCCTCAAGTTCCTCGGCGGCCGCCAACTGCGTCCGTAGTCGGTCGAGTTCGGCGTCTGCGCCCATCGCCACCTGCTCGTCCGCGTCGAGTGCCTCCAGCGCGTCGGCTGCGTCCGCGAGTCGGTCCTCGTCGATGTCCTCGAGCGCCGCGAACGTCTCACCGCCGAGTCCCGCCTCGCGGAGCGCGAGCGCCGCACGGACGGCGGCCGGTTTCGTCACCTCCGCGTCGTCGTACGCCTCGAACGCGTCGATGACACGGGTGCGGCCCCCCTCGTCGAGCGCACGCCACGCGTCACGAGCGGCGAGCACCTCGTCGAGCCGGGCCTCCTGTTCGGCCCGGTCGGTCAGCGGGGTGAGGACGCGGATTCGGTCGGCCGCGTGCGCCGTGACCGCGTGGGCAGCCGCCCGCGTGACCAGGTCGTCGTAGACCTTCCGGACGTCACGTGTCGCCAGCAGGTCCATCCCGGCCTCCCCCTGCGCCCGCCTGAGGATGCGTGTGGCCCGTCCACGGGTCACGCCAGCCCCGACGAGCCGTCGGACGTCCGCGGACTCGATGGCGTCGACGGCTTCCACCTCCCCGAGCGAGTCGCGGAGTCGTTCGGCCGTCTTCGGTCCGACGCCCCAGAATTCCTCGAGTCGCATACCCGTGGCTACGCTGGGCGGCCCTTAGTGGTTTGTCGAATCGCTCCGGTCAGCGGGTCGCGGCGTCTTCGACCGACTGGACCTCGAGCCGGGGGGTCCCCGAGAGTTCCGCGAGCGTCCGCGCGAGGACGAGCGTCGCGGCCTCGTGGTCGGCACGCGAGCGCCTGAGTGCCATCGGTGTCGTCCGGAGGGCGCGATACGCCGAGAAGTCGTCGCTGGTCGCGACGCCCCACCCGGCGTACTCCTCGGCCACCCGGACCAGGAGGGTGTGGAGGTGGACGAGTTCGTTCTTGTTCACAACGGGATAAATAGGGGCTCAGCGTTCCTAAGTGAACCGGTGAGATAGGTGGTACCGAGGCGCGTGAAACTCAGTCGGCCGTCGCCGGTTCCAGCTCGTCGTCGTACTTGTCGCGAAACTCCTGGATGAGCTGGCCCATCTTGGCGTACCAGTCGTTGAGCATCCGCTGCATGTCCTCGGTGACCTCCTCGGCGCTGACCGGCCGGTAGACGTGGTAGTACCCGCCCTGCTCGTAGTTGACCTGTTCCTTCTGGACGAGCCCTGCTTGCAGCAGCCGTTGGACGCTCCGGTACGCCGTCGAGCGTTCCCGTTCGACGCGCTCGGCGATCTCGTCGACGGTCAACCGCTCCTCCGCGTCGACGAGCGACTGGAAGACCTCTCGGTCGAGCTCTTTGAGCCCGTGGAAACACTCGAGGAGGCCCTCGCACTCCATATCTGCCCGCAGGTACTCGGCCATCGAACTCGGCATTGATGCTCAGATACGAGGCCTGCACCTAAAAGAATTTGTCCTCGGTGCGCACGACTGGCACCAGCCGGGCGGTCGTCACCGGTTCCAGCCGCCGTCGAACGATTCGAACCGTTCGAGGTCGTGACCGTACAGCACGTCGACCGGCCCGTCCGTCTGTCGGACCTCCTCTTTCAGGAGGTGGAGGCTGTCGAGCCAGTCACGCTCGCTCCAGAGGAGCCCCGGCCCCAGCGGGGCTTCCTCGGTGAAGTTGGCGTCGACGTAGCACTCGTCGCCGGCGACGAGCACGGTCTCGTCGGGGAGGTCGATGCGAGCCCCGAGGACGCCGGGCGTGTGGCCCGGAAGGTGGACGAGTTCGAAGTCCGTCGCCAGGGTGTGCCTGTCACGGTGGACGACCTCCCAGGCGAGGTCGTGGTCGAAGTCGGACGCGAGGTACGCCATCGAGCCCTCCGTCGTCTTCGCCGAGTAGTACGCGAACTTCAGCTCCTCCTCGTGGACGTAGATGGGCGTGTCCGTCCCCGCGAAGGCCGCGAGCCCGCCGGCGTGGTCGAGGTGGAGGTGACTCATCACGACGGCGTCGATGTCGTCGAGGCCGAACCCGGCCTCGTCGAGGTCCGACTCGAGGTCGTGGTCGGCGGCATCGACGTGCTGGAACGCAGCGTACAGCGGTTCGGGCCAGTAGCCGTCGCCCGCCTCGGGGTGAGAGCCAGTATCCCACAGCGCGGTGCAGTCGGGGTGGTCGACGACGGCGTTCCACACCACGAACTCCGCGATGTCGTGGTCGGGGTTCGGCTCCTGGGCGGTGCCCATCGTGTAGCCGTCGACGACGAACCCTCTGTCGGCGTGGACACGACCACGGTCGATGAGGTGGACAGATGCGTCTACCATAGCCAGAGGTAGGTCCGAGCGTGGATAAGTGTACAGCTCGATGTCAGGAGGAGCGCGTCACTCGTCCGTGAGACAGAGCAGAGGGAGAGACGACCATGGGGCGAACAGGCGACACCGGTGAGAGACACGGGGTAGTGTGCCGCACAACCGCTGGACGCCCCGTGACTGGTCTCAGGTCACGGGACCACTGGCCGCGTCATCGTACCTAAACCCTCTGTCGCAAGAGTCAGAACGAGTCAGTCCACGTCGACGACCGCCAGCGCCTCGTCGACGGCGTCGGCGACGTCTCCCCGTGCGCCCTCGTCGAGGTCGACGAGCGGCGGCCGAACCGCCGTCGAGTCGAGGAACCCGCGGGCGGCCGCACCGACCTTCGTCGCCGGCGCGAACCCGTGAGCGGCACACTGCTCGAACAGCGGGGCAATCGCCATCTGTGAGAGGTGGACGGCTCGTTCGATTTCGCCCTCCGCGAGTGCCACAGTCGCCGCGTCGAACACTTCCGGGACGACGTTCGCGAGCGCGTTGATTCCGCCAGTCGCCCCGCTGGTGAGTGCGGGCACGAGGACGCTGTCGTAGCCACAGAACAGCTCGAAGTCGTCGGGCGTCGACCGGTCGAGCGAGAGCGAGTAGTCGAGGTCGCCGCTGGAGTCTTTGATGCCCGCGACCAGCCCCGCCTCGGCGAGCGCGCTCACCGTCCGCGAGTCGAGTCGGTCACCGACGTACACCGGGATGTTGTAGAGGTACACCGGGAGGGGCGCGTCCGTGACGGCCGCCCGCAGGAACGACTCGGTTCCACCCGCCGCGTTCTCGGTGTGGAAGTACGGCCCCGTCACGAGCACCGCGTCACAGCCCGCGTCGGCGGCGGTTTCGACCTTCGACCGGACGCCCGCGACGCTCGTATCGGCGACACCCGCGACCACACGGCCGCTCGCCGTGTCGGCCGTCGTCTCGACGACCGTCTCGTACTCCGCCTCGGTGAGGCTGGCGAACTCGCCGGTGGTGCCACAGGGGACGACGCCGTCGACGCCGCGGGATTCGACGGCGTCGACGAGCGCGGCGAGCGCGTCGACGTCGACCTCGTTGGACGCGGTGAACGGTGTGACGAGCGGCGGATACACGGGAGGTGTGGCCATGGTCGAGACACCGAGTGCCGGATGAAAAACGTTGGGTGCGTCGTCCGACCGTCAGATGACGTTCTGGGTGATGCCGCCGTCGACCTTGACCGCCTCGCCGGTGACGTTCCGGTTCGTGGCGAAGAAGACCGCCAGCCGGCCCATGTCTTCCGGCGTCTGGTCGCGTCCGAGGGGCATCACGTCCTCGATTATCTCCTCGTAATCGCCGCCCATCGCCGGCGTGAGCACCTTCGACCACATCGGCGTGTTCACGATGCCCGGACAGATGGCGTTGACCGTGACGTCGTCCGGCGCGAGTTCCAGCGCGAGACACTTCGTCAGCCCCATCACGGCGTGTTTGGAGGCGACGTAGTGTCCGAGCCCCGCGGCACCGATTTCACCCGCGATAGAGGCCGTGTTTATCATCGTCCCGTTGCTCCGCTTGAGTTCGGGAATCGCCGCTTTCGCACAGAGGAACACCCCCTTCGCGTTGACGTCCATGACCGCGTCCCACTCGGCCTCCTCCAGTTCCTCGACGTTCGAGAGCGT